>JBAVIH010000033.1:0-9625 GCA_049686695.1 Bryobacteraceae bacterium | reverse complement strand
ACAGCCTGCCCGCCAGAGGCACCACCGCCAGATTCAACGAGAATGCCTGCGCCGAGGAAGGGATGCCACAAGCGCTGGCCGCCAGGATGGGAAACGTCCGGGTGCTGCCGCCGCTCATATACGGCCCGCCGAGCGAGCCAGCGGCGTTGCGGGTGTCGGCCACGCGGCAGGGGGTCACCGGATAGAATGCCAGCGCGGTGGGGTTGCCGGCCGCCGGCACGAAGTAGCCGTTGATATCCAGCACGACCTGCGTGGTGACGCTGGCATACACGCTGATGGCTCCGCCGGTTCCCGCCGGCACGATGGCGCCATCGGACTTCACACGGCCGTCCGGGGAGTTGACCGAGGCCGCTAGCGGCTCCGGTTGTCCGGTCGGCCACAAGGTGATCCAGCCGTGCCCGGTGGGCACCATGGCGGCATTCAGCGAGTAGGCCTGGGCGGTGGAAGGGATGCCGCAGGCGCCGTTCGGGATGGCGAAACTGCGCGAGCCGCCTCCGGTGATACTCGGGCCGCCGAAGGGGCCGGCCGCATTGCGCGTGTCCACTACCCGGCAGGGCGTGACTGGAACAAACCGGAGCGGGACCGGCGGAGCGATAGGAGTGGCCAGGTAATTCTGGTTCTCCGATGTTCCTTGTGCGGGATAATAGAATCCCACGATTTGGCCCATATTGTTGATGCCATTGATTTGCAGGTACATCAGCCCTGGGTTCAGGTTTATGGAGGAGGCGGTGTTGATCGTGGTGTATTGGCCGGCGGACCAGAGAAAGCCCCAGCCAGCGACAGATCCTTCCGAGTACCACCCCACAATCACGCCTGCATCGTTTATGCCCGTAACACACGTTTTCCCTGCTCCAGGGTAATCGATGTCCGTGTACGTGCCGGCCGAGTAGAGGAAGCCGCCGCAGCCGCCGAACGCATAGTCTCCGACGATCTGGCCGCTGTTGTTGATGCCGGTGGGGAAGGCGAACGTGAGCGGGGAATTGAAGAAGGAGAAGGAGCCATTGCTGTACAGAAAAGCGACGTCGGCAGCGGCAGCGCTCGGGTTCAAAAACGTAAAGCAGTTTCCGACGACCTGATTGCTATTGTTGATCCCATAAGCGTACGTTCCAATGCCGCCAGGCGTTCCAAGGCCGTTGGGGCAGTCGAATGAGCTGAAAGCGCCATTATCGTCCAGGAATCCGTGACTTAACCCAGAACTATCCTCGTAGTGCCCAGTGATTACGCCATTGTCGTTGATGCCATTGGCCCAGGTTTGGCTGGCGCCGGGGTAGTCGATAGAAGAATACGCCGTGCCGCCGGTATACAGGAATCCGTGGGTATTGTAGTTGGAGTCCTGATAGGTTCCCACAACGTCGCCGCTATCGTTGAGGCCGGTAGCATTGACGTATAACCCGCCTGGATAGTCGATATTCGTAAAGCTGTAACTCTGGGCGGACATGGCACAAACCGTCAATAAGCCAGCCGCAAGAAACCTGACACATCTTAAAAACCTCATCACGAACCTCCCGTTAGCGATTCCGCCGTCGCCGCTCCCGCCGTTGCCTATCGATGGAGCCCAAGGTCCCGTTTGGCTGAGGACGGCCCTCCGGCAGAACGGCGCAGACGGAGGGAGGGGACAATTGCTTGGGCGTCGAGTCGTCAAATTCACGCTCCATTCAGATTCGCGAAAACGGAAGGAAAAGTGACTCACGCCGGGAAAGAGGGGGACAGAGTGCGCCGGGATAAACCGGCATGTTGTAGGGGATGAAAGAGCCCTACAGGAAAGGAGAAGCGACTCCATCCTGACCTCGAGTCTTGCGCATGTCGTCGCGAGACGGCAGGCGAAGCGTAGACAGAGGCACCGGTGGGCTGGGCGATTGAGCTCCGAAAACTAAGAACCGGGCGCCGACCCTTTTCTGTCAGCGGGAAGGCCAAACCGGGCATGGCGATAGATCGCGAGCCATGGCCGGGCCCGGCGTAGTCGAAGACCCAAGGCACGCCGCGAAACAATATGCACGAGAACCGGGAGACCTCCAGTGCGCCTGAGCGATCAGGCCGATCCGGGAAGGCGAATAGCCACAATCCGGATGCGTACGCGCTGGAGGAGTCGGACTGCGCCGTAGTACCGATGAAGCAGCCGAACAATGGGTTCAGCCGGCTGCCGGCGATAGGCGAGCCTTCGGACACGCGCGAAGGCACTCATCAATTCCAATAGCTGCGGTCCAGGCTGCGGTATTGCACGGCTTCGGCGATGTGTTTGGCGGAGACAGCGGCGGATTCGGCGAGGTCGGCGACAGTGCGGGCGACTTTGAGGATGCGGTCGTGCGCGCGGGCGGAGAAGTTCATCCGGCGGACGGCCATTTCGAGCGTGCGCTCGCCGGCTTCGTCGAGGGCGCACAACTTGCGGATGAGCGGCGCGGGCATCTCGGAATTGTAGAAGCCGCGCGCCTGCTGGAGGGCCCGCGCGCGCTCGACGCGGGCGCGGATGCGGGCGGAGGATTCGGTGGGAGCGTTGTCGCGCAGTTCCTTGAAGGGAACCGCGGGCACTTCCACGTGGATATCGATGCGATCGAGCAGCGGCCCCGAGATCTTGCTGAGGTACCGCTGAATGATGGCCGGTGTGCAGCGGCACTCGCGCCCCGTATCGCCATAGAATCCGCAGGGGCACGGATTCATGGCCGAGACCAGCATGAAATTGGAGGGGAAGCAAACCGTCATCACGGAGCGGGCGATGGTGACGGACCCGTCCTCGATGGGCTGGCGCAGCATCTCGAGCACGTCGCGGGGGAACTCGGGGAATTCGTCGAGAAACAGAACGCCGTTGTGGGCCAGGCTGACCTCACCCGGGCGAGGCGTGCCGATGCCGCCGCCGATCAGTCCGGCATCGGAGATGGTGTGGTGGGGAGAGCGGAACGGGCGCTCGTGGAGGAGGCCGCCGCCGGAGCCGAGCAGGCCGGCGATGCTGTGGATTTTGGTGGTCTCGATGGCCTCCTCGAACGTGAGCGGCGGCAGGACGCCGGCCAGACGCTTGGCCAGCATGGTCTTGCCGGAACCGGGCGGCCCGATCATCAGCACGTTGTGACCGCCGGCGGCGGCCACTTCCAGAGCGCGCTTCGACATGGTCTGGCCGCGCACGTCGCCGAAGTCCGGAGCGGTGGGCGAATCGGCCGGCCGGCTGTCGGGGGCCGGAACCGCGGGCGTGAACTCGAGCGGACGCTGCACCAGGGCCACGACCTCGGCGAGGTGGCGCATGCCATAGACGTCGACGCCCTCGACCACGGCGGCTTCGGCGGCGTTCTCGGCGGGAAGAATCAGGTTGCGGATTCCCTCGGCGCGGGCGCAGACGGCAATCGAAAGAGCGCCGCGAATCGGACGGATGGCGCCATCGAGCGATAGCTCGCCCGCCAGGAAGTGCTGGTCGAGTCCCTTGACCACGCCCATGGCGCCCAGGATGCCGAGCGCCACCGGCAGATCGAAGCCGCCACCCTCCTTGCGCACGCTGGCCGGCGCCAGATTGATGGTGAGGGTTTTATTGGGATATCCGAAGCCGGAGTTGACGAGCGCCGACTTGATGCGCTCGCGGCTTTCGCGCACGGCGACATCGGGCATCCCGACCATCCGCGAATCTCGCGGGGAGCCGTGGGAGTACATGTCGACTTCAACGTCGATCCGGTGAGCGTCAATCCCGTAGACGGCCGCACTTTGAGTCTTGAAGAGCGCCATGGGCGAAAATCCGGCTAAGAACTGAGTGCGTGCCGCGCCGGCGGTTTCTCAACAACCTGGCAATCCATTTTTGGCGCCGCCTCGCCGATGGATGGAAACGCGGAAGAAGTGGGGAAACCGCCAGTCCACCCGCCCGGCGATAAGCCGTTAAACTGGTTCAGGAGATCGGTTTCCCAGGAGGCATCATGAAGCGCGCGTGTTTGTGTCTTATGCTCGCCCTGCTGGCGGGTTTCTCCTTGCACGGACAGCCCCAACAGATCGATGTGTTTGACATTTTGGGCGGCTCGAGCTTTGCCCCAGGCAGCCTCGCCGTGCTCGATACCGACTTCGTGAACCAACTCGGCACGACCGTCGCGGTGAGCGTGGGCGGCCAAAATGCTTACGTCATTTCCGCCGCCCCCGCTCAATATCAGATCCAGATTCCGGTAACCGCACCGACAGGCGCGAATGTACTGGTGACAGCGTTTGGCGTCTCTACCTACATTCTCATTGCACCATACGCGCCATTGCTCGAAACGCAAGCCGGCTCGAGTTTTGTCGACGCCTGGCACTCGAACGGAAGCCCCGTATCTCCGGACGCGCCGGCGATGCCGGGCGAGACCATCAATGTGTACGCCGTCGGCCTGGGGCCCACTAGCCCGATTATCCCCACTGGAGGCACGGGGTACGGGCAAACCACAACACTTCCAACGGTCACTTTGGGCGGTAACCAGTGTAAGGTTTTGTATGGGGCACTCGGCACGGCCGGAGTCGGCGTCTACCAGGTCTACTTCAACGTGCCGGCCAATGCCCCGTCCGGCAATCAGCAGGTCTCGGTCAGTATTGGAGGTGTCACCAGCAACGCGCTGGCTTTGACCGTCGGCCCGAACCCGGCGATCGCCGCGGTGATGAACAATTACAGCTTTACTTTGCCTGGGACGGCGAACTACGGGATTGCGCCGGGAAGCATTTTCACGATCTTTGGCTCCGGCATGGCGACGCCGGGCGTGCCGGCGGTCCTGCAGGACAGCACCAATGGCCTACCCTCGACGCTGAATGGCGCCAGCGTGGAGGTGACGGTTTTGGGCGTCACCGTGCGTCCGGCGCTCTACTATGCGACTGCGACGCAAATTGCCGCGGTGCTTCCTTCCATCACGCCGGTAGGAACCGGCACGATCACGGTGACTTACAACGGGATCGCCAGCGCGCCGGCGACGATTCAGGTTGTGGAGAGCGCCCTCGGACTCGCCACCATATCCGGCGACGGTACCGGCCCGGTGATTGCGACGGATGCCAACAACAATTTGAATTCACCCACCAACCCGATCACGTGCGGCGAGATCGTCAGTCTCTGGGGATCCGGCCTGGGCGCCGATCCCGCGGCCAGCGACACCACCTATTCGCCGACTCCGCACCCCATCTCGAGCAGCGTCGTTCCGCTGACGTTTTATCTCGCTACCCTGAACCCGCAGGTTGTCTGGCAGGGCCGAAGCGGCTATCCGGGCCTGGATCAGATTAACATCCAGATGCCCGGAACGTACCAAACCAACTGCTACTACGCTCTCACCAACAGTTGCGCGGCTCCGTTGCAGGCGGTGAGCGGCACCGACTTCCTTTCCAGCAACAGCGTGACGCTGTGGACGTGCCCGCCATCGAGTCATTAGAGTCCGGAAGCGGAATCGGAGAAATCGAGGTGAAACGCCCGGTTCACCCGCCGGGAGCTACACTGGTCCAGGAGGCTCTTAGCCATGGAGCCAATTGCGCCCCGTCCTTTCCCTCGCCGTTCATCGGCGGCGTCATCGTCCATTCCGAACGATAAGAGCACCCGGCCGGCAACAACCCCAGCCGGGTTTTCCCAGGAGGCGTTATGAAGCGCGCGTATCTATGTGTTGCGATTGCCCTGCTGGCGGGATTCTCCTTGCACGGGCAGAGCGGCACCTCGATGGTGGTGCAGGACATCTTGGGCGGAACCAGCCTGGCCCCGGGTAGCCTCGCCCAACTGATTGCCTATTTCTATCCCGGCCTCACTCCCACGGTGACTGTGGGCGGCCAGAATGCCTACGTCGGTTCCACGTCCGCCGTTTTTTATGCGATCCAGATTCCGGTAAATGCACCGACAGGCGCGAACATACCGGTGGTAATGGCAGGGTCCATCGAAGGTGGCTCCAGCGTCGTTACTCTTTCACAATATGCACCGATCCTGATGCCGCAAGCCACCGGCGCAACCACTGTCAGCGCCTGGCACTCCAATGGGAGTCCTGTGTCGGCGGACGCGCCCGCGATGCCGAACGAGACCATCAACATGTACGCCGTCGGCCTGGGGCCGACCATCCCGGTGATCGCCACCGGAGGCTCGGGGAACGGGCGGACCACGAGCGTCCCCACGGTCACCCTGGCCGGCAGCCAATGCAAGGTTTTGTATGCGGTACTGGGCATGGCCGGCGTCGGCGTCTACCAGGTCTACTTCACGATGCCGCCCAACGCGCCGTCTGGCAACCAGAATATTTCGGTCGGCATCGGAGGGATCGCCAGCAACGCACTGATCTTGGCCGTCGGCCCGAACCCGGCGATCACCGCGGTGCTGAACAATTACAGTTATATTCTGCCTGGCCAGCAGAATTACGGCATTGCGCCGGGAAGCATTTTCGCGATCTTTGGCTCCGCCATGGCGGCGCCGGGCGTGCCGGCGGTTTTGCAGGACAGCAGCAAGGGCCTGCCCTTGACGCTGAACGGCGCCAGCGTGGCGGTGACGGTTGCCGGCGTGACCGTCAACCCGGCACTCTACTACGCGACCCCGACGCAGATCGCGGCGGTGCTTCCTTCCAACACGCCGGTGGGAACCGGTTCCGTCACGGTGACGAATAACGGGCTCGCCAGCGCGCCGGCTTCGATTCAGGTTGTGCTGAGCGCCATGGGACTCGCCACCATGTCCGGCGACGGAACCGGCCAGGTGCTGGCGACGGACGCCAACTACAACTTCGTTTCGCCCACCTCGGCGGCGGCGTCCGGGCAGATCATCACTCTCTGGGGATCGGGCTTGGGAGCCGACACCGCGGTCAGCGACACCACCTATACGGCGCCGCGACAGATGAACGTCCCGCTGACGGTTTACGTTGGGAGCTCGACTGTGCCGGTTGTCTGGGCGGGCAGAAGCGGCTATCCGGGCCTGGATCAGATCAACATCCAACTGCCGGCGCCAAACTACACCTTATCTACCTCTCCTCTTCCCCGCGGCTGCTCGGCTTCGCTAACGGCGGCGGACAGCGCCACCGGCGTGGGCAGCAACAGCGTGACGCTGCCGATTGCCATGGGCGGCGGTCCCTGCATGTACCCGTCCTTCGTCATCGACCCCAGCGTGGCGCAGGCGTTCAGCGGCAAGGCTGCGGTCAACTTTGGGTCGCTGTCGATATCGCAGGAGGGAAGCCAGGCAATGGCGGGCGGGTATTTTGAAACCATACCCGGCTCCGCGCTCGCGGCTTTCGCAGGCAGTGCGCCGGCATCGGCGGGAAGCTGCATCGCAGTTCCGGCTGGCACATACCAAACCACGGCTCTGGCTCCAAGCCCTTACATCAACTTCACCGGGCCGGCCGGGCAGCAGGTCCTTGAGGAAGACGGCAACGGGGACTTTGGCGGGGTTGTGCCGGCTTCAGTGGTTCCCGCGAGCGGCGGTACGTTCACATTCGCGCCTCAGGCCGCGCCCGGTCAGTGGAGCGTCGGGCCCTTCAGCACGGCCGTCAATTATCCGGCTCCACTCGACTGGACCAATCAGAAGTCTGTCGGCGTCATCAGCCGGGCGCAGGGCGCGCAGTTGACCTGGACCGGAGGCGATGCCGATGGAGTGGTCGCCATCCGCGGGACCTCGTTTGCCGCGCCCGGCTCGCCAACCCCGAGCGCCAGCTTTATGTGCTCGGTTCCGGCCAGCATTGGGGAGTTCACCGTTCCCGCCTCGGTGTTGCAGACCCTGCCGGTTGGCGCGGGCACGCTGACGGTTGAGAACCAGAGCGCCACCCAGTCGATCACGGCCACCGGCCTGGACATTGGCTACGCTTTCGCCGGCGCACTGTTCACGATCAATACCGTGTACAACTGACGCGGCTTTGACAGACGACAAAAACCATTCGTCTGCCCCACCGTCACTTGTTATCGAACTTGATTCCGGAGGACGCCTCGAAGCGGCGGTATTCGCGGAAGACGCTCTCGTTGCGCTCCACGTTCTTGTTCCGCTTGACCTGCATGGTCGAGCGCAGCGGCAACAGATAATCTTCGGTTCCGATGCGCACCATTCCGTATTCGAGCGAGAACGACGGCGATTGCAGGGGGAAGGTCGGCGGCAGCCCTTCTCCCTGAATGGTGAGGCGTCTCACCAGGCCCGTCTCGTCGTCGACGAAGACCTTGCCCGTGTAGCCGGCGGGCTCGCCCGCCCGGTTGTAGGTGAGGGTGAAGTTCGATTTGGCCCTCGGCACGGTGATTTCGAACACCTGGCAGAGGACGCCCATGGCCATCGCGCGGCCGGCCCACTTGTACGAAGCGCCGACCTCAGGATCGAACAGCCCCATCAGCATGGAGCCGAACTCGCCCCTGGAATTGACGAAATTCAAATCCTGGCGCGTAGCTTCGGTCCTGGTTCCGTTGATCTCGACGACATGGTAGGTTTCGTGGCCGTCTTCGAACGTCAGCTCGTCCTTGAACGAATCGGCCTCCTTCAAATCATCCGGCTTGGAGGCGGGTCCGGTGAAGCGGTGCGTCTCCTGCGTGCAGCGGAAATTCGGCAGGTGCGAAGAATACTCGCGCGCATTCGCCGCAGCCTCGTCCCAAAGCCGCTTCTGCTCGTCCAGCGGCATTCCGAGGCCGCTCGAATCGATGGTGGCGGGTTCGATCTCCGGCAGCACCACCACCCCGTCTTCCGCAGGGGTCCGCCTGATCAGGATCTTCTCGGGGGCGGCGGCTTCGGTGGCCCCGCGTTCCCCCAGCACGCGAAACGGCGCATTGCGGATGATCACGCTCTTGCCCTGGCGGATGGTGACGATGGCTTCGTAGTCGCCGGCGGAAAGCTTGCTGCCGTTGACATTGGCCAGGTACGGAAATGCGCGCGACTGCCCGCCCGTCATTGGAGCGGCGTTGATTCCGAGCGTGTTGGCCTTGCCTTCCAGGTTCGAATTGAGGATCTTGGTCTTGAACTGCATCGGCATGCGGACCACTACGTGCCCCTCGCGCGCGAGCTCGAGGCTCATGTCCGGCTGGGCGCCGTGGATATCCGGATACAGAATGAGATAGAGCTGAAGATTGAACTCTTCTCCGGCCTGGAAGACCGGATCGAGCACCGGGGACAAGGCCTCGCCCTCGTAGGCGAGCACCTGGTCGGCCTCGAACTTGTCGGTGGAACGTTTGAACGGGCGCACGAACATCACGTCGCTCGCCATTAGACCGGGCGCGCCCTGGCCACCCCGCAGCGGAGTCTGGAGGCGGCCGGAGGTTCCAGCCAGCAGATCCTCCACTTTGGCGTCGATCGTGAAGCTATCGTGGCCGGGCACGACGAGTTCCCGCATAAACTCCAGGTTGCCCTTGAGCCGCAGGCTCTGGTCGCGGATGAGACCTTTGATGTCGAGCTCTTTCTGGCCGCTCCACACCGGGGCGCCTTTCGAATTGCGCACAATGGCCACGACCTTGACCCGCGCCAGGTAGGTCCCGGCGTTGTCGTCCACCTGGAATTTCAGCGCGCTCAGCGGCGATTCCACCAGGATCAGGCCGCGCATCGGGCCGGCGGATTCGTTGGCCTCATAGGCGCGTTCATTCATCTGCACACCTGTGCCGACTCCGGTCTGGCCGGACCCGACGACCGATTCTATGCCCGAGGTGCCGGCCCCCGCGGTCGCCGAAGTGCGAATGAAACGCGCGTGCACCGGAATCTCGCCTGGCGCAGCCGCGGCGGCGGGAGGCGCCGATG
>JBAVIH010000032.1:0-6568 GCA_049686695.1 Bryobacteraceae bacterium | reverse complement strand
GTGTTTCTTGGGAGCAATCCGGCGGCGGGTCCCGAAACAGCCTGTTGGCAGGCGGAAGCGCCTGCCCCACCCTTTATTGCACCTGGTACGGCACGCTGACTTCCGCGGTTTTGGGCGGGAAGCAGGTATTCGAATTGCATGCCTGGTAGCGCAGCTTGCCACTCGCCACGCCGGGGCCGGGCGGCGCGTTGGCGGCGACCTTGAAACTCGCCGTCAAAGAAAACGCGCCGGAGAAAACCGACAGCGGCTTCTCGGCGAATTCGTATTTCTCGGCCTTGGCTGGCGGGTAAGTGACTTCGCCGCCTTCGAGCGCTCCCAGCGAAGTCCACGTCAGATTCAAGGGGATGAGATAGTCGTCGGTGGGGTGGTTGCTGTTGACGTGAAAGCCAGGGTCCACCGTGACCGGGATTTTGGCTTCGACGGCGGCGCCGCGCGCGGCCGTCAGCTTGGCCGGTTCGCCCACTTTCAAATGGCCGCTACTTTGCGCCGAGAGAGACCACAGGGAGACCAGCGCCAGCGGAAGCCACCGCCGCGGGAGCCTGCAAAAGCTGTTCGACACCATCTTCGATATCCTTCCTGCTGGCCAGCCCCACGTGAACCGCGGCGATCTTGCCATCTTTATCGATCAGGAACGTGGTGGGCAGCGCGTCCACGCCGCCGTACATCTGGGCGGTGAGATCGTCGCCGACCATCACTCGGTAATTGACGCCCAAGTCGGCCAGAAACGGCTTCACCACTTCCCAGCCTTCGTCGTCCATGGCCACGCCCAGCACTTCGAATCCGCGGTCTTTGTTCTTCCGCTGCAGATCCATGAACCAGGGAATCTCGATGCGGCAGGGACCGCACCAGGTGGCCCAGAAATCCAGAATCACCACTTTGCCGCGGTAATCGGACAGATGCACCGCCTTGCCGTCCGCATCCTTGAGCGTGAAATCGGGCGCGGTCTTGCGATCCTTCTCGGCCTTCAGCGTGGCGGCCTTGACCTCGACGGCGCCGCCGCAGCCGGCGGCGGACAGTCCCAGCGCCAGGACGGTACTCAAGATGGCGGAAAAACGGAAGGCGGACACGCGTGGGTTCCCGCTTCAATTATATCGACAATCGTTTGCCGGTAATATTTTGCGCGAACCAGGCTTGCCGGCGGCGGCGAAACCGGGGCGCCAGGGTGAACTCGTCGTGGCTGGCGACGCCTGCGTAAATCCATGCGGCGGTATCGCAGAAACTCTCGCAACAGTATTCGCGCCAGCGCCTGGCGCGTCTGCGCACCTCCTGCTCCGTGAGCGCCCGCTTGCGCCACTCGGCCGACCACCCCAATTCGCCGCGCGCGCCGGCGTGGCGCTCCGCAACCAGCAGTTTTTCGAAATCGCGCCGCAGCGGATTACTGGCGCGCCGCCAGGCGAAGTGAAACCACTCGTGCACGAACACGCGCGGAAACTCGGCTCGGGTGCAGGCAATCACCATCCGCCGCTGCCGCAGAAACGATCCGGCGTGCGCCGCGCCGTGCCCGTCGCGCAGCGCTGCCACGCGCTCAATCCAAACCGGAGCGCCCGACGCGGGCGGCAATCGGCCGAGCAGGGCTTTCACCCGGCGCGCCAGCCAGAGGTCGCCGGGTGGCGCTATCACTCGCACCGCGGTTGGAATCGATTGTTTCATGGTTGTAACACTATTTCGATTGAAGCACGGCCGGCGCCATAGTACACTGCCCACCATGGAAGAACTGCGGATCGAAATCGGCGCCGGCGCCACGCCGAACGTGCGAATACTTCGCCTGACCGGCCCCTTCACTCTCTCGACGATGTTCGATTTCCAGAACATTGTACGCGATCGGGCGACCGCCGTCACCATCATCGATCTGGCCGGCGTGCCGTACATGGATTCGGCGGCGCTCGGCGCGCTGCTGGGCTTTCATGTTTCCTGCCAGCGGGAAGGTCACCGGTACGCGCTGACGGGAGTTTCCGCCCGCATCCGGACGCTGTTCCAGGTGGCGGGAGTGGACGGCTTTCTGGTGCGTTACGACACCGCGGAGCAAGCCGAGGCGCAACTGGCAGCCGGGGCGTAGGGGCCCTCAGTCCTACGCCGGCATCAGACCCAGGCCGGGCCGTTCGGGCAGGATCAGCTTGCCTTTTTCCACGCGCACGCCAACGAAGGGGTCGTTGGCGATTAAGAGGTTGCCGTCGAGATCGGCATAATTCACCAGCGGCGACAGGTGCGCCGCCGCGGTCACCGTGACCGAGCTCGATACCATGCAGCCCAGCATGGTTTTCATGCCCAGCGATTTCGCCACCGCGATCATGCGGAAGGCCTCCAGCATCCCGCCGCTCTTATCCAGCTTGATGTTGACGCCGTCGAATGCGTCTCTGATTTTCGGGATGTCGGAGGCGCGCCGGCAGGCCTCGTCGGCGATGACCGGGATGTGCACCCGCGCGCGCACCCAGCGGGTTTCTTCCACCATTTCCGCCGGCATCGGCTGCTCGATGAACTCGACCCCCTGCTTTTCCAGCCAGTTGATCTTGCGCACCGCCTCTTCCTTGTCCTTCCAGCCTTCGTTGGCGTCCACGCGGAGCGGCTTGGAAGTCACGCTGCGCACGGCTTCGATGGTCGGCTCGTCGGTCGCCAGGCCAACCTTCACCTTGAGCACCGGATACTCCGCCGCCTCCCGCGTCTTCTGCCGCGTGACCTCGGGCGTGTCGATGCCGATCGAAAACGTGGTCACCGGCGCATCCCCGCGATCCAGTCCGAAATACGAGTAAAGCGGGATTCCCAGCTTCTGGCCGACCCAATCCATCAGCGCGATATCGATGGCGGCCTTGCCGGCCCAGGCGCCTTCCACCCGTCCGAAAACGGCCGCCATCACCTTTTCAAACTGCATCGGATTGGCCGCCAGCAACAACCCACGCACGGATTCCACCGCCTGCCGCGCGCCCTCGGCATCCTCGTGATAGCGGACGATCGGCGCGCCTTCCCCGTGGCCGGTAATGCCGTCGCGCGCGTAGCTCACGTGCAGCGTGTCGCGATACTGGCTCGAGGACATGGTGGTGGTCCAGGTGTGCCGCAGGTTGAGACGGATGATTTTGGCCTCGAGCGATACGCCCCCGCTTGCCGCCGCCATCCGGCTCAGCGGACTGGCCGCAGCCGCCATCGTCACGAAGTTTCTCCGGTTCATTTCACTCTCCTCATCGCCACCAGCAGATGCGACCAATGCGGATTGTCCAGGCTGTCGATGCGCACCATGGGCGTCTGGTAGGTGGTGGCGCTGATGAATTGGCCATCGCCCAGGTACATGCCCGTGTGCGCGATGCGCTCGGGCGAGGCGCCGAAATACAGCAGGTCGCCAGGCTTAAGCTCCGCCCGGCTCACCGGCTTGAGGCCGCTCCAGTCCGCCTGCGGCTGCGCATCGCGCGGCAGCGGCACGCCGTGGCGCCGCTCCAGCATTTGCACGAAGCCGGAACAATCGTAGCCAAAGCTGGACGTTCCGCCCCAGGTGTACGGCAGGCCCAGAAAGCGCCGGCTCAGCGCCAGCATCTCCTCGATGCCGATGGGCGTCGAGTCGAACGTCACATCGCCCTCCTGCACAAAACCCAGGCGCCCATCCGCCAGCCGCACCTGGTGCCAGCGCTCCCGCTCGCCGCTCGAAATTTCCAGCCTGGTTTCGAACGGCACGGTCAGCAGCGCCGCGTGCGCCGTGACATCGGGCTCGCGGTAGATGTGCGCGAACAGGCTGGCTACCGCAGCCACCTGCCCGGCGGCGGCGTAAGGCGGCCCGATCTTCAGCGCGTCGAGCGGCGCCCATCCGGCGTATTCGTCCGCCGTGCGAATCCGCGCCCAGCCTTCGACCCGCTCCAGCACGGCCACATTCGATCCGTAGATTGCCTGCGAAACGACCGCCGCTTCTTCCGACGGCTTGGCATACAGGTTCACCACCGGCCGCAACACCACTGCGTTCGGCAACGCCGCCGCGAAAAACGCCACCGCCATGCCGATCATGATCCACTTTCAGCGTACCGCAGGCGGGCGCGCCAACTCCGCGCCAAGTGCCCCGTCTCACAGTTCGCAACGTGATTCCAGAGCCTTGTATCAGGGCATCGCTTCAGCCGCCGTCCGGGCACCCGACCGACCAGTTGCTACGAGTGGGAGCTCGCCATTTCGGCGCGGGCTTTGGCGACGGCGGCGAGAAACTGGCGGGCGCGCTCGGTGATGGCGTCGAAGCGGCCCTGCCGGATCAAACCGGCGTCCACCAATTCGCCGCCCACGCCGACCGCGCAAGCGCCGGCCTTGAGGAATTCGCCGATGGTTTCGAGGTTGACGCCGCCGGTAGGAATCGTCTCGATCTGCGGGAACGGTCCCTTGAGCGCCTTGATGTACTTGGCCCCGCCGACGTTGCCGCAGGGGAAAATCTTGACCGCGTCGGCGCCGGCTTCCCAGGCGGTCAGCACCTCGGTGGGTGTGAGCGCGCCGGGGAAAACGGGTTTGGAATAGCGTTTGGCCATTTCAATGGTGGCCGGCTTGAGGCTGGGCGAAACGATGAACTCCGCGCCGGCCAGCAGACAGGCGCGCGCGGTTTCCGGATCGAGCACGGTCCCCGCGCCGAGCAGCAGGCTGCCGCCGAAGCGGTCCGCCAGTTTCTCGAGCACGCGCACCGCGCCGGGCACGGTCATGGTGATTTCGGCGGCGCGTATGCCGCCGTTGGCGATGGCTTCCACGGCCTGGAGCGCGGCCTCCGCGGAGGACGCGCGCACCACCGGAACGATGGCCCCTTCGACGAGGGCCGCCAGAATGTTGGCTGCTGACATAAACCTACACGTTAACAGATCGGCACGCGTTAACAGATCGGCGCTATGCTATTGGCTTGACGCCGACAGGGAATGCCGTACCGGAGAAACTGCCGCTTCGCGCCTCGGTGGTGGTGGTTTCGCACAACCGCGCCGACCGGCTGCGGAAGTGCCTGGAGTCGCTCGAGCGGTCGGAGGGCCGCGAGCGGCTGCAACTGATCGTGGTGGACAACGGCTCGAGCGACGCGAGCGCGCAGGTGGTCGAGGAGTTCCCGAACATCCAGCTCATCCGCCTGCCCAAGAATTTCGGGCTGACCAAAGGGCTCAACCTGGGGTGGCGGGCGGCGGACACCGAATACGTGCTGTTTCTGCACGAGGACACGGAAGTGGAAGCGGGCGCGGTGATGCGCCTGGCCGACGCCCTGGATGCGAATGCCGCCGCGGCCACGGTGTGCCCGCTGCTGGTGGATTCGGAAGGCAACCCCGCGCCGCAGCTCGGCTCGCTGCCGCCGGATGGCGAATGGCAAGCCGCCGAACCCTCCCCCGAGCCGGTCGCCGTCCAGTATCCACGCGGCGCGGCGCTGATGGCGCGGGTGTTTCTGATCAAGGCCATCCGCCAGATTGACGAGCGCTACGGCCAGTTCGGCGGGGATGCCGACCTGGCGGCGCAGATTCTGCGCGCCGGGAAAAAGATCCTGCTGATTTCCGAGGCCCGCGTGCTCCACTACGGCGACCGGCCGCCGGAGGCGCTGCTGCAAGCCGATTTCCTGCTCGGCCGGGCGGTTTTCGCAGGCAAATACCTTGGCTTCCTGGCCGGCCTGCGGGCGCGGCTGGCTGCCATTTTCGGCCCGCTGGTGCGGTTGCAACTCGCCGAGGTTCGGCATACCATGGCAGGCCAGAAGATCGACGGCACCCAGGGGTAAGCTTCCGGCCGTAACAACCGTTGCGCGTGATCTATCCCATTCCCATAGGTTTACGGGCGTCTGTTTACTTTCGGCAGCTAGCATTCCCTGGCTGCCCGCGGTTAGCATTGACCCATGGAAGCAGCACCGGCGGCACTATGGATTGGACTGCCCGTACTCGCGGCAGTGGCGTCCAGCATCCTGGCCTGGTTCGTCATGCAGTCGCGGATGGAAGTCAAGCTGGCTGAGGAGCGCGAGCGCATCGCAGCCGACAAGGGCGCCATCCAGGCCGAACGGGAAGCCATGGAAGCGCAGTTGCAGACCGCCATGCGCGCGGCGCAGGAACGCGCGCACCGTGAGGCGCTGGACTCGTTTCTGGGAGAGATGAAGGTGGAGCAGCGCCACTACACGCGCGAGAACCGCCGGCTGGCCCACCCCCGCAAGAGCCTGGTGCTGCAGGAGCGGATGTATTTCCGCAACATCCCGCTCTCCGACTGGATCGAACACGAAATTACGGTGGAAGACGACGCCGACCTGGAGCGGCTGATCCAGGACATGACCGTGTTCGAGAGGCCCGTGGTCAGCATTGCCAACGGCGCCCGCCCGATGAAAGCCCTGGCCTGACCCGGTGGGGCATCCTTCAGGTTGCCCGTTGGTTTTCCTCAGATACAACCGCCCGTTCCAAGCAGCATTTTCCAATCGAAGGATGATCCTGAAATCGGATTCCGTTTCCAATACAAGGTGATCTTGAAAAGTGAGGGGGCGACCGCGCAGCGTCCGGCGATTCGCTCTTGCAGCGCCTCAGCAATGCCACTCTGGCGGCCCTCATCTTCCGCGCCCATTCGGTGTCGCTCATCGTCTTCGCCATGGCGTCCAGGCGCGCAAAGCTCATGCCTTCCT
>JBAVIH010000031.1:0-1686 GCA_049686695.1 Bryobacteraceae bacterium | reverse complement strand
GTTTACGTAAGTGTGGTAATTCAGGCCATGCAGATCGAACCTGCCGATTACCTTGACAAAGTCGCCATTATCCGCCAGGCCGACGACCGGCGGAACAATCAATTGGTAAAACAAGATCGCCCCGGCCGCCAGGACGAATGCGCGCTGTGAATTTCGCATAAACATATCAGTGTAACGCCAACATCTCCGTAAGATGCCGGTTAGTCCGGAACCCATCGAGCCCGACGGTCAGGAACCGGGCTTCTTCAGCACGAAGAAGCGGCCATCGTGATAATCGAAGACGTAATCGTAGGAAGCGATCTCTTTGTCATTCGGGGGCGGATTCATTTGTTTGACCCGGAAGACCTGCAGGCTGCGATCGGCGTAGCTCAACCCCACCATGAAGAGCAGGTTGTACCACTCGGGGCTAATGGGGTCGTTGAGGAACAGGAGACGGCTGCCCGGGCGGATAGCCGGCGCTGCGGCATGAAGCTGGGCTACCGTGTTGCGGTTTTCCGGGGCCTCCACGGACGCGCTCGCAATCCCGCCGTACCCCAGTGGTTTGTATGCCGAATAAAGAATCGTCATCGAGATCAGGAACAAAGCCGCGCCCCGCGCTCTGCTCAGCCACCACTCCGGAAGCGGCACACTGCGCATGAGGAACGAGGCGAACTTCACCAGCAACACGGCGGCACAAAGCATCCATCCGAACACGCACACGTAATATTGGGCCGCTCCGCGCGGCGAGATGAATGCAATGGGCAGCGGGCTGAGCATCAGAAAGAGCCAGGCGAAGCGCAGCACACGCGACCGCGTGAACCAGGCGATGGCGGCCAGCGAGCCCCAGAGCAGGAGCACGGCCCAGGCCGGCCAATCGGGCATGGCGAGGAAGTCTCCCGCGAAGTGGCGGCTGGTGAGCAGGAACTGCGTCCACGTAAAGACCGGCCGGTAGGCGGCGTTGTGAGTCAGCGACTGGGGGCCGGTCGATCTGCCCACCACAAACAACAACGCCACTCCGCCGGCGACGAGCGTGGGGTGGCCTTCGCGCAGCAGCCAGCGGCGGAGCGTGGCGGGTTGCCAGGCGCCCGGCGGATGGTACAGCAGTTCATAGGTCCCCAGGAACGCCGGCAGCATCACCGCCATTTCCTTGGAATTCAAAGCGCAGATGTAGAGCGCGAAAAGAGCCGCCCAGTGCCAGGGCCGCAACGCCGCGGCCTGCGCGCGCGCCCGCAGATAGAGCGCCAGCGCGGCGAAGAGGAAGAAATAGCAGAGGACGTCGTAGATAAACCCAGTGTCGAAATAGAGCCACGCGAGGCGCTGCTGATAGGCCATCCCCAGCGCCGTGAGAGCGGCGATTTCGCGCGATCCGGCGAGGCGGCGCGCCACGACGTAAGTCAGCCAGATGTTAGCGGCCAGGATGGCAAGATTGGAAGCGTGAAACCAGAAGGAGTGAAAGCCGGCTAAGTCGACGATCGCTCGGTACCACAGGCTGCCCATGGGACGTCCGAAATCGGAGTTAAGAAAGAAGAGCAGGTTGGCTTTGAGGAGACGGCCGGCGGAATAGATCCACGAGCGATACAGGTTCATCAGATCGTCGGGCGTGAAATAGACGTGGAGGGACGCGCGCGTCAGGCGAAAGAAGTAAAGCGCCAGCAGCAGCGCGCCGGCGGCGAACAGGCCGCGGTCGACGCGGCGCATGTCCGGCGC
>JBAVIH010000030.1:0-6930 GCA_049686695.1 Bryobacteraceae bacterium | reverse complement strand
CCCGGCCTCTGAGTCGGCGCTCGGGTCGCGTCCCCGCGGAGCCCTACCCTCCGCTCAGGTGCAACCAGTGTAGCCGAAAACCATCAACCAACCGAAAGCCGTTTACACAAAACTCTTGACACTGCCCACTATACTGAGCAGTTCTTTGTTGCAGCTGACGGAACCGCTTGTTATGACCACCAAGAACGAAACACTAGATTCAAGTCCGATCTGAGAATCAGGGCAGCATACCCGAGTTTTGAATTCCTGTACTCCTTGAGCAAGAAGGCCAGATACCACTGCGATCCTTTGCCGCTATCCGTATATCAAAACCAGGCGAGGCCGCGTCTGGCGGCCGTCAAGGAGCAGATGGATTTTGCTATCCAGAAACTGAAGCAGTAGCCGAACTACAATCAGTGCCACCCGACCACCCTGCCCGTGGCGATGGGCGAGACGCTGCGCCACGCCAAGGCCGTCGCGGGCACGCTCAAGCGGGCCGGACAGGCGCCTCATGGGCCTCATCACCCAGGGCCATAGCCCGGATTAAACCTTTTTAGTTCACTTCCGGCCGGCTTGCGTACAAAATGAAACAAGTGCAGTGTGGTTTTACGTCGATATGTAGTAGGGGAGGCTGGCGATGAGCGACGCGCGATATCTCGACATTCCCGGCGACCGGACTCACGAGCTCCCGCCGCTGCTGCTCGGTTCACTGGAGGACCACGCGCCTGCCCGGGAAGCGCCCGACCTGGCATCGGTGATGTCGGAAGCCGAAGACATGCTGGCGGCGAGCGATGCCACCGAAGAGGTGCTGGAGCACCGCAAGTTCGAACTCGCCGTGCAGTTGGCCGAGCGGTACAAGGGGCTGCGCACGCAGTGGCAGTGGGGCGATTCCATTCTGGAGTGGATCCGGCAGTGCGAGATCACCTTCGAGGGCGCCGACGGGCTGCGCCAGTTGCTGCATCCCGACGTGTGGCCGCATGCCAGCCGCTCCAGCTTCGTGACCCTGCTCGAGGAAAAGCGAGTCGCCACTGCCGGTGTGGCGCTGGAGCAAGCGGTGGGCCTGCGGCTCACCTTCCGCCAGCCGCCGCCCATCGATTGCTGCTCCAACCAGTTCCTGCTCTACCTGAACTCCACCGTCGCCGACACGGCCTACCGGACCTGGTCGCACCTGGTTTCCGAAACCTTCATGCTGCTGCCGCCCCACCGCTTCCATTTCGAAGTGGTGAACATCGGCAACTAAGCGCGTCGGTACATCGCTCAGGCGTGCCGTTCGTGGTGCTTGGCCTGGTGCGGGCGGAAGAGCAGAACTCCGCCGATGCCCCACACCATCAGGAATGAAAACACTGCGCCGGTGATCAGTTCGCTCACCGGGTTGATCAGGGACGGCGGGGTGGGCGCCAGACCGATGGCCAGCGCCACCGCGATTGCCAGCAGGTGCCAATACCACCGGAAGGTCCCAAAACGATGCAGCAGCCAGCCGGGAACCACCACGGCAGCCGCGAAAACCAGGACAGCCCACATGCTCGACATGAGTAGCCTCCTGCCGGTATTGTAGTCCCGAACGCGCCCAGCCTGGGAATCGCTCTTGGTGTGGCCCGTGCGCCTATACCGGTCCGGCGGCCTGCCCGGCTTGCGCGCGGTTCATGATCTCATCGGCCAGTTTGTGCGGCTCGTCCACGCTCGACAAGGTCAACCGGCTGGCCTCGCCGGCGGTTTCGATGGAAAGACTGCCCACGTTGAACACGCGCTGCATCAGGCGTTGCTCGACTCGGACATCCTGAACCTTGGAGAGCTGAATGGTGCGCGTGGACTTGGACAAGAGTCCCGTCTCGTAACGCAGCCGCTCCCCCATCACCACCGTGCGCACGGTCTGCCGGCGCAGCCAGCGCGCAAGCGGCCAAAGCAGGACGAGGCACGGAAGAATCATTACCCAGTGCTTGGGGTACTGGCTCGCCCACAAGGCCAAGTAGGCGATTTCCAGCCCGAGAAACACGATGGCGGCTGCGATGGCGCCAGCCTTCAGGAACTTCGCTGTAGGACGAACGACGATATCAGGCACGGATGCTGCGCTCCCCGAGGGATCATTGTAGCGCGCCCGACAGCGCAAAGCGCGCGCCCATACGCAGACAGATCCGTGCGTCAGACGAGATGTTAGAAACGGCAAGCTGAAGCATGCCCCCTTCAGCCGCCGATCAAGTGCAGCCTGATGCGCCGGCGGTGCGGCGCCGCGCGATGCTCGAACAGGTAGATGCCCTGCCAGGCGCCCAGGGCCATGCGGCCGCGTTCCACCGGCACGGAGAGCTGCGCCAGGGTGAGCGCCGCGCGGATGTGGGCGGGCATGTCGTCCGGTCCCTCCACGGTGTGACGGTACAGCCGGTTGTCCTCCGCGACCAGCCGGTTGAAGAACTGGTTGAGATCGTGGACCACGTCCGGGTCGGCGTTTTCCTGGATGGTGAGCGACGCCGAGGTGTGCTGCACGAATACGGTGAGCAGGCCGTCGCTTACGCCGAGCCCAGCCACCCAGTCCTCGAGCGCGCCGGTGATCTCGTACAGTCCCTTGCCGCGCGTCGGCACCTCGAGGTGGTGCAGGAACTGCGCCAGCGGCACGTTATTCGACCGTCACGCTCTTGGCCAGGTTGCGCGGCTGATCCACGTCGCAACCGCGCCGCACGGCGATGTGATACGCCAGCAATTGCAGCGGCACGATTTCGAGAATCGGGCTCAACAGCGCGAGAGACGGCGGAATCTCGATGATGTGGTCCGCCATCCTGGGCACCTGTTCGTCTCCCTGCGTCACCAGGGCCACCACGATTCCCTCGCGCGCTTTCACTTCCTGAATATTGGAGACGGTCTTCTCGTACAGAAGGCAGCTCTCTTCGCTCGAGGCATCGCGCGTGGCCAGCACCACCACCGGCAGTTTCTCGTCGATCAAAGCGTTGGGGCCGTGCTTCATTTCGCCGGCCGGGTAACCCTCGGCGTGAATGTAGGAGATCTCCTTCAGCTTGAGCGCGCCTTCGAGCGCGATCGGGAAATGCTGGCCGCGGCCGAGAAAAAGGAAATCGGTGGCGCGGTGCAGTTCCCGCCCCAGCGCTTCGTAGACCGCGTCGTGCGCCAGCACGGTCTCGAGCTTGCCGGGAATCCGCAGCGCCTCCTGCATCAGGCCGCGCGACGTGCTTTCATCCAGACGCCCGTTGGATTGCCCCAGGTACATGGCCAGGATGAACAGCGCGCTCAACTGGCAGGTGAAGGCCTTGGTGGAGGCCACGCCGATTTCCGGCCCGGCGTGGGTGTAGATGGTGCCGGCGGCTTCGCGGGTGATCATCGAGCCCACTACGTTGCAGATGGCGAGCGTTTTCGATCCCCGGTGTTTGGCCTCGCGCTGGGCGGCCAGCGTGTCGGCGGTTTCGCCGGATTGCGAGATCACCACGGTCAAGGTGTCTTCCGTGACGATCGGATCGCGATAGCGGAATTCGCTCCCATAGTCGACCTCCACCGGAATGCGCGCCAGCTTTTCGATCATGAACTTGCCGGCCAGTCCGGCGTGCCAACTGGTGCCGCAAGCGATGATCTTCACCTGGCGGAAACGGGCGAACTCGGCCGGCTGAATGTCCATTTCGTCCAGGAAGATGCGCCCGGTTTCCTGCCCCACGCGGCCCAGCATGGTGTCGCGCACGGCGCGCGGCTGCTCGAAGATTTCCTTGAGCATGAAATGCTTGTAGCCGCCTTTTTCGGCCATAATGGGGTCCCAGAGCACGTGGGTGACCTGGCGGTTGACGGGGCGGCCCTGGAAATCGCTCAGCCGCACGCCGGCCGGGGTGAGGACCGCCATGTCGCCATCGGCCAGGAAGAACATGTCGCGGGTGTGGCTGAGGATGGCGGGCACGTCGGAGGCCACGAAGTATTCGTTGTCGCCGATGCCGATGACCACCGGCGGGCCGTTGCGCGCGGCGACGATCTTCTCCGGATCGGCGCGCGAAATCACGGCCAGCGCGAATACGCCGGCGAGTTCCGCCACCGCCGCCCGGACCGCTTCTTCCAGGTTGCCGGCGAAGTGCTTCTCGATCAGGTGGGCGATGATCTCGGTGTCGGTTTCGGTCCGGAATACGTGGCCTTCCGCTTCCAGTTGGTGCTTGAGCGTCAGGTAGTTCTCCACGATGCCGTTGTGCACCACCACCAGGTTGCCCTTGCAATCGCTGTGCGGGTGAGCGTTCTCTTCGGTGGGGCGGCCGTGGGTGGCCCAGCGCGTGTGGCCGATGCCGAACGAGCCATCCACCGGGCTCAAACGGATGGTATCTTCCAGGTTGCGCAGTTTGCCTTTGGCGCGGCGCACGGCCAGGTTGTGATCCTCGCCATACACAGCCAGCCCCGCCGAATCATAGCCGCGGTACTCGAGCCGCTTCAGTCCCTCCAGAATGATCGGCACCGCCTTGCGATGCCCGACATAACCGACGATTCCACACATAAAACCATTATAGGGAAGCCTCAAGTAAATACTCGCGCCCGGGCGCTCCGCCGCCATCAAACGTATCTATGAGGCCGATTCGCCGCAGGCATTGGCCTACGCGTCGAAGTTGTAGCCTTCCTCGCCGTGAAGCGACAGATCCATGCCGGTGGCTTCGTCGTTTTCATTCATGCGGAGATTCGTCACCAGATCGGTGATCTTGAGCGCGGCCAGCGTGCCAATCACGGCGAGACCGATGCCGATCCCGGCGCCGATCAGTTGATGGAGCAACTGGGCGGGGTTGCCGTCGATCCAGCCGAGCGCGGCGGGCTGGCCGTTGGCCAGCTTGAGCGCCGAGTTGACGGCGCGGGTGGCGAACACGCCGGTGAGCAGGCAGCCCACGAAACCGCCGACGCCATGAACGCCGAAGACGTCGAGCGAATCGTCATAGCGGAACCTTTCCTTCGCCACGGTGACCATGAAGTGGCAAACCGCGCCGGCGATCAGGCCGATGATCACGGCGCTGAACGGTTGCACGAAGCCCGCGCCCTGGGTAACGGTGGCGAGTCCGGCGACGGCGCCGGAAATGGCGCCGAGCGCGCTGGCCTTCCCGTTGCGCACGCGCTCGGCAGCCATCCAGGAGAGGGCGCCGGCCGCGGCGGCAAAGTGGGTAGCCACGAATGCGCTGGTAGCCAGCGGAGACGCCGCCAGCGCGCTGCCGGCATTAAAGCCGAACCAGCCCACCCAGAGCAGGCAAGCGCCGATGAAGCTGAGCACCAGGTTGTGCGGCATGAACTTCTCGTGCGGATAGCCGACCCGCTTGCCGATGTACAGTGCGGTAACCAGGGCGGAGAATCCGGACGTGATGTGCACCACGGTTCCACCGGCGAAATCGAACACCGGGTACTTGCCGCCGAGGAACGCGTTGAGAAAACCGCCGGTGCCCCACACCATGTGCGCCACCGGGAAGTACACGAAAAACGTCCACAGCGTGAGGAACAGGACCATGGCGCGAAAACGGACGCGCTCGGCAAAGGCGCCGGTAATCAGCGCCGGCGTGATGATGGCGAACATGAGCTGATAGATCATGAACGTCTGGTGGGGAACGGTGGGCGCGTAGATCGACGGTTCGGCTCCCACCCCGCGCAGGAACAGGTAGCGCAGGTCGCCGATGAACGGACTGCCCGGTGCGAACACCAGGCTGTAGCCGCAGATCCCCCATATCAGGGTGACCACCGACATCATGGCGAAGCTTTGCATCATGGTGCCGAGCACGTTTCTCTTGCGCACCAATCCGCAGTAGAACAGGGCCAGGCCGGGACCCGTCATCATGAGCACGAGCGCGGCGCTGACCAGCATCCAGGCGTTGTCACCGGCCGACTGGGATGCCGCTACCGCGGCCTGCAAGGCCCGCAGTTCGGCGCGATCCCCTTGTGGCGCTTGCGCCAGGACAGAGGAAGAGAATAGCAACAGTCCGGCAAATACACGATTCGACACCTTGGTCTCCTCAACGTGGAGTCGGGCCCCGCGAACGAGGCGGGGGAACATCACACAGTAGAAGATGGCGCGGCGCAGGGCCACCAGGAAGAATTGATGCATCCGATAGAAAGATTTTATGGATGCCGGGGAGCGCGTGCCGGAAACTAGGCAGTCTTTCGATTCATGACTTTACAGCAACTCGATGAATCCTCGGAGCGCTTTCACTCGACGTTCTTCTTGGTAATTGCGTCGCCGCTCTTGACGGTGATCCGCAAACCCGACAGATCCACCTTGCGCGCGTTCTCGATCACGAAGCCCTTGTCGGCCGTGATATTGCACTTCGCGAACTTCACGTTCAGAATCGGGCTGCCGGCCAGCCCGTGCATCATACCCACCGATTTCACCGTCCCCGTGACGTTGCGGATGGTCACGTTGCGTACGACCGGCAGCACCTTCGCGGGCGGTGCGATCGGCGGCACCATCCGCCACTCGAGGTTGAACTCGAACGCCTGGCGAGTATCCTGCAGCACCATATCGCGGTAGGTGATGTGTTCCACTACGCCGCCGCGGCTGGGCTGGGTCTTAAACCGGATGGGCGCCCAGTTGTCGGCATCCGACACGCAGTGGCGCGTGATCACGTTGCGGATGCCGCCGGAGGTCTCGCTGCCCATGGCTACCCCGCCGTGCCCATAGTGGAAGCGGCTGTTTTCGATGACGATGTCCTCCGCCGGACGGTTGACGCGCAGCCCGTCCTCGTCCTTGCCGGACTTGATCGAGATGCAGTCGTCGTTCACGTCGATGTCCACGTTGCGCACGCGGACCTTGCGCGAAGAGTCGATGTCGATGCCGTCCGAGCTCGGAATGTCGTGATCGGCGCGAATGTCCAGCCCATCCAGCGTGACGTTCTCCGAATAGAGAATGTGCAGGCACCAGATGGCCTGCTGTTTCAATCGCAAGCCGGAAACCCGCACGCGCTTGCAGTTCTGGAAGCAGAACATGCGCGGGCGCCCCAGCCGGGGCCCCTGCGGCGC
>JBAVIH010000029.1:0-2486 GCA_049686695.1 Bryobacteraceae bacterium | reverse complement strand
CTCCAGTACCCGCGGGTCGCCGCCCTCGGGAAACGCAATCGTCTTTTTCAGTCTGCGGGCACGCTCGATGAGCCCCGCCATGAACAACCCCGCCGATTCAGGCATCGTCATCAAGCCTAGAGTCTAACAGGTGGCAAACTGGTGGGGCCATGCTGTAGCTTGCCCTATGATGGTACCGAGCATGGCGTTCATTCTTCTGCTGCCGGCGACATTCGCGGCACTCTGGTGGGCCATGGCCGCGGAAAACGGCTGGCGGGAGCGCTTTCTGCGCGCGGCGGTCGCGTTCGGCCTCACGGTTGTGCTGGTCACGGAGCTGCTCAGCGCGTTCAGCCTGTTGCGGCGAGGGCCGATGGTTGCGGCGTGGAGCATTGCGTTGCTGGCGGCGCTCGCTCGTGGCTGGCGCGCGCGGCGACCGGCTCCATGGCGGGGTTTGAAACCGCCCATCGACGCGGTGGTGCTGCTGGCGGTGGCCGGTTGCCTGGCCATCGTCATCGCTACCGGCGTCACGGCCGCGTTCAGCCCGCCCAACAGCGCCGACGCCATGGCGTACCACCTGCCGCGCGTCGTCTATTGGATGGAGCAGGGCAGCCTGCGCTTCTTTCCAACCCCGTACCTCACCCAGATCATGCTGCAGCCCATGGCCGAGTATCAGATGCTCGATGGGTACCTGCTGGCGGGCGGCGACTGGTTCGTGAATTTCGGCCAGTGGTTCGCCGTGCTCGGATGCATGATCGGCGTTTCGGCCGTGGCGAGACTGCTCGGCGCGCGGGCCAGAGGGCAAGCCGTCGCGGCCGTGTTCTGCGCCACGCTGCCGGCCGGAATTCTGGCCGCCTCCGGCGCCAAAAACGATTACGTGATGGCGATGTGGGCGGTGGCCGCGGTCTACTTCGCGCTGCGGTTGCGGGAAAAACTCGACAAGTTGACAGGCGAAAGCGCCTGTCCCACAGAGGGTTCGCAGGCAGAGGCTGGGCGTCGCCCGGCTGCACCGATTGACAATCGGTGCGCGGGTTATCAACCTGCCCCACAACGCGCTCTTATTGATGCATTGTTTCTGGGTGCCGCGGTTGGCCTGGCGTTGTTCACTAAGGCGACGGCGTACCTGTTCCTGCCGTGGCCCCTCGCCGCCGTTTTGCTGCCCGCGCTGTGGCGCCAGCGCCGGCGCGCCGCTCCCCTCGCCATCGCGGGCGTGGTTTGCGCGCTGGCGGTGAATTTGCCGCATTACTGGCGCAACTGGGATTTGAGCGGCTCCCCGCTCGGGTTCGATTCGGCGCAGGGCGACGGGCTTTTCCGCTGGCGCAACGATACCTTCGGCTGGAAGCAGACGGTTTCCAACATGCTGCGCCACGGGGCGGAGCAACTCGGCGGGCGCAGCGACCGCTGGAATCAGGGCCTTTACGATTTCGTGCTGGCGGCGCACCGCAAAATCGGGATCGATCTCGACGATCCGGCGACCACCTCGCGTTGGGGCGTCTTCGAGCCGCCGCGCAACGCCAACCATGAAGCCAACGCGCCTAACCGCTGGCACCTTTTGCTGTTGGCCGTGGTGTCCTGCGTGCTCGCCTGGCGCGCCCTGCGCGGGCGCGACCGGCGCCGCGCCGTCTATGCACTGGCGCTGGTATGCGGCTTCGTGGTCTTCTGCGCTTATCTCAAGTGGGCGCCGTTCGTGGCGCGCTACCAGTTGCCGCTGTTCGTGCTGGGTGCGCCGCTCGCGGCCGTGGTGGAAGAATTCGGCCGGCGCCGCCTGCGGCCGCTGTGGATCGAACTGGCGGTCTGCCTGCTCCTGCTGAGCGGCGCGCGCCTCCCCGCGCTCGAAAACTGGGTGCGCCCGCTGCGCGGACCCAGGAGCGTGCTGCGCGTCAACCGCGATCTTCAGTATTTCTCCGACATGGTCCAGTGGAACGACCGTGCCGACTACCTCGCGGCGGTCAACGCGCTCGAAGGCTCCGCATGCGGAACCATCGGGATCGACATCCACAATCTGCAACTGGAGTACCCGTTGCAGGCGCTGTTGCGCGAGGCGCGCCCCGATGCGCAGTTCGTCCACACCGGCGTCGAGAACGTCTCGCGCCGCTACGCGCCTTCGGTGGCCGCCGCTCCGTGCGCCATTGCGTGCCTGGATTGCCTGGGCGACGATGCGCGGCTGAACCTGTACCGCGCCTTTCCGACGCGCGTGGCGGCGGGCAAGTTCGTGGTGCTGCTGCCGGCGCCGGATCGCCGGTAGCACGTGGCGCAGGCTGCCGTAGCAACCGGCGAATGAACTGCCTTACTTCCTGGCCGGGACCCGATCGCCCACGATCTGCCCGACCAGCTCCTGGGCGGCGGTTTGAATCTGGCGCAGGTGCGCTTCGCCGGCGAAGCTTTCGGCGTAAATCTTGTAGACGTTTTCGGTGCCGGAGGGGCGCGCGGCAAACCATCCGCGGCGGGTCACCACCTTGAGGCCGCCGAGCGGCGCGCCATTCGGCGCGCTGTTGAGCTTGGCGTCGATC
>JBAVIH010000028.1:0-2574 GCA_049686695.1 Bryobacteraceae bacterium | reverse complement strand
GCGTCTTCTTCCCTTCGCTTTCCAGGGACATTCTATGGAAGCTCGGGGCGGTGTCAAGGGTTCGCTCCGCCGCGCAAAAACCGCGCGCCCTTGACACCGCCCCGGCCTTCCAACAAGATCCTCCGGGCAAGAAAGCGAAGGGAAGGAGTAGCGAACTGAAACCCAGAGACGGCGGCTTCACGGCCGCCGATACTCAAACCCCAGACCCCGTCGGCATTAGCTTATTGCGGCCAAAAAATGGTCTTGACAATGGGGTCCACTTTACACCATCAGGTCAAATTCCCGCGGAACCCCAGCCTCCACGAATATCGGCGCAATATTCTCGGCGGTCAGAAATCTCTCAAGGATGGCAACTGGAAATCGTTTGAATATTTTCTCCCCGTCAGCGACATGTTTCGGGGAACATTCAATCCACGTCCCGGACCAGGAGCCGTTTTCAAGAAGATTGCGCGTGCAGCATTGCGTGCCGTCCTGAACGCCGAACTCAACGAAAACACGGTCAGTAGTGCCGATCCTTCGGAAGACCTCCTCAAGTATTCCATCTTCACCATTCTGGGAGTAGACCCGCTTTTCGAAATTACGGAGATTGTTGGGCTGCCGTTTCAACAGGGACAGTTCTCGTAACTTGCAGAGTCTTTTCTTAACCCTGTGATACTGAAACAACAGACCTCTGGTCGGTCCAAAAGCCATCAATCGACATTGAAACTTGTACCATCCCGGAACATTCCGCTCGTGATTCATAACCTCCTCTGCATACAGGTGGATTCTCACCGTGGGGATAGTGCCCGATGCCATTAGTGACTCCGGCGTTGTAGGTCCATCCATGCGTCATGCGCGTCGTTCCCAATGCGTCCGCTAACGGCTCCCGCCCGGTTTGAGACACCGCTCGAACCACGCGAGGATCGCGGAGAGTTGCGCGGTCTCGCCGCCGGGATCGCATTCCGGGCCTGTCGCCAGCAGCGCCGATTCCACCTTCCGCGCCTGAAGCGCGAAATACAGCTCCTGGCTCTGCGCATCGCTGCCGATCACTAGAGTGGGAGTCTTGAAATCGCCGGCCGCATAGAGAGGAGAGCGAGCCACGTACCGCGACGCCTGGTCCCACGGCGGCCCGCCCATCCACGAACTGCGGCGCCATCCGTCGGCGGCCAGCGCGATCTCGCTGGTCCAGTCCACGATGGGGCGTCGGGCTACCACGGCGGCGAAGCGCTTCGTATGCCCCAGCGCCCAGGCGGCCACTGCGCCGCCCACCAGCGCGACGCGTCCGGCATCGATGCCGCCTCTGGCGACGGCTGCCTCCACACCGCGCATCACATCGTCGAAATCGTCGCCGGGCAGGCGCGTCGGCAGCAGGTCGCCGAACACGTCTCCATAACCGGGCGAGCCGCGCGGATTCACCCGCAACACCGCGTAGCCGCCGGCAGCCAGGATGTGCGCCTCCAGGGGGAACTCATAGCCGGCCATGGCGCGCGGCTCGCCGGAAACTTCGGCGACCAGCGGAAGCGGGCGCGTGCGGTCCGCATTGGGCGGCCAGACCAGCCAGCCCTGCACGGTGTTGCCGGCCGATTCGAAATGGATCTCTTCCACCGCGCCGATATCGCGCTGGGCCAGCAGAGGCTGATTGGGCTCGGCCAGCGTGGTGACGCCTCCCGCCACGTCCACCGCGAACGTCACCAGGTTGCCGCCCTCCGTAGCGGTGGAGCGCACGGCAACGGCGCGGCCGTTATCGGCGAGCGAGAACCCTTCGAGGCGCTCCTCGCGGTTGGTCACCTGCCGCACGCCGCCGTCGGCGCGCGCCGCATAGACGTGGGTGGCGCCGTGGTCGTCGGCCAGAAAATACACGGTGCGCGAATCGGCGCTCCATTGCGGACCGCGCGCGTCCCGGTCAAGCAGGCCGGCCAGCACCTTGCGATGCTCGCCATCGCGCCCCATCACGCACAATTTGCGCAAGGAGTAGAATGCCGGTTCGCCCGGTGCGCAAATCCAGGCGATCCGGGCGCCATCGGGCGAGGGCAGCGGGTCCTGGTTCGCGCCGGGGCCGTCGGTCAGGCGGCGGGCTTCTCCATCCGATACGCGCAGGGCGTAGATCTGCGCGAGCTCGGCCGGACGCGCAGCGGCATTCAGGATCCAATCGCCCGCCGGCGTCCATGCCGGCTCGTCGCGAAGAGTGAAGCCGCCGTGCGAAAGCTGCCGCGGCGCGCCGCCGTCCACCGGAACCACGAACAACTCCACCTCGGGCGGCGGAGGGCGCAGGCCCAGCAACTCGGGCGGCGCCCACGAGAATGCCGATGCCGATATCGGTGTCGGTGCCACCGCGGCGAACGCGATGGATCGCCCGTCCGGCGACCACGCCATCTCCAGCGGCACATACTCGCCGGTGGACACCACAGAGGCCCCGCCGCCTTCCACCGGCACCATGCGAATGCCGCGCCCGCCATCGCGGTCGGAGAGGAATGCGATGCGCGCGCCATCCGGCGACCAGCGCGGCGAACGGTCCCGCCACGGCCCGCCGGTGAGCGCGCGCCGTTCGGTGCCGTCGGTGGATGCGATGCGAAGGTTGGAGCGGACGGCCGCCGC
>JBAVIH010000027.1:0-10141 GCA_049686695.1 Bryobacteraceae bacterium | reverse complement strand
CCGGAACGGGGCGTAAGACGCCTCCGCCGAGTCTTTCGCCCCGTTCCGGGGCTCGCGGGTCCCCCGCTTGATTCCCACACGGCTCACGCCGTGGGCTATTCTCTTTCGCCCTTCGGGCTGGAGGTTTACGGGCGTAGACTGTACGCTCGGATACCGGCGGATTCTCTCGGAATCGGAGACCTCATCACTTTCGAGTCGCGCACCCGATCCCGATGTCCCGGCGTCTTTCTGGCCCCACGATGTTAGCCTGTGATTATGCCTTCCGGTGAAAACCATTTGGGCGAGCTGGCTCGGGACGTGGTGCGGCGTGCGCTGGCGGCGGGGGCGGGCGATGCGGAGTGCACCATCGAAGAAGGCGACGAGTTCTCCTCGAGCGTCCGCATGCGCGAGCTCGAGAACCTGAAAGAGGCCGGCTCGCGCGCGGCCGGGTTGCGCATACTGATTGGCCAGCGCACCGGATCGTCCTACACTTCCGACCTTTCCGCGGCGGGGCTGCAGCGGCTGGTGAAGTCGGCCATCGAGCTGGCGGAAGTGACCACCGACGATCCGCACGCCGGCCTGCCGGAGCCGGAGGAATTTGGCGCGCTCGCGGGCAGCCTGGATCTCTATTCGGCGGACGTCGACGAGCTCGACACCGACGGCAGAATCGCCCTCGCGCGCCGCGCCGAGGAAGCCGCACTGTCGGCCGATCCGCGCATCGCCAATTCCGAGGGCGCTTCGTTCGACAGCTACGCCGGGCGGCACATTTTCGCCAACTCGCGCGGCTTCGCGGGCGAATATCGCACCAGTTCGTGTTCGCTGGCAGTGGTGCCGGTGGCGCGGGAAGGGGAATCGATGGAGCGCGATGCCTGGTATCACTCGGCGCGCTCGCTGGCCCTCCTGGAACCGCCCGAGCAGATCGGGCGCACCGCCGCCGCGCGCGCTTTGCGCCGGCTGCACCCGGTCAAGGTGGCCACTCAGAAAGTGCCGGTGGTGTTCGATCCGCGGATGGCCGCGTCGCTGATCGAAAACCTGTTTGAAGCCGTACACGGCATGCTGATTTACCGGCACGAATCGTTCCTGGCCGGGAAGCTGGGCGAGAAAGTGGCCAGCGAAAAGCTCTCGTTGATTGACGATGCCACCATCCCCGGCCTGTTCGGCACCTCGCCATTCGACGATGAGGGCGTGGCTTCGCGGCGGACCGTGGTGCTGGAGCGGGGCGTCCTCAAGAGCTACCTGCTGAATACGTACGCGGCGCGCAAGCTGGGGATGAAGACCACCGGCAACGCCTCGCGCGGGCTGGCCGGCAATGCGGGCATCGGCCACGGAAACTTTTTCGTCGAAAACGGCGTCCTACCGCCGGAGCGGATCATCGCCGGAATCGCCGACGGGTTTTATGTTACCGAACTGATCGGCATGGGGGTTAACATTGTAACCGGCGATTACTCGCGCGGCGCCGCGGGCTTGTGGATCCGCAATGGCGAACTGGCATTCACGGTTTCCGAAGTGACGATTGCCGGTAAGCTGCAGGACATGCTGATGGGAGTCGAAGAGGTTGGCAACGACCTGGAGTTTCGCGGTTCGGTGGCCGCGCCCACGCTCAAGATTGGAGAGATGACCGTTGGCGGCAGATGAGAACGCGGGTCTGGCTCTGACGGCCGGCCCGCAAAAGAAGCGATTCTCGATTCCCCCGGCGGCCATCGTCATGGGCCTGTTGCTGGCCGCGGGTGCGGGAGGATTCCTATACTGGGACCGGCTCTCGCGACAGGGGCCTCCCGCGCCGCCACCGTTGACAGGCGAGGCGCGCGCTTACATCCACAACGGCTTCCTGAAGATCAGCGACTCGGACATGCAGGCGCACGAGAGCTATCTCCATCAGCAGGTAGTCGAAATCACCGGCAACATCACCAACGCCGGCGACCGCGTGCTGGGCACGGTGGAAATCGTCTGCGTATTCTACGATCCTTACGGGCAGGTGCTTCTGCGCGAGCGGGTGGCCATCGTCAGCCGCACGATGGGGAAGCTCGCGCCGGGCGAATCGAAGCCCTTCCGGCTGGCCTTCGACAATGTCCCGGACGGCTGGAACCAGACCATGCCGCAAATGGTCATCGCGGCCATCGACTTCGCGTGACGCCGCAGGGCCGGCGGTCTATGCCGCCGGTGTTTTCCCGTGGCCAATCGCGCACAAGACAAAGACACCGGCGGCAAGACCGCCGGCGCTGCTCTTACTGTTTCTGCCGCTTGATCGTCATCGGCGGGAAGTCCATGTCACCGCCTTCGGCTTTGGTTTTGATGGTGATCTCGTCTCCTTTGATGGTGCCTTCGCTCGAAAAAACGGTGCCGCCGTTGAAGTCCACTTTCACGGAGAACGAAATCTTGTCTCCTTCCACCTTGCCGTTGTCTATCGGCAGCGGGTCGCCCTGCGGCCCGAGAACCGTGCCGGTCAGCTTGGCGCCGTCCTGTTTGAAGGTGTAGGTCAGGGTAAAGGTGTTGCCATCCGGGCTGGACACGTCGCCCTTCCAGGTGCCGGTTACGTCCGCCGCCCAGGCGGCGGTGGCCAAAAGCAGGAACAGGATTCCCGTTCCCAGTCTGCGTGGTATCATCCCGAGATTGTACCGTAGGTCTTTCGGGTACGCTAGTCTGGAAAGATGGAACCGGGCGGGCGTTTATCGTGGCGGAGCCTTGGGCGCTTGGAAAAGGCCCTGGTGGTGCTGCTGCCGGTAAACGTCATCCTGTGGGTGACCGGGTTCGCGGCGAATGCGCAGTGGCCGATCGCCACCGTGTCCTTTCTGCTGGCCGTGGCGGTGGCCTTCCGCCTGGCGCGCCGTGGACTGCGCCAGGCCATCTGGCGCCTGCGCAACCGCCTGATCGCGGCGTACGTTTTCATCGCGGTGGTGCCGGTGGTGTTGATTCTGCTGCTGGCCGGCATTGCCACCTACGCGGTGATCGGGCAGATGGCGGTGTACGTGGTGAACATCGAATTGCGTCACCGCCAGGCGACCCTGCTTCATTCGGCGGAGGCTTTGGCTCTGGTGCCGGTGACGGATCCCGCCACCGCGCTGCGCCGCTTCGAAACCGTGACCCGCAGCGCTTTCCCGGAGGTCAACCTGCTGATCACGGGCAAGCGCGAGCTGCGCTATCCCCCCGGCAACACCCTGCTGCAGCCGCCCGCCGAATGGCAGCGCGCCTCCGGGCTGATCGTCAAAGCGGAGGGCGGCCAGGAACGGCTTTACGCCTGGGCGCACGTTTCCGAAAATGGCGAGGAGGTGACGGTGCTGGCGCCGGTGACGCTTGACGTTCTGGGCGGGTTGGCGCCGGGCCTGGGCGACGTGGCGTTTGTGCCCTTTCCTTCGGGCGGCGCGGGGTTTGTGCCGCTGGTTGGGAACGCGCGCGCTTCGCGCGTGCCGCAGGCGCTGAATACGTTCGACTTCCCGGTGCGGGGCTGGTATGGGATGGACGTGCCGCGGTGGCGCTCGCCGCGCGAACACAGACCGCTCATCCTGCGCGTCGACACGCGCGCGTTCGCCGTACTGGGCACCATCTTTCGATCTCTCGATTTTCAGACGATGGATTGGGCCGAAGTGGCCCTGATCACGTTCGTAGTGCTCGCCATCCTGTTCCTGCTGGTGGAATTGATGTCGCTTGTGGCCGGTGTGCAGTTGAGCCGCAGCATCACCGGCGCCGTGCACGAGCTTTACCTGGGCACGCGACGCATCCAGCAGGGCGATTTCGGCCACCGCATCCCGATCAAAGGCAACGACCAGCTTGCCGAACTGGCCACCTCGTTCAACGCCATGACGGCCAACCTGGGCCAACTGATGGTGGTGGCCAAGGAGAAAGAACGCCTCGAATCCGAACTCAGCATCGCGCGCGAAGTGCAGGAGCAACTCTTCCCCAAGGACGTGCCGTATACCAGGACGCTCGAATTGAAGGGCGTCTGCAGCCCGGCCCGCATGGTGTCCGGCGACTATTACGACTTCATGGCGCTGGGCGAAGAATCCCTGGCGTTCGCCATCGGCGACGTGGCCGGCAAGGGAATCTCGGCCGCGCTGCTGATGGCCACCATTCAATCCACCATGCGCACGCAGTTGGGCGCCACCAACGGCGCATCGCCGCGGCTGCTCTCGACGGCCAAGCTGGTGGCCACACTCAACCGCCAGCTTTACGCCAATACCAGCCTCGAGAAGTACGCCACTTTTTATTTCGCGCTGTATCACGAAGACACCCACTCGCTCACCTACACCAACGCCGGCCACCTTTCGCCCATGCTGTTGCGCGCGGGCGAAATGCGGATGCTCGAATCCACCGGCACCGTGGTGGGCGCGTTCCCGATGGCGCGCTACGAGGAGGTCACCGTCCCGCTCGATCACGGCGACTTGCTGGTGGCCTACACCGACGGCATTGTCGAACCGGAAAACGCCTATGGAGAAATGTTCGGGGAGGACCGATTGAAGGATCTGGTATCCAAATACGCGCACGCAGATTCCTCCGAGCTGATCGCGCGCACCATGGAGGCCGTGAACGAATGGACCGGCTCCACGGAATTGCAGGATGACATGACCATGGTGGTGGCGAGGCGCATATGAAGGTTCTCACCGCTGCCGAGATGCGCGAGGTCGACCGGCGCACCATCGAAATGGGCATCCCCGGCATCGTCCTGATGGAGAATGCCGGCCTTCGCGTGGTGGAGTTTCTGGCGGAGCGGTTTGCCCCGCTCGAAGCGCAGAGCGTCCTCGTGTTGTGCGGCAAGGGCAACAACGGCGGCGACGGCCTGGTGATCGCGCGCCAGATTCACACGCGCTTCCCGCGCTGCTTTCTTACTGTGGCGCTGTGCGCCGATCCCGGGGATCTTCAGGGCGATGCGCTGCAAAACCTGACGATGCTGAACGCCTGCGGCGGCCGGATTTATAACGGCATTCCGCCGCACGCTTACGGGGCAACTCTGGTGGTGGACGCCCTGCTCGGCACCGGCATCGACGGTCCGGCCAAAGGCGCCATCGAAAAGGCCATCGGCGAGATCAATCAAGCCTTTTGGCCGGCCAAAGTGGTGGCCGTGGACATTCCTTCCGGCATGTCGAGCGATTCGGGCGAATCCGCGGGCGAGGTCGCGCGCGCCGATTACACGGTCACCTTCGTCGCGCCCAAGCTGGGGCAGGTGCTGCCGCCGAACTGCGACGCGACCGGCGAATTGATCGTTCGGCCCATCGGCACGCCGGCGGAACTGCTGGAGACGGTGAAGATCGAGCTGATCGAACCGGCGATGTTCGACGGCTTGCTGGGCCGGCGCCCGCCGGACGGACACAAGGGCACGTTCGGCCATGCCCTGGTGGTGGCCGGTTCGCGCGGCAAGAGCGGCGCCGCCGCCTTGTGCGGGCTCGGTGCGCTGCACGCCGGAGCCGGTTTGGTGACGGTGGCCTCGGCCGAATCCGCCGTGCCGCTGATTGCGGTGCACGCGCCGGAGTTGATGACCGAACCGCTGGCGGAAACGCCGCACGGCTCGATCGGGCTCAACGCCGCACTTGCCGGCGCGGCCGAAGGTAAGACCGTGATCGCGATGGGCCCCGGCCTGGGCCGCCAGCCGGAGATCTCGATCCTGGTGACCAGCTTGATGGAGAGCATCGAGCAGCCGCTCGTGCTCGATGCCGACGCGCTGGTGGACATCGGCAAGGTCCCGCGCACCGGCCGCGTTCGCGTTCTCACGCCGCATCCCGGCGAGATGGCGCGGCTCACCGGCAAGACCGTTGCCGAGGTGCAGGCCGACCGCGTCGGCATCGCGCGCACATTCGCCGAGGCGCACTCGGTCACGCTGGTGCTCAAGGGCCAGCGCACTGTCATCGCGTTCCCCGATGGCCGCGTTTGGATCAACCCCACCGGCACGCCGGCCATGGGCACCGGCGGCACCGGCGACGTGCTTACCGGCATGATCGCAGGTTTCCTCGCCCAGTATCCGCAGCAGCCGGACGAGGCCGTCGCCGCGGCGGTCTATCTGCACGGCCTGGCCGGCCAGATCGGCGCGCGCTCTCTCGGCGAGCGATGTCTGATTGCGTCCGATCTGCTTCGGTACTTACCTGCCGCCATGGAGGAGTGTGTCTCTCTTCCACACGTCGACTGAAGCCGAAACCATCGCCCTCGGGGCACGCCTTGCCACCGAATTGCCGCGCGGCGTGGTGCTGTTGATCGGCAACCTGGGGGCGGGCAAGACCACCCTCGCCAAAGGCATCGCCTACGGTCTTGGCGCCGCTTTGCCGGACGATGTCTCGAGCCCCACGTTTACCCTGATCCATGAGTACGGCGGCGGCCTGGCGTATCACGTCGATCTCTACCGCCTCGACGAGGCACGCGAGGTCGAAGGCCTCGGACTCGACGACATCATCGACAGCGGCGCACTGGTCCTGATCGAATGGGGCGAGCGCTTCCCTCAGTTGTTCCCGCCTCCATGCACCGAAATCCACATTCGCGCTCTACCCGACGACACGCGAGAGATCGAGTTGCGGCCCCGTGGCGCTGGCTGCGGCGCTATCGGCCAGCGATAGAATTATGAGGAGGTGTCTATGAGCTTGCTGTGGATGATTCTGGTGGGTCTCGTGGCCGGATGGGCGGCGGGGCAGATCATGAGGGGTTCCGGCTACGGGGCGGCGATGGACATTCTGCTGGGAATTGCCGGAGGGATTATCGGCAGATTGATACTGCGCTTCTTTGGTTTTTACCACGGCGGCGGACTCATCACCAGCATTCTCGTCGCGACGTTAGGTGCGGTTGTACTGGTCTGGTTTGTGAGAATCCTCAAGCGGGCATAGGGCGGACCCGGATGATCGTCAAAGCTGGAATCCTTGCGCTTGCCGCGCTCCTCGCATGCGCCAGCATGCCCGGGGCTCAGGCGCCGCAATCCGTGGATCAAGACGCGCTGCTCCAGCAAGCGCGGGAATCGCTCACCGGCGAACACAAGGATACGGAGCGGGCGAAGAAGCTGCTGCTCGATATTGTGCAGCTCCCGGAGAACCAGGCCAGTCCCTCATCCGTGTCTTACGCATGCGTGTACCTGGGTTACATCGAGGACCGTGCTGGAAATCGGCAGGCCGCCATCGCCTGGTACGAGAAGGCGCTGGATGTCGAAGGGGCACCGTCGGGCATACTGACCGTGGCTAAGCGTGGGTTGGCGCAGCCCGTCACCTGGATTCGGCATCTGGATGCGGCCGAGCCGGCGGCGGCGGGACGCGGGGACGTTGCTGGCCGGCCCACCGAGGCGGCCCGGCCCGAGAAGGCCTATGTGACCAGCCAGCCACCGGCCGGCCTCGCGGCCGCCAGGAATCTCTCCGCGAAGGAACGGCTGGATAACTTCGAGGCGCTGTGGAGCGCGATCGACACGACTTACGCGTGCTTCAAACTAAAGTCCATCGATTGGCAGGAAGTGGGGGAGCGTTACCGAAAGCGGCTCGAGACCGTAGCCGGCGATGACGATTTCTACCTGCTGATGTTTCAACTGATCAACGAGCTGAAGGACACGCACTCGTGGCTGCAAAACTACAGAGTGCGCAGGCTGGACTACGAGACCGCCCTGCCTATCGATTTGTTTGAGGGAAGGCCGTATGTGGTTGCCGGCGAGAAGGCGGGCTGGGAAGTGCTGTCGGTCGACGGATTGACGGTTGCGGAAAAGATGGAGGCGCTGCGGCCGTACCTGCATGCGTTCTCTTCCGATCGCGCTTTCGAGCGCGAAGCGGGCCGGCGCCTGCTGGCGGGGGAAAGAGGGAGCGAAGCAACGGTGCAACTGCGCTCGCCCGACGGCGGGACGGAGACGCTCAAGCTGCGGCGGGAAACCAGTGCGGGGAATCGCCGGCCGGTTAGGACGCTTTCCTTCCCGTTGACGCGGCAACGCTTCGTGCACTTCGGCCGGCACCCTTCCGGGTTGGGATATATCTGGATTGAGGCGCTCAATGGGCACGAGGAAGTCGCCGATGAATTCGACCGCGCGCTCGAGCACCTGCGTGACACGCCGGGCCTCATCCTCGATATTCGCGATAACCAGGGGGGATTCGGCCAGCCGCGGATGGTGGGCAGGTTTCTCCGCGAGCGCACTCTGGTAAGCATCGCTCACGTCAGGAATGGCCCCGGCCATGGAGATCTCGCCAGGCACAAGGGCTACCTCGAGCCCAGCGGCAAGTGGCAGTACGCAGGCCCCGTTGCGCTGCTGGTGAATGATCTGACCGGAAGCGCCGCGGATTTGTTGGCGTGCGATTTGCGGAGCGCGGGGCGCGTGGTGACCGTCGGCACCACAACCCACGGCAATTTGTCCGGCGTGAGCGCCTACGCGGTTCTCCCGTGCGGCCTCGTGGTGAGAATCTCGAACGGCTATCTGTGCGACGCGAAAGGCCGGCCCATCGAGGGGAACGGGAACATTCCGGACGTCACGGTCGAACCGACCATCCAGGATTTCCTGAATGCCAGAGATCCGGTTTTGGATCGCGCGATAGGATTGATCCTGAAGCCGGCCCGCGACCCTCGCGGCCGCACGTTCTGAATCGGGGCTGCCCGGCCCCGCGCAGCCGGGGGCCTGCGCCACTACCCCAACTGTTCCAGTTCGCCTTCGAGCAGCGCCACGTGCTCTTCTTCTTCGGCGGCCAGTTCGCCGCAGAGGTCTTTCTCCAGGCCGGCCGGCAGATCCGCTGCCAGCTTGCGGAAGTGGTCGCGCGTGCGCCGCTCCATCTCGAGCGCGGCCTCGTAGAGTTCCTTGACGCCGGTCTGCCGGTCGAGATGGATGCCGCGAAACAGCCAGTTCGCCAGCAGCTTATCCTGGTCGGCGGAGAGTTCCACGGTCTCCCGGTCCAGGTGCGCGTGGTACTTTTCTTCGAGCTCGTGGAGGTGATCGAGCTCGGCCTCATAGAGCCGCTCGAGGACGGCGCGCTGCTCGGGCGATTGGGCCCGGTCTCGCGCCAGCTTGTAAAAGTGGAACGAGTCCAGCTCGAACTGGACGGCCTCGCGAATGGCGCGAAAACGCATCGAATCGCCCAGCTCGCGGCCCTCGATCACCTCGAGCGGGCCGCCGCACATAAAACATTTTCCATACGGCACGGCGAATCCGGTGGTCAGCTTCAGGCAGTTCTTGCAGCGCCAGGTATAGCGCACCTGCGAGCAGCAGATTTCGTCCTCTTCGAGAACGCGATGGCACTTCGGACAGGAAGACGGCATATCAGTGAACCTCCGCCGGCGCCGGCTCGGCCGCGCGCGGCTCGGCCAGGCCCATGTATTCGAGCATTCCCCGCGCGGCGCGCCGGCCGGCGCCCATCGCCAGAATCACGGTGGCCGCTCCGGTGACGATGTCGCCGCCGGCGAACAGCCCCGGAATCGAGGTCATCCCGCGCTCGTCCACCTGAATGTAGCCCCACTTGTTGACCTTGAGGCCGGGGGTGGTCTGGGCGACGATCGGGTTGGCGCTGGTACCCAGGGCATAGATCACGGTATCCACGTCAAGCAGGAATTCCGAACCGGCGATTGGCACCGGCGAACGCCGCCCGGAAGCGTCCGGCGCGCCCAACTCCATCTTCTGGCAGCGCATGCCGGTCACCCAACCGGCCGCATTGCCGACGATTTCGACCGGCGCCGTGAGCCACATGAAGTCGATGCCCTCTTCGATGGCGTGCTCGAGTTCCTCGATGCGCGCGGGCGATTCGCGGCGGGACCGCCGGTAGACGCACGTCACGCTCTGCGCGCCCATCCGCTTGGAGACGCGCAGCGCATCCATGGCCGTGTTGCCCGCGCCCACCACCGCCACGCGCTGGCCCAACCCGACCGGCGTATCGTAGATCGGCTGCTGGTGGCCGCGCATAAGGTTGACGCGGGTCAGGAATTCGTTGGCGGAGAACACCCCGTTGAACGCCTCGCCCGGTATCCCGGCGAACTTGGGCGACCCGGCGCCGGTGCCGACGAATGCGCAGTCGAAACCCATTTCGCCAAGCAACTGCGGGATGGTGAATAGCTTGCCGATGATGGTATCGAGCCGGATCTCGACGCCGAGCTTCTTCATGTTTTCGATTTCGGCATCGATGATCACGTCCGGCAGGCGGAATTCGGGGATGCCATATTTCAGCACGCCGCCGGCCACGTGGAGCGCTTCGAAAATCGTGACGGCAACGCCGTGCCGCGCCAGGTCGCCGGCGCAGGCCAAACC
>JBAVIH010000026.1:0-3436 GCA_049686695.1 Bryobacteraceae bacterium | reverse complement strand
AAATCCGCAGCCTGTTTGAAGCGCGGACCAAGCTTGGAGAAGTAGCCAGCCGAACCACGCAAAAATGCACGCGAAAGCCCCCTGCAACCGCCGGGGCTTGCCGATTCCTACCAATTTCCGCATGATCAGCGCCAAGTTGAAGCCCCCCGCATGCACCAGCAGCCGCTTTAGAATATTGGCCCTCCCTTTCAGATGCACACGTCTCATTCCGCCGGTTTCGTACATGTGCGCCATGCTTCGTTCCGTCAGTTCGCTTCGCTTCCGCTGTAGCCGCTTGCTGCGGTCGCCCTTGACCCGCCGCCGGTTGGCGTACACCTGTTTCTGCTCCTCCGCTTTCCCGTCCCACTTCCGCGGGCCTCTGTCCGGTTCGGGAATGTAGCTGCGGCAGCCGGTCTCGTGCAGATCCCGCAATACGCCTCCGCTGTGATACCCCTTGTCCGCCACCGCTTCCTCGATGCCGCCCAGATTGACCTTTGGCTCTTCCGCCGGCGCCGTGGCCGCCTCGTGTTCGATCAACTCCGCGACCGCTTCGCCCGCCTCTGCCAGCGTCTGGTGAATGGTCGTGGTGTCGCCTTGATCGGCGCCTTGCAGCGTCACCGCCAGCATCGCGCCGCTGGACAAGTCCACGGCATGTTCGGCCTTGTGAGCCATGTGGGTGCTGCCATCCTTCATCTTGGCGATCCGCGCGTCGGGATCATACGGGTTCTTCCATTCCTTATTGGAACCCTTCTTCTTCCGCTTGCGGTCTAACCGAGCCAGTTGCTCGCGCGTGGGGTTCTCGATCCCCGCCGCCTTGGCCAAGTCCTTCAGATAGTCGTCATATTTCTGGCCGTTGTCCTGCCGCACCAAGGACCGTAGCGCCGCGTTGGCTTCCAACGTGGTCGCATCGATGGAAACCGTCTTCCCCTCTACCAGGCCTTCCTCGGCCAGGATCTTCAGCACCCATCGGAATACGGCTGTGTGCGTTTCCACCGCCAATAACCGCCGCGTCCGGGAAATGCTGGAGTGATCCGGCGTTTCCTCCGTCAGCGCGTAAGCGATGAACCTGCGCATGGACAGGGAGTCGGCCAGGCGCCAGGCAATCCCCCGTTCCGAATCAATCCCTTCGAAGTACCCCAGCAGCAGCGTACGAAAGTAGACGCCCGGCGCGATACTGGGGCGTCCCAGAGGACCCTTGTAATAGCGTCGGCACAGATGCTCCACGTTACGGTCGAAGTGGTGCCGGTCGAGAATCTCATTCAGGCGGTCATAAAAGGCATGCGCCGGGGTGCCCACGATCTCGCTGCAGGCGACCCACAGATCCTCTTGCCGCTCCCGCTTCTTCCGGGTTCCCATGGCCATGCAGTATAGACGGCCAAAACATTCGCCAGGTCACATGTTTTCGGGACTATTACCACAGGCTGCTAGGCCGAAGTTCCTAGGCTCAAAAAGCTGAACCCATTTGTTTTGCTGAGGGTAGCGGATTTTGCCTTCATTTATGTAGTCATGTATATATAATTATTATCCTTGCTATTACGCTTGTGTTGTGATATAGAGTAGGCATGTATGTCGCTACCGTCCCCAACCGCAACTCTCCGCCCGCCATTCTCCTCCGCGAATCCTTCCGCCTCAACGGCAAAGTTTGCAACCGCACCCTCGCCAACCTCTCTCATTGGCCCCCCGCTCAGCTCGACGCCCTCCGCTCCGTTTTGAAGGGCGCCACCTCCGTCGCCCCGCCTCTTCCTCATGCCTTCGATATCGTTCGCTCCCGCCCTCACGGCCACGTGGCCGCCGTTTTCGGCACCTTGCACCGATTGCACCTCGACCAACTCATCGACAAACATCCCAGCCACCAACGCGATTTGGTCCTGGCCATGATCGTGGCTCGCGTTCTCGAACCCGCCTCCAAACTCGCCACCTCGCGCTTCCTTCACCCCGATACCCTCACCAGCACTCTGGGCGAACTCCTCCACATCGACTCCACGACTACCGAGGATGAACTCTATCAAGCCATGGACTGGTTGCTCCCTCAGCAGGCCCGCATGGAACAAGCTTTGGCCAAACGCCATCTGGCCGAGGGCGCCCTGGTGCTCTATGATTTGACCTCCACTTATTTCGAGGGGCGCCACTGCCCGCTCGCCAGACTGGGCCACTCGCGCGACGGCCAGAAGGGCAAACTGCAGGTCGTCTTTGGTTTGATGACCAATGCCCAAGGTTGCCCGGTGGCGGTGGAGGTCTACGCCGGCAACACATCCGATCCCAAAACCGTATCCGACCAGGTGACCAAGCTACGCCAACGTTTCGGACTGCAACGTGTGATTTTGGTGGGCGACCGCGGCATGATCACCAGCGCGCGCATTCGCGACGACCTGAAACCCGCGCCGGGCATCGAATGGATCACAGCGTTGCGCGCGCCGGCCATCAAGAAGTTGGCCTCCGATGGCGTCCTGCAACTCTCCCTGTTTGACAGCCGGGATCTGGCCGAGATCACCCATCCGGACTTTCCCGGCGAGCGCCTGATCGCCTGCTACAACCCCCTGCTGGCCGAGGAGCGAGCTCGCAAGCGACCCGATCTGCTCGCCGCCACCGAAAAAGAGTTGGAAAAGATTACGGCGGCTACGCGCCGCAAGAAGCGCCCCTTGTGTGGCAAGCAGAACATCGGACTGCGCGCCGGCAAAGTACTGAACCATTACAAAATGGGAAAGCACTTTCAACTTTCCATCGAGGAAAACAGCTTCTCCTACCAACGCAAACAAGCCAATATCGAGAAGGAAGAATCCTTGGATGGCATCTACGTGATTCGCACCAACGTCCCACCGGAAGTATTCTCCAGCGAGCAAGCCGTGCGCAACTACAAAAGTCTATCTGGCGTGGAGCGCGCTTTCCGCAGTTTGAAAACCGTGGATCTGCGGGTGCGCCCCATCCACCATCGCGAGCCGGATCGCGTGCGCGCACATGTCCTGCTCTGCATGCTGGCGTGCTACGTGGAGTGGCATATGCGCCAGGATCTGGCTTCCCTTCTGTTCGACGATGACGACAGAGACGCCGCGGCGCAACTGCGCACCTCGGTGGTGGCGCCGGCAAAGCGTTCGCCCGCCGCTCAAGCCAAGACCCACAGCAAGCGCACTCAGGACGATCTACCCGTGCACAGTTTTCAAACTCTGCTGAGCGACTTGGCCACCATCGTGGCCAACCGGGTCCAACCCAAGGATGACACCATCCCGCCCTTCGACATGATCACCACCCCGACCGCTCTCCAGCAACGCGCCTTAGAGTTGCTGCAGGTGCCGCTCAGACCGCTCATCGTGTAGTCAGTAGCGGCACGTCCCATTTCCACTCAAACTCCAAATATTCAACTACTTGCGTCTAAAACGAGCTGGAACTTCGGCTTAGAGGCTTGCCGGCGAAACCCGCGTACTCGCTCCCTGCCAAATCCGGCGATACGATCAACGTGTAG
>JBAVIH010000025.1:0-23326 GCA_049686695.1 Bryobacteraceae bacterium | reverse complement strand
CACCTTTCATGGGTGCCATGTTTCGCGCCCTTCCGGGTTACATTTTCATTTGGCTCATCCGAGTCTCTCCTGGTGACATTTTAGATGGCTCAATTCGGACGCGTGTTCGGAAGTGCGGCTCTAAGTTATAATGTCGGGGCACGGACAGATTCGTGCGATGCCTGCGTTGGCCCGCTCGCGGTCACGAATCCACCGGCGAGGAAAATTGGGAGACATGAAAACGAATCGCAGGGAATTCTTGCGCGCGGCCGCCGCCGCGGGACTTTCGGCCGGGCGCGGAGCGGCGGCAGCAACGGCCGGGACTGAAGATGCCGATCTGCTCCCGTTTCCACGCGATTTCGTCTTCGGAGCGGCCACCTCATGCGTGCAAATCGAGGGAGCGGCGCGGGAGGATGGCAAGAGCGAATCCATCTGGGACCGTTTCGCCGCCAAACCCGGCGCCATTGAGGACGGCTCTACCCCGGCGGTGGCCTGCGACTCGTATCATCGCTGGGAACAGGACCTTGCGTTGCTCCAGACGATGGGCCTGCAATCCTACCGATTCTCGGTCGCGTGGCCCCGCATCGTGCCGGATGGCAAAGGCCGTGTGAACGAGAAAGCGGTGGACCACTACAACCGGCTGATCGACCGACTGCTCCGGATGGAGGTGCAGCCGCTCCTGACGGCCTATCACTGGGACCTGCCGCAGACGTTGGAGGATGCGGGCGGCTGGCCCAATCGCGACACCGCCGCGCGCTTCGCGGATTATGTGCAGGCGCTCGGCCGCCGTTTTGGAGATCGCGTTTCGCGATGGTGCCTGATGAACGAGATGCAAGCCTTTGCCGTGGCCGGCTATGGCTGGGGGGTGCATGCGCCCGGTCTCAAGGACCGGGGATTGACGCTACGCGCGGCGCACACTTCCAACCTGGCGCAGGGCGCCGCGTGCCGCGCGCTGAAAGCGGAACGGCCGAGGGTGCAGGCGGGTGTGGCGCACGACATGGTTCTGTTCGACCCGGCCACGCCGTCGGATGCCGACCGCGAGGCCTGCCGCCGCTTCGACGCCTTCCGCAATCTTTGGTACCTGGACCCGCCGTTCAGCGGCAAATACCCGGAAGCGTTCGTGGGCGGAGTGCCATATGAGGCGATGGGCTGGAAAGCGGGAGATGAAGAACGCATGCGCGCGCCGCTCGATTTCTCCGGTATGAACTTCTATGGCGGCCGCACGCTGATTTCCGCCGGCGACCGGGCGCCGCTGCTGAAGGGAATCGACGCCCACCAGTCCGGCGAAGATCGCAAGTACCGCGGAGCCATGGAGCGGGCCTGCCTTTGGATGTGGAATCGATATAAGCGGCCCGTGGTCATCACCGAGACCGGTCTCGAGGAACCCGACGCGGTGGCGGCGGACGGAAAGGTGCACGATCCGGCGCGCATCGCATACCTGCGGGATTCGCTTGCCGGTATTCGCCGCGCCATGTCGAAGGGAGCCGATGTGAAGGGTGTCCACGTCTGGAGCCTCATCGACGACTGGGAATGGCAGGGTGGCTTTAAGTATCGCATCGGTATCGCGTACGTCGATTTCAAGAATCCGATGGAGCGCATCGCCAAGGACTCGGCGGAATGGTACGGCAAGGTAGCGCGCGACCGCCGGCTGGATGTCTGATCTGCGACACCTCAGCGCCAAGCCGGGGCTTGCGCCAGCCACATGCGGAGATCCTTGACCCGGCTCGGACGAACCATAGATGCTGAAGCAATGAAACGCCGGCATCCATGATGGTAGGACAGCCATTCAGACCTCGTGGCCAACTATCATCATCAGCCCAGAGCCTGGCAACCTCGGTAATGCAGGCCAGGTGCAGCGCCGCGAGCGTTTGGGCCGCATGTTGAACTACTACTTCCGAGCCGCTGCCTGAGCTGTCGAATGCCGGTTATCAATGGGCCAGGAATGGCGTCAGAATACCGAGCTGATCCTGATGGATTTCGCAGGATGCGAATGCAAAGGAATGTGCCATTTCCGCGAGTTCCGATGGCGGGTGCTCGGCAAGACGGCGCAAAACAAAATCGAGCGCTGGAACGTCGAAGTCCCGTGCAACCTCCAGCGCCCACTGTGCTCGGGTGTCGGGCAAAACGTCGGTTTCGGCCAACAACTTCTCGACGTTCCGGGTAAACGGAACCTCCATCTCCTTGTAGCGGCGCATGAACTCAGCGATCCGCGGTGAGTCGAGAAAGCGGCGCCACGGCGTATCCCGGCGCACTGTCACGATCCCCATGTCGCGGAGGTCCTTGTAGCACCACATGGACCAACTCCAACCTTTCTCCTCAAAGATCGAAATCAGGTCTCGGGTGATGGCGAGTTGCACCGCGAACGGCTGGGCATCGCTTCGCGAAACCCCGAACTCCGCCACCATCACGGGGCGGGCGATTCGCCGCTGATCGTGCTTGCCGTCGAGCGTCTTGCTGACCGCGTCGCGGTCCAGGCTCTTCCCATCGACCACCGCGGGATAGCTCTTGAGGCCCGCCAATGCTGGAAAACTCTCGGAGTAATAATGATGAAGCGCCGGGATGACCTGGGGATCGGCAAACAGTTCGTCGTGCAAGCTGGCGATATCCTTGGCCCAGAGGTTGGGGTCAAGAAGAATGAGGTGATCGGGATCCACCTTGCGGATGGCCTGAATGGTTGTCAGGTAGAACTGGTTGAGCAAGGGAACGCTCGCGGTCACGGGTTCGCAGAGCAGGTTGTAGCCCGCGATGGTCGCATCGCCGTTGTAGCGCCGGGCAATCTCGGCCCAAAGAGCGACGGTCCGGTCGAGGAACTCGCGATGGTTCCAGAGATAAGTTTCGCCGTAAGCGCTCCCCGCATTTTGATCGCGGGCCTGGGCGCCGGGCGCCGCGTGAAGGTCGAGGATTACCCATACATTGTGCCTCCGGCACAGGCCGATGACGCGATCAAGCTGTTGAAAGCCGCGCTCGATCCACTTGCCGGGAGCCATGTCGTCCTCAAAATGGCGGTAATTAAGCGGAAGGCGGACGACATTGAAGCCCTGTTGCGCCAGAAACGATATGTCGGCATCGGCGATAAAGGCCTGGTCGTAGGCATCGAAGAAGGCCGAATAGGATTCAATTCCCAGCAGTTTGCGGAACTGCTCCCGGATCTTCCACTCGGTCCAGGGGAGACCGATCATGTAATCCTCGATCAGCATCCAGCCGCCAAGGTTCACGCCGCGCAAACGAACCGGCCGACCGGCCTCGACGATCTCGAGGCCTTTGGCCTGTAGAACTTTTCGATCGGATGTGCCGCGGGCGTGAAGCACTCCGGGCATTCCCACGCTTCCGACCGCGCTCGCGGCCAACGATGTCTGAACAAACGTGCGCCGATTCATCATCTCCTCCTTCAAATCCTCACCTTGACTTGGTGTCGTGCAGAGAACCGCCGCCGCGCGTTCTGAGCGTTTCGCGCTGAATCTCAAGCTCATGGCAACTCCAGCACAGCTTCCTTCGCCACCGCGCGCGCGCTGCCGCGGAGTTGCAACTCGGCGTCGCCCTGGGCGTGGAAGACTCTGATGCGGCGGGACAGCGTCAAGGGCTTGCCGTCGAGGCTGCGCAGGGTAAATATCGGCGCGGCGGTGTAGCGGTGGCCACTCCAGATCTGGGCGCGGAACGCCACGAAATCGGTGCTCTCGACGAGGAAGCCGTAGACCGGCAGCTCAATGGCGCCCCCCAGCTTCGATTTCCACTGCAACGGCGATTCCCCCATGTTGACCACCACCTCCACGGTCCGCTTGCCGTCGCTAAACACGCTGCGCTGCGCCTTGCTGTCAGCGGTAAGGAACTCATGGCGCGTCATGGGCATCTTCCCCGTGATCTCGTTCAGAGGCGAGAGGACCTCATGCGTGTTTTTCATGAAACGGTCCGCTGGGTGCATTCCCTGCGCCCAGCCGTTTTCGGCGCGCACGAACAGCGCGGGGTCCTTTCCGTTCGCCGGTGGAGCGGCGGGTTCCGGAGGCTGAGCGCCCTTCCAATACACGTGATCGGGCACGTTGTGGTAATTCAGCGGTCTGGCCAGGATCATGTGGTCGAGCACGTATTCCGCCGAGCGCGCCGCGTCGTAATTGTACTTGCCGTAGGCGGCGATGGCGTCGTGATAGACGAGTTCGAACAACGGAATGGCGACGCCCCCGGTATCGCTCAGCAGGGTTTTGCTGGCGAAGTGCGTGCCCGATACGCCGGTTAGCCCCTCAAAGTAATCGGCGTGTGGGATGGCCCACTCGCGGCCATCCTCGCTGCCGAAGCTGCCGAACATCTCGCGTGCGTAATCGGAGAGGGCTTGTTTCCATCTCATGTCATCGGTCTTCGTAAGGGGATGTTTGGGGTCGAAACATTCGAACAGGCCGACCGCGTAAGTCGTATCGATGAAATACGAGTTGGCTCCCGCGAGCTTCTTCACCGCCGGCAGATTCTGGGGGCGGCGCGCGAGCTCGAGAGCTTTTGGCGAGCAGGTGATATAGGCGCGCCCGCCGTTCCACTGGCCACCCTTTACCAGGCTCCCATCGGCGGTCTTCATGATCCAGTCCTCGCTCCACGAGGGAGAGTCGCGGTACATGTCCTGGTAGTTGTCGTGGGGGCTGAAGAGGTAACCCAGCTTCATCACACGGCGGGCGCAATCGGCGAACGCGGCATCGCCGCCAAGCTCGGGAGCGGCAGGCAGGATATCGGGATGCTGATTGTCATAGCCGCGCTTCGTCCAGCCGCCCAGCCCAAACAGCACTTTCTCCATCTTGAGGTCGTTCTTCAGATGTTCGGCCACCTGCGCGACCTCGTCGAAGGTCCAGTTCACGCGAACGGAAACCTCCTGCGTGCTCTCTTCGTTCATGCGGCGCTGCAACGCATGCCAGAGCTTGACGTTGGACGCGCCGAGATACCTGGCGCGCTCGGGATTCTGGCGGATCTTGCGGTCCCACGTGACCAGCAGTCCGGCGGCGCGCGCCACCTCGCGATAGGCCGCGGCAATCGCGACGTAATCGCCCTTGCCCAGCAAGTGAAGCCGCACCGACTTGGCCGACTGCTTGAGGACGGCCGACGTGGTCACCGTCTGGGCACCAGTCCCGGCCGCGTCCACCGCGCTCTTGACCTCGATGGCGATATACGGGTCCGTCCACGTGACCAGCATCGCCGCTCCGCTCTTCACCAGCCCGATCATGCTCATATGGCAGCCCTCGTATTCGCTGGTCGCGAAGCGATGGGTGAAGGCCACGCCGCTGTCGGCGGGGATCAGCAGTCCCTCGCGGACAGGAACCGCCACGTACCCCTTTTCGGTCGCGGCGATGGAGAATGCCTCATCCAGCAGACGGATGTCCTCGACCTTCAGCCCCGGCGTAGTTTCGTAAGCCAGATCGAGGCTGCGATTGTCGCGTCCGGCGCTCACCGAGACGCGCACCCAAGCATCGCTCCGGTTTGGGACCGGATGGAACGTGAGCGTTCGGGCGTTGCCCGCGCCGCCGGCCTCGAATGCGGCGAGCGGATACTGCACCGGCCTGCCGTCCTCCATTATCGATATCTGCCCGAACCGTCCCGCGGCGGAAGACCAGGTCGCGCCGGCGGCCTTATCGCTGAGCCGGTAGGATCCGTCCGCGGCGGACGCCTCGAAATGGAACGCCGGTGTCTCAATAGCCATCGGCGCCTGCCCGAAACACACCGCGCAACCCAACAGGAGTCCGAATGTCAATCGCATGCCAACCTCCTTGGAAGTATCATTTCCGCTGGATGTCGAGTCAAAACAAGTGAACCAAACGTTCATCGAATTTCCGATTTCTCCCGCGCGGCGGGCATCGGCGCGGAGCGCACCGGACCCGTCGATTGCCGGACCACCAGCGAGGTCTCGGCATGGTATTCGACGCCGGAATGCCGCTTCGACCGCAGCATCTTGTCCAGCGCCTCGAATGCCAACTCACCCACCAGATCCCGCGGGACACGGATTGTGGTCAACGGGGGACTGGACAGGTGGGCAAAGGGAATATCGTCCGCCCCGACCACCGATATCCGCTCGGGAACGCCAATTCGAGCATCCTTCAACGCGCTGAGGGCCCCAATAGCACCCAGATCGTTGTCACAGAGAAGCGCCGTGGGGAGCTCTCCCGCAGCGAGCAGGCGGCGGACCGTTTCCGCTCCGCTTTCGATGGTGTTCTCGCCCTGGTGCACCGCGCAAGGGTGGCTGTACGCAGCTACGGCGTCGAGGACGGCCTGACGAGCCATCACCGCCGAAGGCCGGTGCTGCGGGCCCTGGATGAAGGCGAACCGCCGGTGCCCAAGTTCGTGCAGATGACGGATTGCCTCGCCGGCGCCCTTGGCGTAGTCGATGGCGATATTGCTGCGGAACATCTGAATCGGCGGAGAGTTGAGAAAAACGGACGCCACGTGATGCGTAGCCAGATCCTGCGTTACCTCGGCGCCGACTTGCGAGGTCATGATCGCCACGCCGGGCACCTTGTTTTCGATCATTTTGCGCATCGCGGCCCGTGTCCGCTCGGAGTCGTAGTTGGTCGTGCACAGCAGAACGTCAAACCCCCGCTTGAGCGCCGCGGCCTCGAAGGTCTTGATCATCTCTGGAAAAAACGGGTTCTCTATATCCGAGATCACCAGTCCCAGGAAATCGCTGCTGCCGCGCGCCAGCCGCCTGGCGTGGGCGTTGGTGTAGAAACCCAGATCGCGGATCGCCTCCTGCACCCGCCGGCGCGTCTCGGGTGTCACGTACCGGGTGCCGTTGACAACATGGGACACCGTGGTTTCCGACACGCCGCAGCGCTCGGCAACGTCTTTCATCCGAATCATAGGGCGGACTCCCGCGTCTCGCGCTGCTGAGCGCCGGCGCCCGCCATTACGATGAATACTCTCACGGCGACTTAACTCCCGTTCTTAGCGTAGCGGCCCCTGCTGGGGCCTTGCCGCCAAGTAACCCCACACATACGACGTGGGACCCATGGTCTGGTAGACCGTGAACTCGTTCTGTTCGGCCCACTGGTAGACATCGAAGTACGCCTCCACCGCCGGCCACTCCAGCACTGGAGGTGTGCACTCGGTCTGGAGTCTTTTGAATCCCCAGGCGTTGTCGTCATGCTGCGACGCTCCGGGATCGGACGGGCCGTAGATGGTGATACCCACCGGCGCCGGCTGGCCGAAGTGCCGGCTGTCTTCGTGCAGCAAGTGCCGGGGCCAATCGTGCCCGAGTCCCGTAGTCATCGCCATGTTCAACGGGTTTGCGCCGGCCGAATAAAGCGCTGAGCGGAGAATCGTTTCCAGATACTCCGGTTTGCCGGTTAACACATGAGCACGGACCAGCGCCGTGTCGGCGGGAACGGTAAGGGCTCCCCAACTCAAGGACCGTCCGGCCGTGGTGAAGTCGAACGCGCTGCCCTTCGATAGTTTCACGGCTGCGTCGGCGTGTTGCAGAACAGCCGCGACCGCCAGTTTCCGGATGGCGGCATCGGCCAGCGAATCCTCCAGCCGCGCATAAATGAAGGCGGCATCGAGATTGCGTATCGTTCGTGTCCCGTCGGCTCCCGCCGGTGCGCCGTCGGCAAGGAACGCGTCGTGCCACCGTCTGTCTTTCGTCAGGCGGTAGAGCTCGATGGCCGCCAGGGCGCGCTCGCTGGTAATCGTGTTCGTCGCCCGGCCCGCCTTGGCGAAGTCCGGGCCGGCCTTCCATTTGGCGAATTCCGCATCGGCCCAGCGGATCGCCTTGAGCGCGCTTTCCCCATACCCCGCGGCCCTGGTCGACCCCAGTCGCTGCAGCACGAAGGCCGCGCGCGCCGCCACGCCCGCGTAGATGTAGCTGGCCCACGGATCGGGCGCATACGTCATGGACACCTGCGTGTCCAGCCAGGAAACCAGGCCATCGTATGGATGCTCGGACTGCTCGATACCACCGCGAATACCGCCCTCCGGCGTCTGCAGGCGCCGGTAGAAATCGATATTGTAGAGCGCCTCGTCAACCAGGTCGGGCAGCCCATTGCCGGATTCCGGGATGTTGAGCCACACTGCCCGGAAACGTTCCGGAAACAACTCCATCAGCTCCAGGTGAAGTCGGCTGGCGTTCAGGTGCTGGATGCGGCGGTCCCAGTCGCCGGCGTCCATGTAGCCTCCCCAGGCGTTCTCGACGATTTGGTCGGTCCTGCCCACGGTCAGGCAGCCGAAATTGTTATGATCCAGCCCCAGCGCATTCAGCCCGTTGCCGCTGTACATGAGGGGACAGGTGGACTGATAGACCTTCACACCATCGTCCGGATGGTACCCGCGCGGGCGGACGTAGTCGGTATACGGCGCCGTCAAGGTGATGCCGCTGCGCTGATTGTAGAAGCCCTTCATGGAAAGGGCGAAGGCCTTGGTCCACACGTCCGGCGCGATCTCGAAAGAGTAACTGCACCCGATGCCCTCCACGCAGACGCTGTACACGCCGGGCCGCTGGAAGTCGCCGAAGTCCATGCGATAGACATCGGTTTTGTTGTTGTTCACCTTGCGGCCGATCTCTTCGGGATTGGCGGCCGACCACGCCAGCACCACTTTTCCGGTATGGACGCGCGCGCCGGTAACCTCGTCCTTGAGATAAAAGGGCAGGCCGGGTGGGTAAGCGTGCGCGCCGCCGGTACCCATCCAGATCGACAGGAAAGCGCTCTTCGCGAGATCGTCGGGGCGATAGCCGATTTGCGATGCGTGTACTGCCTCGCTGCGGTTCGCACCATCGTCATGAACGTATCCGGCCGAGGAGACGTCCAGCTTCAACGCGCCGAATTGCACCGTGTACCCCTTGCCGGACTTCAGGGCCGCCGGCAGTTTCAAGTAAATGTGGTGGCGAGTGGTATGGCTCTCGCCTGCATCGGTCCAATTGTCGCTCTTACTCTTGCGCCAGACCGCGGTGGGCGACACTCCGGGCGCGTAAGCCGGGTCGTCCACCGAGCGAATCACATAGCTCTTTGGCTTGTCCGCCACGGAGGTATCGAGCGGCGTGCCCACCAACCGGTCGTGCAGGACGAGGATGTTGCGGTCCTTTCCAATCAGCCAACCGAGCGGACGCCCGTTGCGAACCACTCGCATCTGACGAATCTCGCCGGTTTGCGCGTTCTTGCCCTCGGTGATTACGTCTCCCGCCTCCTTCTGATACGGGATCTCTCGCATCGGCAGGATGCGCCCGGCCTGAACTTCGATAGCCAGGATGTCCGGCGCCACGGCTGCGACATGTTCCAGCGTGGGCGGCTCAACCGGCGAACCGGGCGAGGGCGCGCCCGGCTGCGTCTGCCCGGCCAGGCTGGCCGCAAGCGCGATCGTTAGAAAGACTGCCGAGATTTTCATTAGAATCCGCTACGGTCACTCTTGGATTACGGCCAGTCCCGCCTTCGATACTTCAACGTCGTCTTCCGATTTGCCTCCGCTGAAGGCTGCGATCCAGTATCCCGTTTTGCCGCGGACGATGGCGCCGCCGGGCCAACCGAACTCGCCGCTCATGGGCGGGCGCACCCCGCTGCAGCTGTTCTTGAGAGTATCGGCCATCTCAGAGGCTTTTGAGTAAGCGATGGCCAACAGATTGGCGCCCTTGTTGTCCTGGGTCGGTTCATCTTTGAATCTGCCCACAACCACCATTTTCGAGGTCCAGGATTGGATGCGCGCATCAGGTTGGTCTTCTACAAGACGCCGCGCCATTGAGCAAGCGCTTGCTATGCAGGAATCTATCATGCGGTTTTCGAGGTGTCAAGCGCCTTTATGGGCACTTTTTGACTTGGTATTGACGGGCCGAGCCGCCGCATGCTATCGTGATCAGCCAAGCGCTTGCGTACTTGGTTAGCAAAAAGGCCCGCTCAATCGACGATCGCTTCGGTGACGGAGGTACTCGGATCGCTATGGTGAAGTTCCCGATTCTGGCGGTTGCCGCTGTTGCACTGATTGCCTTCCTGCCGTCACCGGCGGCACCGGCGGATCCGGCGGCACCGGCGGATCCGCTGCCCTCAATTCAGCTCGGCGGAAACTACTTCCAGCGCGACGGCCACCCGTTTCTTCCTGTGGGAGTGCATTGGGTTCCGGCCAAAGCCGCCATGCAGTGGCCGATGGAGTGGGATCCCGCGTCCGTGGAAGCCGATTTCCGCAAGATGCGCGAAATGGGCGTCAACACAGTCCGGCTCGATTTGGTATGGGCCTGGTTCGAGCCGCGGCCGGGCGACTACAATCCGGCCGCATTCGCACAACTCGATGCGCTCATCCAACTCGCGCGCCGGTACGGAATCTACCTCCAGCCATGCCTCTTCGTGGGCAACGAGGTCGGAGAGGCGATCTGGGATGTTCCCTGGAGGCAAGGCCGCCATCCGCACGCGGACCCGGAGATGCTGCGCCTGGAGACCAACCTCGCCGCCGAATTCGGCCGGCGGTACGCACACGAGACTGCCATTCAGAGTTGGGATCTCACCGACGAACCTCCGTTCTGGAACGCGGGCAAGACCACCGATGCGATGGCTATCAATTGGACACGGTTGATAGCGGGCGCCATACGCCGTAGCGACACCATGCACCCTATCGTGGTGGGGACGGATGCACAAGACATTACCCACGGCCCGTTCCGCCCGGACAACATCCTGGAAGAAGTCGATTTCCTCGCTGTGCATCCTTACCCGTCCTACAATCCCGCTCTGTTTCCGGATCCCTTGCTGTCCGAGCGCACTACCTACGCGGCGGCGTTCCAGGTGGCTCTTTCCGGCGGCGCCGGCAAGCCGGTAATGGTGCAGGAAATGGGTGCATCCTCCGCCCAGCAGACGCCGGAGCGCATTGCGCGGTATCTCCGGGCCAATCTCTATTCGGCCCTGGGGGCGGGCGCCAACGGCTTCCTCCTATGGTGCTTCACGGATGCGGCGCCGGAAACCTATCAGCGGATTCCGTATCGCCGGGCCCCGCACGAGACACAGTTCGGCCTGACTACCTGGGACGGCCGCGACCGCCCGGCCGGCGCCGAATTCCGGCTTTTCAGCGGGCTGCTGGGGCGGCTGAATCTCGCCGGCTTGGAACCGGCCCGCCCGGACGCCGGCATCGTCGTTCCATTCGAGTGGTCGAAGCCCTATGGAGAATTACGTTCCCTTGGGTTGCCGCAGTATGGCGGAGTTCCCTACGTCTCGAACCAGGAGCCCGGCTCGGTTGCCGGGCAGGAGGCGGCCGATTATGGAGACCTGAGCGCGGACCTGGCCGCGAGTTGGCTCAGCACCTTCGTGCTGACGCGCCGCGCCGGATTGCGGGTGGGCTTTCCGCGCGAATACTCGGATTGGAAGGACATCCCGATGCTGTTGGTGCCGTCTCCGCTCACCAGCTCGAGACAGAACCTGGTTCATGTTCACACGATCTTCTGGGAGCGGGCCAAGGAATACGTGCGCCAGGGCGGCGTCCTCTATGCCTCATTCAACGGGCAAACCGCGATCCCGGACATGGACGAATTGTTCGGGGCCCGGCTTGCCGATCGCACGCCGGCTCATGATTTCCGCATTCGCATCGTGGAGCCATTTGGCGGCCTGAAGCCCGGCGATGAGTTCCGCTATGGCGCCGGTGGCGCACCCGCCGAATGGGGCGCGGTTCTGGAACTGCGAGGCGGCAAGGTGATCGCTACGGACCAGGACGGGCGGCCGGCGCTGATCGCCAACTCTCTCGGCAAAGGCAAGGTGCTGGTGTGCGCCTACCCCATCGAGAAATATCTCGCACACGTCCCGGCGGTCTTTGAGGGGGCCGAGAACACCCACCGCATCTACCAGGCCTTCGCCGACTGGGCGGGAGTTCAGCCGCAATTCCAGACGGACCACGCGGAAGTGGAGGCAGGTGTTCTGGCCGGCCCGGGGCGAGGCTATCTGGTGCTCACGAACCACAGCGCCATCGCCGAATCGGTGGTGGTGAGCGGCAGGAAGGCTCTGCTGGAGGCCCGGCAGGTAACGGCGTCGGGCGCTGCGCCTATCGAGCTCAGCGGCAGCACCTTCCGCGTGGACCTGGAGCCATTTGCGGGAGCGGTTGTCGAATACCGGGACGCGCCGTGAAGGACCAGGCAGCGGTAGCCGCCATTGACGTAGGAGGAACCAAGATCGCCGCCGGCGTAGTGGACGAGCAAGGCCGTATCCTGGCGCGCGCCGAGATTCCCACCGCGCCCGAATGCGGCTATTCCGCTGCCTTCATGCGTCTCAAGGCGATGCTGCACAGCGTGCTCGACGATTCCGGCCGGAGGCTGAGTGGCATCGGCGTCGGCAGCACCGGGCCCATCGATCCCGAAACGGGGGTTTACGGCGAAGTGGGCACGCTTCCCGGCTGGCGGGGTTCCCCTCTCGCGGCGGACCTGGAACGGGAATTCGGAGTCCAGGTGGCGGTGGAGAACGACGCCGACGCGGCTGCGCTGGGCGAGGCCGTCTGGGGTGCGGGGCGAGGCGCCCGGAGCCTGCTCTACGTGACCGTCAGCACGGGGATCGGGGTCGGCATCATTCTCGATGGCAGGCTCTATCGCGGCGCCGGAGGAGCCCACCCGGAGATCGGCCATCAGGTGATCGATGCCAGTGGCCCGGCCTGCTACTGCCAGGCCAACGGTTGCTGGGAGATCTTGGCCAGCGGCCCCGCCATGGAGGCGTGGATGCGCGCCAACGCTCCCGCTGGGCAATTCGAGGAGGGTGCGTTCACCGCGCGGCGGATCTGCGATCTTGCCCGTCAGGGCGACGCGCTGGCCTTGGCGGCGGTTCGGCGGGAGGCGCACTACCTCGGACTGGGCCTGGCCAATCTGGTGACCATCTTCTGCCCGGACGTCATCGCTCTGGGCGGGGGCTTGATGCTGAGTTCGGATCTGTTCCTTCCGGGTATCCTCGATGTCGTGCGGAGGATCTGTACGCAGGTTCCGGCCGAGAAAACTTCCATCGTCTTGGCCGGTCTCGGCAGGGACACAGGCCTGCTGGGGGCCGCTTGCGTCTGGCTGCACCGGAAGGGCGGACGGTGACACCAATCGATCAGAGAAGGAACGGAGTGGACCTGGAGACGAAGTGGCGGGAATGCTCCTATTTGCAGGACCTGCTCGAACAGCCCGAGGCTGTGGCGAGCACGCTTGAGGGCTTCGGGGAAGCGGGTGCGCTCGCCGCTTACGCCAGCCGGCTGCGCGCTGGGCGCTTTCGCCACGTCGTGCTGACGGGTATGGGATCTTCCTATTGGGCCTGCCGGCCTCTATACCTTCGCCTGCTTTCGGCCGGGTTTGCGCCCGTGATGGTGGAGACCTCCGAGCTGATTCATTACGAGCGAGGCTGGCTCCATCCGCGGAGCCTGGTGGTGGCGGTTTCGCAATCGGGACGTAGTGCGGAGATGCTGCGGCTGCTCGAACTCGCGCGCGGCAGGGCCGAACTCATCGGCGTGACAAACACGCCGGATTCGCCCTTGGGCGTGGGGAGCGCTCATACGCTGCTGATTCGCGCCGGAGCTGAGTATACAGTCTCCTGCAAGACTTACGTGGCCACTCTGCTGGCGCTCGAATGGCTGGGGGACGCTCTGTGCGGCGCCGCCAGCGCCGCGCTCGCGGATCAGGCGCGGGCGGCCGTGGAATCGATGCGTGCCTACCTTCGCCGATGGCCCGCCCACGTCGGGGAACTGATGCCCATGCTCGATGGAGCGCGCCACATCTTTATCGTCGGCCGTGGGCCGTCACTGGCTGCCGCTGAAACGGGCGGCTTGATTTTGAAGGAATCCACTCACTGCCATGCTGAGGGAATGAGCGCGGCAGCTTTCCGCCATGGCCCTCTGGAGATGCTCAGTGACGCGGTATTTGTGCTGATCCTCGAAGGCGACGAGCGTTCGGCCCCCTTGAGCCGGAAACTCGCGGCGGATATCCGGGCCGCGGGCGGGCGCGCCGCCGTCGTTTCGCCGTCCTCTCGGGGCGTCCTGGAGCTTCCCAATGCTTCGGAGCGCATGCGCCCTTTGATGGAGATTCTGCCGGTCGAGATGATGACACTTACGTTGGCCGCACTCACAGGCAGGGAGCCCGGCCGTTTTGAGCACGCCACCAAAATCACGGAGACGGAATGAGCCCTTCCGCCGGCGCCGGACGTTCTCGCAAACTGACCGTCCTGATCTTCGCCATTTTCATCGCCATTTCGCTGTTGACCAATATTATTGGACCCTTGATCCCGGACATGATTCGCGGCTTCTCCCTCAGCCTGACAGCTGCGGCCCTGCTGCCCTTCTCCTTCTTCATCGCCTACGGCGTGATGTCGATTCCGGCCGGCGTGCTGGTGGAGACACACGGCGAGAAACCGGTCATTCTTGGCGCCTTCGCACTGAGCTTCGCGGGTTCACTGCTGGTGGCCTGCGTGCCGGGGTACCGCACCACTCTGATCTCCGTGTTTATTATCGGGGTCGCCATGGCCATCCTCCAGGTGGCGATCAACCCGCTGCTTCGCGTTACTGGCGGAGAGGAGCACTTCGCTTTCAACGCCGCCCTTGCGCAGTTGCTGTTTGGCGGCGCCTCATTCCTCAGCCCGCAGGTATACTCATACCTGGTTACAACCCTGGACCGCGGCGGTCCCCGCGGCCCGGCGCTCCGGCTGCTGGCGTCACTCACCCCCGAACGATGGCCGTGGATCTCGCTGTACTGGCTCTTCGCCGCCCTGTCGCTCACCATGGTCGCCTTCGTCGCGGTCTTCCGCTTTCCTTGCGTCCAACGTACGGAAGAGGAGCAGGCCGGCGCCTGGAGCATCTATCGCGGGTTGTTCCGTAACCGCATCGTGTTGCTGTATTTCTTCAGCATTTTCGTGTACGTCGGTTCCGAGCAGGGAACCGCGAACTGGATTTCTCAGTTCCTGTCGACTTACCACGGGGTGAATCCGCAGACCACCGGCGCCATGACTGTCGCTTGGTTCTGGGGTTTACTCACGGCCGGATGCGGCTTAGGTCTCGTTCTGCTGCGGCTTCTCGACAGCCGTCGGGTGCTGATTGGAACGACTCTGGGCGCGCTGGCGGCCCTCACCGCGGCGCTGTTTGGCAATCGGCAAACGGCGGTGATCGCCTTCGCCGCGGTTGGCTTCTTCGCGTCGGTAATGTGGCCGATCATCAACTCTCTGGCGCTGAACTCGCTTGCCCATTCTCACGGCGCCTTCGCCGGGATCCTCTGCACCGGGATCGTCGGAGGCGCGGTCATGCCTCTGTGGATCGGCCAGATCGGCGACCATCTTGGGCTGCGTGCCGGCATGATGCTGCTCTACCTGACTTTCGGCTGGATCCTGGGAATCGGCTTCTGGGCGCGTCCACTCATTCAGAACCGGACCGTCGTGTAAGATCCGAGACCTGCCTGCGATGCCGGATCTGGCACGCCGCATACCCTACACCGTGCATAGCTCCACAGCCTGGCGCAGCGATACCAGCGGATCGTGCAGCGGTACGAACTCGTGCGCGAAGTAGCCGGTGAAGCCGAGGTCGGCGATCGCCCGCGCCACAGTGCGCCAGTTCAGTTCCTGCGTGTCATCCAATTCATGCCGGCCGGGAACGCCGCCGGTGTGGAAATGCGCAATGTACCGGATGTTCTCGCGGATGGTGCGCAGGATGTCCCCTTCCATGATCTGCATGTGGTAGATGTCGTACAGCAGCTTCACGCGGGGTGAGTCCACGCGCCTCATCAGCTCGACACCCCACGCGGTGTGGTCGCACTGATAGTCCTTGTGATCCACTTTGCTGTTGAGCAACTCCACGCAAATGGTGACGCCGTGGTCTTCGGCGACCCGTTTGACCCGGTTGAGGCCGATCACGCAATTTGCCAGACCCTGCTCGTCCGGCAAGCCACGCCGGTTGCCTGAGAACGTGATGATATTGGGCGCACCCACCGCGGCCGCCTGCGGAATCCGCTTGCGCAATTCGTCTTCGATGCGGGCGTGGTTTTCCAGGGAATTCAGACCATCCGGGATGCTTCCGCCGCCCGGCATGATCATGGCCGGAACGAGGCCGTATTCCTTCAGCGTGGGCGCATCTTCCGGTGCCACCAAGTCGATCGCCGCCAGACCCATCCCCGCCGCCGCGCGGCAAAGTTCATCGAGGGCGAGGGAATTGTAGCACCAGCGCGCGGCGGACTGCTTCAGCCGCCCCCTGTTCTGGCCGGAGGCGGACGCGGCCAAGGCCAGCGTGGCTGGCGCGGCGGAGAGCAGGTGGCGGCGGGTCATACCGCCGGAATCTCCATTTTTCGACAGAGCCGACATTGCTTGGCACTCCTTGCTATGTTCAATTGGTCTTGCTATACAAAGCTGTAAACTCGCGCCGCTCCCGCGATACCTTTTCACGCCAGACGGCTGACGATGACCATCCCAGTATAGCTACGCGACGGGGAGTGGAATCGGTGGACTGGCGAAAAACGGAAAAGAGGGCCCCCAGCCGCTCGACAACTGCGGGAGAGAGGAAACCGCGGCCTCGCGGATCGAATCGTATCGGGTGGATGTATACTGAACCATGCCGGGAACCCCAAGATGGAAATCCCGGTTCACATATAGTCGGTGGCTCGGGAGGCGACCATGAAGACACTCCTTCTGTTCTCGTTGTGGATTTCCACCGGCCTCCTGTTTCCGATTTCTCTCTCCGCGGCCCCACGCGATGTTTCACTGTCCCCGCCACCGTCCACGGTGGAGGTTTTCGACGTCATCGAACTCAGCGCGTCGCTGACGTCCCCTGATGCACCCAACCCGTTCATCGACGCTTCTTTGGAAGGCGACTTCCTCCTCCCCGCGAATGGCCAGTCCTGGCACGTTTCCGGCTTCTGCGACTCACCGGATGGCTCGGTTTTTCGCATCCGCTTCATGCCTCCTGCCGCGGGAGCCTACGAGTTCACGGTTACATACTCTCAGGGCGCCTTTTCCAGAGCGTTCAAAGGCACGTTCCGATCCACGCCCTCCCACCGCCGTGGCCCTCTTCGCGTTGACCCGCAGTACCCATGGCATTTCATCTGGGAAGGAACCGGGGAGCACTACTTCTTCAATGGGACCACCGCGTACTGGCTTCTGGGCTGGATCGACGATCGCACGGTGCGCTACTCCATCGAACGTTTGCACCGCCTCAAGGTGAATCGCATTCGCGTAACGCTTGCCGGCCGCACCAACGTCTATTACGGCGAGCCGGTCATGCAGGGCGAGAACTTCACGCTGAACCTCGCCGCCTGGCCTGCAAGGGACGCCGGTGACTTCCTACACCCGGGCTTCGACTATTCGCGTTTTAGCCTCACTCACTGGCAGCGCTTCGAGTCCATGTTACGCTTCGCGCGCGACCGCGACATGATCGTTTCCATCGTCCTCGATATGAATGACTCGCGCATTCACCCTGTCGCTGGCTGCGAGGACGAGCGTCGTTTCCTTTCTTATGCGGTCGCTCGTTTTGCCGCGTTCTCCAACATCACCTGGGACATGGGCGATGACCTCGACCGCTTCCGGGACGATGCCTGGACTCACGGCAGCGGCACCTTTCTCGTTCAGCTCGATCCTTATCATCACCTCGCTACCAGTCATCCGGTCGATGTCGTGATCAACGGCAACTCCGTCCATCAGGATCGCTCCTCCTCCTGGTTCGGCTTCACCTCCTATCAGGAGTGGTCCCGAAATCAGCACGCACTCATGCTTCAGTCGCGCAAATTCCAGGAACAGGCCGGCCGCATCATTCCGCAGACCAACGAGGAATACGGTTACGAGGATCACTACCCTCTCTGGGCCATCCCCAATCAGGAATCTGCCGACTCGCTTCGTCGCGTGGTCTGGGACATCGTGATGGCCGGCGGCTATCAGACCGCAGGAGAGTCAGCCCGTCGCGGCACCAATGTCTGGCCCGACTCTGGCGGCGGCTGGATCAACGGCCGCGGCGACGACTCCATGACCATGTTTGTCGGCATCGGCCACATTGTCGATTTCATGACCAGCTTCGATTGGTGGAAGACCAACCCTCACGACGAACTTGTCGATCACGGGAACTACTGCCTCGCGGATCCGGGACATGTCTACGCTGTCTATCTCCCGCATGGGGGCCGATTCACGCTCCAACTCCAGCCGGCCACGTATTCTGTTAGCTGGTTTAGTCCGCTCACCGGTGAACGAATTCCCGGGCCCGACGCGACGGGCTCTTCCTGGTCCTCCCCTGCTCCGCCTGACGCGAAGGAGTGGGCTGTTCTGCTTGTTAAGAAATAGAGGACGGGGCGACGGGCGTCTCAAACTACGCGCTGGCAACGCTCTCCTGCGCCGGGCAGCGGTATCATCACACGCGAAGGCGCGAAATCGTGGGCCGTCCTTCGGGGTCCCACGGACGCAGGCTTCGAGGGCGCCGTGAGGATCGAACTGGAGTACTCGCCCGAGCCTGAAAAGATACTGGAATGGGTGCGCGAGGCCTACACGGCAACCGACCGCCTGATGCGAGCGGCCGGTATTCGGAACTGAACGACAATACTGAGGCAAGGCGAGCTCTATCAAAACACCAGCCAAATGTACGTGCTCCACGTAGTGCGACGGCGCGGCGGAATTCGCATCAATATCTGGCATCCCTTTGGCTCCCGGCAGGAACCGATCAGTTTCCCGCCGCCGGACGCAGCACGCGAGCGTTGTCATTGGTAGCGATGCGGGCGCCGCCTGCGTTCGGGAAATCCATCGCCTTGACGGTGACGTTCCAGCCATCCACGACCACCAGAGGCCGCGCACCCCCCAGAGCGTGCAAACCTGCCTCGATTGTGATGGTCCGGCTCTCTCCAGGCAGCAACGAAACATAGTTCTCGGAGTAGTAAACCGGCAGCACGCGCTGATTGGTTCGCTGGTTCCGAAGCTGCACATGCGCCATCACCCCGATGTTGTGCGTAGGATTGGATAGCTTCAGCTCCAGCCGGCAGTTGCCGCCGGCGTCGTGGCGGGCCACGCGCCCGTCCAACTCCACATCCGGGAGGGTATCCAGCCCGCGGAGATCGTCCTGCACCGTTTCCTTCCAATAGAAATTGTCGGACACGGCCCGGCCATTCGAATCCATCAACTCCAGCTTCACGAAGTGAACGGCAGACAAGCCGGCGGGGGCGGGCAGAGTTCTCAGCTCCAGGGCGCCGGACGCGGGCGCCACCGGAATCGCAGCGGTTTCGTCGAATTTGACGCCGCCATCGAGATTGAGCATCCGCAGACGGTACGTCATGCCCTTCAACGGCACGGGCGTATGGTTGATGAGCATGATCTTGAAATCGTCTTGCGTCATCATGATGTGAACCTGCTCGCCCGCTTTTTGGACGGCGAAAAACGATCCGAACGGCTCCAGCGAATAGTCGTAGATCTGCCAGACCAGGCTCGGACAGGCCGGATTGCTCATCCACGCGATGATCGCCGTGGTGGGGTTGAAGAGGCGCGACATACGGGCTTCGTACATCGCGCGGAACGCCTCATAATCGGCTAACTGCGCTTTGCGCACGAAGTCGGCCAGCGCGTTGTAGGGGCCGTAGCGTTTGGCGATGACCGCCTGGAACGGCTTGTCGACCGGGTTGCCGATGCCGCTGACCAGAAAGTGCCCGGCCCAATCGTCATTGGGGAAATTGAGATCGAAAAGATCTTTCTGAGGCATCCACGCCTGGATCGCTTCCAGCGTGGGAATCGAGGCGCTGCCGATTTCGGTGTTGAATGCCGGGTAGTTTCCATAAAACAGCCGCGGCTCGCGCCAACTATAGCTGACGCCCGACACCACGCCGTTGCCCGCCGTCGAGCTGGATTGGTAGTAGCGGTCCGGGTCCAGTTGCTTGACCATGTCGGCGATTCCGCGATCGATCTCAGGGGGCGGCGCGCCTTCGTTGCGCCCGCACCAGATCACGATCGATGGATGGTTCCGGAAGCGCAACACCTTGTCGCGGACATTCGAGAGGTACAAGGGCGCATCCAGCGGGTCTAAGCCGTTCGCCGGGTTGGCCTGGAAAAACTCGTCCCACACCATAATTCCGTAGCGGTCGCACAGATCGTAGAGGTCTTCCGTGGTGCTCTGGCCGACCCAGTTTCGCAGGATGGTGTAGTTGGCGAATTTGTGCAGCTTGATTTGCGCTTCCAGCCGCTCGCGCGGGATGCGTTTCAGGACCTCGTCCATGCCCCAGTTGCCGCCTTTGGCGAAGATGGGCACGCCGTTAACGGAAAGTGCGAGATTCCGCGATCCGTCCACGAAATACGCTACCTTGCGAACTCCAACGTTCAGCTCCAGCGTGTCCGATTCGAACCTTTTGAACGCGAAACTCAGGCGCAGGGGGTACAGATTCGGCTCGCCGAAACCGTTTGGCCACCAGAGCTTTGGATTGGCAAGACGCAGCGGCGGCGTATTTCGAGGATTCAGTTTGACAAGCTGCGAGGAGTTGGGTGCGAGCGTGAGAGAGGATGATTGGAACGCGATATCGCCCAACTTTCCGGATAACTTGCCCGTTTGCGGAGTGTCGGACGTATTGTTGACCGTCACTTCTATGGAAACGTCAGCCGAGTCCGTGCGCGGCAGCGGCAGGTCGGTGGTGATGCGAGGATTTTGAAGAATCACAGGGCCGGTAGCGGAGAGCGTGACCTTTTGCCAGATGCCGATCTGGCGATCGCGGACGCCTGGAACCCAGTCCCAACCGATGGAGGCGACGAAAGTCGGTCCGTCCTGTCCCAACGGTCCGCTCGGCCCGCCGCCGTTGGGGCCGCGCTGGTTGGCGACGGTCTTTTCCCACGGATCGCCAGGATGCGGCGGCGGCGCGATCAGCACCGCCAGCGCCGCCTTTTTCCCGGGCTTCACCAAGGCCGTAACATCGAAATTTCCCCGGATAAACGCGCCTTTGATGGTTCCCACTTTGTTCCCGTTGACCCATACATCGGCGATGTAGTTGATGCCCTCGAAGTTCAGCCGGATCTGCCGGCCCGCATACTCCACGGGCACGATGAACTCGGTTCGATACCAATAGGAAGTGCGCGCGAGGCTCTCGGGGATGATATTAGGCCGGTTGTTCTCCCCGTAGGTTGGTTCCGGGTAGATGTTGTTGCTCACCAGCGTGGTCAGGACCGTTCCCGGAACGGTGGCGCGGTACCAGTCGGGCGATGAGGGCCCGGGCGCCTGCTGCCATTGGGACGAGTGGCTTGGCCGGTTCTTCTCTGGATCCACCGGCCACGATACGATCCCCTCCACCCGCGGAGCGTTGTGATAGCGCACTTCGTCGGGCACTCTTGACGCGGTGGGCGGATTGGCGCCGGCGGTCGGCGGTGGCGTGTACGGCTTGACAACGTAGATGCGCGGCGCGAATCCGACTTTCGATATTGCCTCGCCCGATTGCGTCACATGCGCCGCATCCTGCATCAGCCAGCCGGCGGAAATCTGCACCGCGCCTGGCTCTCTTGCCGCCGAAATTCCCGCAATCGCCAGGAATCCGGCCAACAACACGATTCGAATCGAAACAGTCTGAGTTGCTTTCATGATCAAAAAATCCGTTTCGGCTCTGGCGCCGACTTCGATTGTATATTCTCCAGCGGCATAGCGTTCAAGGCCGGGGACTGGATCGGTGTGCCGGCTGACCGTAGCCAACGCCGGGTGACCGCGTCGCGGAACGCCGCCATGAAAGTGGCCGTGAAGCCGGCGAAGAAGACGAACCCGGTTTCCGCCCCGGCAGTCGGCAGACTGCCGGTTAGAATGGAGCAAAACCGGCTAGCGTCGGAAATGGTTACCGGAGGACAAGACGTTCGGCTCTTTACGGGTGTTTCATGCGATGGCGGCCATGCTGCTGCCGGCGTGGGCGGCGGCGCAGGCACCCGCTAAGATCGAGGTGAATGCCGGCCGGGTTCTGCATGTCATGACCGGCGGCACTGGCGCTTCGTGGCACGCCATGGGGCAGACCGCGTATTGGTACAAGGACATAACTCGGGTCAATCGTAACTCTCGGGGGAGCGGCTGGGGCGGCAATCCTCCCAACAACGTATTCGACACGTGGTGCCTCACGCCGGTGAACCCTTCTCGGGAATATCATTACCAGGTGTAGTCACCGTCACCTCTCAAACCGTCTTTATGGCGTACATGGAGATCGGAAACCGCCAGCCTGAACGATGGTGCCGCCGGTGAGCGATGGTTTGTCGCCGACAGCGTCGGCGCAACACCGGGTTGCCGCGCTCTATTCGGCCGCACGTGACGGCGTGTTTCGTTACCTTCTGGCTCTCGGGCTGGACGCGGCGAGGGCCCAGGAGGTGACTCAGGACGCTTTCCTCCGGTTATACGTCGCCCTTCGGGACGGGGCGGCCATCGACGATGCTAAAGCCTGGGTCTACCGCGTGGCACGCAATGCCCGCATTGATAGTTTGGACCGGAACGGCAGGGAGTCGCCGTATTCGGCGGCCATCGCCGAGACGATAGCCAGTTTTGCCAAGAACCCGGAGCAGGAGTTGATCGAAAAGGAATGGCTCGAAGGATTCCAACTCGCTATCGAAAGCCTCTCGCCGCAGCAGCGAACCTGCCTGGAACTCCGCGGGCAGGGTTTGCAGTACTGGCAGATTGCGGAAGTGTTACAGGTGCGAACGTCGACCGTGGGAGAATTTCTGCGGCGTGGGATCAAGCAAATGAGGAGGTGGAACCAATGCCGGAAATAGAACACCCTACGGAAGAACTGTTGTCGGCCCTCTTCGAAGAGCAATTGCCCGCGGCCGAGATCGAACGTCTTCTCGCGCACCTGGATTCCTGCCCGATCTGCGAACGGCGCACCGGCCTCATGGATCCGGCATTCGCGCGGTATCAGCGCTGCCGCGAACTCATCGCACCCCGGCTTCCCGGGCCGCCGCGGCCCTGGGGGGACATCGTGGCGGAAATGCAGGAGGTGGAGCGCGCGCGGCGGACGGCTCCCAGGCACGGGAGAACACGCGGCGCGATGCGCCGTTGGATGGGTGCGCTCGCCGCTGCGGTTTTGGTGGGTGCGATTCTCTTCTGGCCGCAACGCAGTTCGGAGTTGCGCGCCGACACGCTGTTGCTGAAAGCCAGAAGCGCGACGCCACCCCGATCGGCGAATTCGCGGTTGACGGTGCGGACTCCCAGGTCCACCTTTGTCCGGCCAGCGGTCTTGTCCGACACGACATCGGAAGTTCGGGAAATGGCTGCGATCCGAGCGCGGTTCGTCGCCGCGCAATATGACTGGAGCGATCCTCTCAGTGCAGGCGCTTACGCAAACTGGCGGGCGAGAATCAGGCACCATACCGCAAAGGTGTCCGAGGACCACGGGCAGTCCACCATCCGCACGATCGCGGACCAGGGGCCCATCGCGGAAGCCTCGCTCACCCTGGATGCAAGGGATCTGTCGCCGGCGAGCGCACGGTTTGTCTTCTCGCCGCAGGATTGGGTCGAGATCGCCGCCGCGCCG
>JBAVIH010000024.1:0-3681 GCA_049686695.1 Bryobacteraceae bacterium | reverse complement strand
GCCTGGGAGCGTCTGAGCGCGGCCACGCTCGCCGGATGGCATTCCGCCGGAGGCGGACGCTTGTGGTCGCGGCCTGCGCTGGTGGCGGCGCAGGTGGCGATTTCTCTGGTGCTGTTGACCGGCGCGTCGCTGCTGGTACGCAGCCTGTGGAAGCTGGAAAGCGAGCCGTTGGGATTTCAGCCGCGGCGCCTGGTCACCGCGACCTTCACGCTCAACCGCCATCGCTACGCTTCAGCGGAAAAACAGGACGCCTTCTACGCCGAGGTGGAACGGCAGCTCGCCAGCATTCCCGGCGTCAGCCGGTTTGCCCTGAGCGATTCCATCCCGCCGTCGGGTGGCTGGCGCGGCCGGCCGTTTTCCAATATGCGGATCGCTGGCCATCCGCCGCTTCCCGAGCAGGGCGGCATGGTGGCGTTCCGCTACGTCACGCCCGGCTACTTCCGCGCGCTCGGCATCCCGATTCTCGCCGGACGCAATTTCAACGAAAACGAGCGCTCCGCCACGCAGACTCCGCTGATCCTCAGCCAGTCGCTGGCGCGGCGCATGTTTCCAACCGAGAATCCTGTGGGCCAGCAGGTCGGCCTCGATGTGAGCGGCCATTGGCTGCCGGTGGTCGGCGTAGCGGGCGACGTGAAAAACCTGGGGATCGCCGATGCGCCGCAGCCCGAATACTACCGGCTGCGAATGAACCGGTCGGACGAGCTGGGTGTGGGCGGCGTGGCGCTGCTTGAAACGCCGCTCGATGCGGGCACCCTGGAACGCTGGGTGCGCCGGCAAATGGCGGCCATCGATCCCGCTCTGCCCGTCACCATCGAGACCATGCAGATCAAGGTGGACCGCTTGAGCGAGCGCGCGCGGTTCCTGGCGGCGCTGATCGCGCTGTTTGCCGTCTTCGGGCTGTTGCTGGCCGCCATCGGGCTGTATGGCGTGCTCTCATTCCTGGTGGCTCAGCGCACGCGCGAAATCGGCCTGCGGATCGCTCTCGGCGCATCGCCGGGCCGGATCGCGCGCATGGCGGTGCACCAGGCCGGCGTCTGGACCCTGGCAGGAATGGTCGCGGGCTGGGCGGCATCCGCGGCGCTGGCGCGACTCGCCCGCGGCGCTTTGTTCCAGGTTTCGCCACTCGATCCGCTCTCGCTGGCGGTCGCGGCCCTGGTCCTGCTGATGGCCACCGCTATCGCCGCCTGGCTTCCCGCGCGCCGCGCCGCCCAGGTGGACCCGGCGGTTTCGTTGCGCGAAGAGTAAGCGGACCGCACCTAAACCGAGGCGATCAGTTCGATGCCTTCGTGCCTGCCAAGATTACGCGAGTACTTTCGGGCGGCCGGGTTGTTCCAGTGCTCATGCACGCCGAGGCTGGCCAGCGTGCCGCAACCGCAAGGGTTGTAAATCGTTCCGGACGGGGGCTTCGCCGCCTGCGCGGCTTCGTGCAGGTAGTTGTCCGCGTTGCCGCGAACCTGGGTTGCGCGAGGCTCGCTACTGAGTATGTCCAACGCCACCGAGTCGATCGCCACCGGGTCCTGCGACATCAGCATGCTGGAAGCCCAATGGTCGCCGAAGGAGGCCCACCGGAAAACGCTGCCTTCATTGTGCTCCGCGGTGTACAGACCATCCAGCACATAAAGCATCGTCTTGCCGCCCAGCTGGCGGTGCCCCATCAGATCCACCAGGACGTTGTACGAACCCATCGGCTGGCTCCGCAGAACGCTCGAGTGCAGAACCTTCGGCGACCAGCCTCCATCGTTGGGAAAGTGGATGGAACCGAAGTGATTCTTGGCGGTCAAGGTAACTCCGGCCATCCCGTGCGGGCGCAGCAGTGCCATGTTGATCATGTACTTGGCCTCGGTCACCTGCCGCGGAAAATAGCCGTAGGGCAGCTCTCCCTTGGCGAATCGGATCGGGTTCAGCATGTCCGGCGTGGGTGACATACGGTCGCCCAGGTTATAGTCGGCGCCGACCAGGAATTTCACCGCCTGGAATTCGGGATTGGAATTCGCCCGGATCCGGTTGTGGATCGGCTGACCGACGTTACGAATGCCGGTGGCATCGTAGATCATGATATCCGCGCCCCGAACACCTGCGTTTTCGATCAACTCAGTCACCAGGGCTACCACGGCATGAGGGCTGGGCAAGCCATTCTGGGGTCCTCTGGGAGGCCCTCCGCCGCGCGCCGCACCGGAAGGCGGGCCACCGGGGAAAGCAGCCAACGTGCCCCATTCCGGCGACCGGTCCTGGTTGCAGTTGATCTTGATGGCGATTCTCTCCCCGGGACGATATCCCGAACTCCCCAGCTTGTGGCTCTCGTTGAAACTCCGGAACAGGGCGTCCCATGCCCGTCTCTCATGATTCCTTCCTGTCAGATTCCGGACTAACTGCGAAGTCATGCTGTGGACCACGTTCTGGTTGGTGTACGCGTCATCCCACCAGTGCCCAGTCACTCCATCCCAACTGGTCGCGTTCGCGTCGCGCACCCAAACCACTCTGCCTGGGTAGATCCCCTTACCTTCACCTATCGGATGGTTGGCCTCCTCGGTCGGCTTGAACGGTTCGGCCGGAGGCAGTCCACCTCGTTGTTGCGCAATCGCCTCCCATGGCATTACGAGAGGGACGTGAATCAGACCGGCAGCAGGAGCTGCGGCGAGCGACCTCAAGAAACACCTTCTACGCATGAGACTGCTCCTTTCCGATTTCTCAGCGAGGATCCTGCCCGGCGACAACGACGCGAAGGCGGCGCCCTGCCGGCGCCACTTGGCACTCCGGCGTGCTGCCAAGCATTGTAGCGACAAGCCGTGCGCGGGTAAACCCGGACTGTACGCCCGATTGATCCGGTAGCGCCGGTGATCTTGTCACCGGCATCTCCCCGCGAGGGCCTGACTCTACTTCAGTGCCGCGTAGGTCTTGGTGAAGTTATTGCGCGTATTCGTCACGCTGAACGTTCCATCCGGTTCCGCCGACACCTTGATCCAGAATGCCGGGCCGGTGTGACCTTTGGGGCGTCCCCCACCCATCGAGCCGCCTGGTCCAGGAGGGTTCGGTGCGGCGCCCTGTGGCGGAGGCGCCGGCGGCCGTCCCTGTCCGAATGTCGGTGGAGGATTCAGCAGGACGTTTGCCATGGTCGTATTGTCTTCTATGTTGGCGATGAAGAGCCCCGGCGAGTTCTGTTCCAGGCCGGCCGCATACGCCCAGTGGAGCTGCCAGATGTCTTCGAGCCCCGGTGACGTGTGCAGGACCTGCATGGTTTGAATGGCGCCGCCTTTGAATGCGCTGTTGTGCATCACAGCCACCCGTGGGTGCAAGCCATGCACCAGCACGGCCGAGCCCGATTGGTCGATTCCGTGGTGCGAGGTGAGATACAGATCGACCCTCCCGATCGGATTACTCGGGCACATCAACTCATCTTCCTTGTTCCAGGTGAAGTCGCCCAGATTGACCGTGCGGAACTTGCCGTAGGCGATCACCACGCCCACCGACATCGGGTTCTCCGGGTCAACCCGCGACTCATCACGCCGCGCGAAGTTGGCGCAAGCCGGATTGGGTATGCCACCTCCGGGAAGCGGCGTCTTCAGCACCTGGCCGTTGGAAGTAACCACCGTCACCGTCAACCCGTCGAACGGAATCCTGTCGCCGGGCGCAACCACCGTGTGTTTAACCTTGCTGTTCATCTCCGCGTACATTTTCTGGAAT
>JBAVIH010000023.1:0-4590 GCA_049686695.1 Bryobacteraceae bacterium | reverse complement strand
TGCAACCAGTGTAGCCGAAAACCATCAACCAACCGAAAGCCGTTTACACAAAACTCTTGACACTGCCTCGGCACCCGCGCCCATCCTCGACTCTACCGCCGGTGTGCGCCTCAGTAGGGAGGGCCCGGATAGACTACCGACGACGGCGTTGTCTGGTATGCCGCCAGTATGTTCCCGTATCGCGTATCGAGAATGACCACGTCGCCCGATGCGCCGGCGAACCAGACCGTCGAACCGTCCTGAGACATTTCTATCGACGATGCATCGGTCGAGGCCAAACCGGACTATAGAGGCGGCCAAAATCAAGCGGAACGCGCGGAGTGACAGTACTGAATCACCCTATTAAGTCACAGGACCGATGCTCTATCCCCTCTTCACAAACGCTTGAGCGTCTCCTTGGCCTCCCGCAGCCGCGGGAACTTCTTTTCGGCCTCGCGGAACTCGCGCGTGTGCACGCGCCGGCGGGCGCCGGAATGATTGACGGGGAACCGCAGGCGCAGCAACTCGTGGAACACCACGTATTCGAGGGCCAGCAGCCCAAGAGCGCGCCCGGGGGGTCGCGCGCGGACGGGGGCATCCGCCCCGGCGTCCGCCCCACAGTCGACCCCGGACGGGACACTATATAACGCAGGTTCCGTGGCCGGGAGTCCGATTCGGGGATGTTACTCGCGCGCCGCAATGCCGGTTGCGCGCTCGTCGATTGCAGCTCGCCGATTGCAGCTCGCCGATTGCTGCACAGGCGCTAACCCGAATGCCTATACTGGAGTTTCATGCCGTACGGTTTTCGTCACGCGATGTGCAACGAGGCTTTCGGGAAGCGGGGGTTCGCGGAGACCGCGAAGGCCATTCGCCGCGCCGGATACGCCGGGATCGAAATCGCTCCGTTCACGCTGGCGGAGAGGCCGGCGGACATCTCGACCGGACAGCGGCGCGAATACCGCGGGGTGATGGCTTCCGAAAATGCGACCTTCGTTGGCCTGCACTGGCTGATGGTGAGCCCGCCGGGGCTGCACGTCACGACAGCGGACGGCGCCCTGCGGCAAAAGAGCTGGGATCATATCCGGCGGCTGATCGATCTCTGCGCCGACCTGGGGCCGGATGGCGTGATGGTGTTCGGTTCCCCGCAGCAGCGTTCCTCGACGGGCGGAATTGGCCGCGAGGAGGCTACCCGCCACTTCGTGGACGGTCTCAAGTCGATCGCGCCGCACGCCGAAAGCCGCGCCGTTACGGTGCTGGTGGAGGCGCTGCCGATAGCGCAATCCGACGTGGTACAGTCGCTCGAGGAAGCCGCCGCTATCGTGCGCCGGATTGCGAGCCCCGCCATCCGCACCATGTTCGACGTGCACAATGCGGTGGACGAAACCGAGCCGCACACCGCGCTGGTGGACCGTTACTTCGACCTGATCCGCCATGTCCACTTGAACGAACTCGACGGGCGCCACTGCGGCACCGGCACGTACGATTTCGCGCCCCTGCTGGAAGTGCTGGCGCGGCGCGGGTACGCCGGCTGGCTTTCTCTCGAAGCCTTCGACTTCTCTTACGGCGGCGAACGCATCGCCATCGAATCGCTTCTCCATCTCAAATCCGTCATCGCGAAAATCTCATGAGCCACTACGTCGTCACAGGAGGAGCCGGGTTCATCGGCTCGCAAATCGTTCGCGCTCTGATTGCCGAGGGCGCCCGCAAGATTGTCGTCATCGACAACCTGCTCACCGGGCACGAGCGAAATCTCGAGGAGGTCCGCGCGCGAATCGACTTTCAGCGCGCCGACATCCGCCGGTATGAGGAAATCGCGCCCCTGATCCGCGGCGCGGCCGTAGTGTTCCACGAAGCCGCCATCCCGTCGGTGCCGCGCTCGATCGACGACCCGGTGCCGTCGCACGAGGTCAATATCGACGGCACGTTCAACGTGCTGCGCGCGGCGCGCGAAGGCGGCGCGGGCCGCGTGGTCTACGCGGCGTCGTCATCGGCATACGGGGATACCGAGGTGCTGCCCAAGGTGGAGTCGATGCCGCCCAACCCCAAGTCGCCGTACGCGCTGCAAAAGCTGGTGGGCGAGCACTATTGCAGAGTGTTCTCGGGCGTCTGGGGGCTCGAAACGGTCGCGCTGCGCTATTTCAACGTGTACGGCCCGCGGCAGGATCCTTCCAGCCCGTACTCGGGGGTGCTTTCGATCTTCCTGCGCTGCGCCATCGAGCGCCGCGCGCCGGTGATCTTCGGCGACGGCGAGCAGTCCCGTGATTTCACCTTCGTGGAGGACGTGGCCGAGCTGAACCTCAAAGCGGCCAAGGCCGGGAATGTTTCGGGAAAGATGTACAACGCCGGCAACGGCGGCCGCATCACGCTCAACCAGGCATGGCGGCTGGTCCAGGAGCTGGAGGGAGTCAGCATCGCACCCGAGTACGGGCTGCCGCGAGCCGGCGATGTGCACGACTCCCAGGCCGACACCGCGGCCGCCGCCCGCGACCTGGGCCACGCCCCGCGCTTTTCCTTCGAGCAGGGCATGCGCCGCACCTTAGAGTGGTACCGCAAACAGAAGGCGTGAAAAACTCGTTCTAAGCCACGGATGAACACAGAGAAACACGGATAAAACAAGACCCACTTGAGACTTTAACGAACCTATGTGTGTTCATCTCTGTTTACGCGACGGCGAGTTACTGGGCCCGCTCGAGGCCCTGGGCGATCAGCTTGGACAGGCCGAAGCCGCCTTGCCTGGCCATCATGGCGGCCAGCTGCTCCTGCGCAAAACCGTTGGCGCAACTGGAGCTGGAATCCTCTCCCGAGCCCAGCCAGCCGCCGCCCTGGCTCACGGTTTCCAGGATCTGGCCGAGCAGCAGGGCCTCAAACTGCTGCGCGGCGTCCTCAATCTTGGCCGGATCGCTGTCCTTGGGGATCGCCGGAGTCGGGGGCGGGGCGACCGCGGTTTGCGCAATCGACATCCTGTCCATGAATTAGATCACCTCCACGTCGGCTTCGAGAGCGCCGGCCGCGCGCAGGGCTTGCAGGATCGCGATCACGTCGCGCGGCGTGGAGCCGATCGCCGCCAGGGCGCGGACCAGTTCCTCGACTGTGGCGCCCTGCTTGAGGACCACGTTGCGCGCCTTTTCTTCCTTGGCGCCGACCGCGGTCTGCGGGACCACCTGGGTGGCGCCCTGCGAGAACGGCTCCGGCTGCGAGACCGCCAGGCTGGTCTGGATTTCGACGCTCAGTTTGCCGTGCAGAATCGCCACCGGGGCGATGCGCACGTCTTTGCCGAGCACGATGGTGCCGGTGCGTTCGTTGATCACCACCCGCGCCGGGCGGTCTGCCTCGACGGACAGATTTTCCAGTTCGGCCAGGAACTCGGTGGAGCGGGCCGCGAATTCGGCCGGAATCGCCACCGCGACCAGACCGGCGTTCTCGGTGCGGGCCAGCGCGGCGGGTCCGGCGAACTTCTTGTTGATGACCTCGACGATGCGCGCGCAAGTAGTGAAATCGTACTGGCGAAGTTGCAGGCGCACCACCGATTTGGGTTCGATGGACGGCGCCGGCCGCTCGACGATGGCGCCGTTGGGGCCGCGGCCCACGGTGGGATGGTTGACGGTCTGCGACGCCCCGCCGCGTCCGGCGGCAAACCCGCCGGTGACCACCGGACCCTGCGCCACGGCGTAGACCTGCCCGTCGGCGCCGCGCAGGGAAGTCAAAACCAGGATCCCTCCTTGCAGGTTGAGGGCATCGCCAATCGCCCCCGCGGTGATGTCTATTTTCATCCCGGGTTGGGCGAATGCCGGCAGGGTGGCGGTCACCATCACGGCCGCCGTGTTCTTGACGCGAATCGTGGTGGGCGAGACGGCCACGCCCATGCGCTCCAGGATATTGGTCAGGCTCTGGTTGGAGAAGGTGGTCTGCTGGGTGTCTCCGGTGCCGGCCAGCCCGACCACCACGCCATATCCGATCAGTTGGTTCTCCCGCACGCCTTCGATGGTAACCAGGTCCTTGAGGCGCGCCGCGGCGGCCTCGCCGGCGGCCAGCGAGCACGCGATCCAGGCGGAAATGCACACGCGTTTTTTCATTAGAATGGCAACAACCACAGCATCAGCCGGTACAGGAAGTTGGGACGGCGGATGGCATCGCCCACCACGCCTTTGCCGTCGATGTGGACTTCGAGCTGCCCCAGGCGCGAGCTCAGCACGCTGTTGGTGGTATCGATGTCGGCCGGCCGGACCACTCCGCGCACGGTGATGAGCTGGTGCTCGGAGTTGACCTGGATTTCCTTGGAGGCCTCGACCACCAGGCCACCGTTCGGCAGCACGTGGGTAACCCGCGCCGTTAGGGTGGTGGTCAGGGTGGTGGTGCGGCTGGTGGTGCCCTGGCCGTTCAGTTGCCACGAGCCCGCCATGTTGGCCAGATTCACCAGCGACCCCCCGGGCGGATTGATTCCCGCCAGGTTGTTGACCGAGTTGACCGCGCTCGAGGCGCGCGACGTCTTGGCGACGCCGGTGGCCACCGCCGAGGCCTGCTCCGCCACCACGATGGTCAGCACATCGTCCACCTGGCTGGCCCGCACATCGCGCGCCGCGTCGGCCAGTCGCGAGCCGACCTGCCAGATGG
>JBAVIH010000022.1:0-6390 GCA_049686695.1 Bryobacteraceae bacterium | reverse complement strand
AAGCCGGCGGCCGTCCGCTCGATCGATTGCGCGCGCGCATGGCGGACTTCGACTTTGCCGCCAATCGACGCCGTGATCGAGTCGACCATTTGCCCCAGCCCGCCCTTGAGCGTGCGGAACAGCGGGGCCGCCTGCTGGCGCGATCGCAGTTTGGCGGCGCGGGCGCGCTCCGCCAGCACGCCGCGCGTCAGGCTGCCATAACGGTTGGCCAGTTCGACGAAGCGCGGCAACACGCTGCTCACGCTCAGGGCGGCGGGATTGCCTCCGTAGACGCCGCTGAGCAGCGGCTCGGCCAGGTAGTCGACGGCTTCGGCGCCATAGTGCTCTTCGATGAACTCGGCCACCGATTGATCGCAGGCACTGGCCTTGGGCGCGCGCAGCAGTTCCATCGCCATCCGCAGCTTGGTGCGCCAACCGACCAGGCTGGTGGAGAGAAGCGGCAGGATCTTGGTCGGCACCATCATCATCAGGCCGTCCGGCAGCGGCGTCAGGCGGCCATCGCGGCGCACGAAGGTGACGCGCAGATGGTCGTTCGAGCCGATCACCTGGTCCGCCAGGCCGAGCTCGCCGATCAGTTCGAGCGCGGCAGGCTTGGCGGAAAGGAAGCTGTCCGGGCCGGCTTCGATGGTGCACCCTTCCACGTGCACCGTTTCGATCACGCCGCCCAGGCGCGGGCGGGATTCGACGATGGTGGCTGTGGCGCCGCCTTTGGCCAGGTAGTACGCGGCGGCCAGGCCGGAGATGCCGCCGCCGATGATGACGGTGTCAGCCATTGGCAATCAACGGGCAAGCTGAAGCATGCCCCACCAGCGGCGTAGGTGGGGCATGCTTTAGCTTGCCCTTCACAAACATCGCTTGGCCACCTCGGCCAGCGCCGCGGTGAACGTGGCCGAATCGTTCAGCGATTCCGGGCGGCGCAGGGCGATGCCTCTGGCGGCTGCGTACTCGCGGAACAGAATGTCGATATCGAACAGCACCTCGACGTGGTCGGCGACAAAGCCCACAGGGTCGAGCGCCACGTCGCGGACGCCCTCGGCGGCATAACGGTCCAGGCAGGATTCCACCGTTGGGCCGAGCCACTGGCCGCCGGTCAACCCCTGGCTCTGGAAAGCGAAATCCCATTGCGCGATGCCGGCGCTCGCGGCAACCGCCGCGGCGGTGGCGCGGCACTCGGCGGCATACGGATCGTCCGCCGCCAGCGCCTGTTGGGGCAGTGAGTGGGCCGTGAAGAGCATCCGCTCCGCCGGCAGCAGCGGCCGCAGGCGTTCGGCGTAGGCTTCGATCAGCAGCGGTTCGGTGTGATAGCTTTTGGCCCAGACGATCTCCGCCGTTGCGCGGGCCTCGGCCGCCGCTTCGCGCGTGCGGCGTATGTACAGGCCGACGCTCAATTCGGAGAATTGCGGGGCCAGGCAGATGGCGGCCAGCCGGTCGATGCCGGCTTCGCGCACGCGGTCCATGGTTTCGCGCAGGAAGGGATGCCAGTTGCGCATGCCGAAGAAGACCGGCAGGCCGAGCGTCCGCTCCAGTGCTTCCGCCTGGGCGCGCGTCCAGCCGAGCAGCGGCGAGCCACCGCCAATCGCGATGTAGCGGCTGCGTACTTCGGCCAGCACCTCGGGCGAACCGGGCCTGCCGCCGCGCACGTAGCCGAGGTACTCTTCCACGTCCTCGACCCGTTCGGGCGCCCCGTGCGCCACCAGCAGGACCCCCTGCTTCATGGGCGGAATTCGCGGACCATCTGCACCACCGCCTGGACGTTCTCGACCGGGGTTTCCGGCAGAATGCCATGCCCCAGGTTGAAAATGTGGCCCGGCCGGGCGCCGGTGCGCTTCAGCAGCTCGTGGACCTTGATGCGCAGTTCGTGGAGCGGTGCAAACAGGGCCACCGGATCCAGGTTGCCCTGGATGGCCGAGCGGTAGCTGATGTCCGTCCACGCCTGGTCGATGTTCATGCGCCAGTCGACGCCCATCACATCGCCGCCGGCGGCGTGCAGTTCCTTGAAGAAGCCGGAAGCGCCGGTGCCGAAGTGGATCACCGGAGCGCCGGTAGAGCGGATGCGCTCGATCAGCGCGCGCGAGTACGGCGCGGCATAACGCACGTAGTCGTCCGAACCCAGCGCCCCCACCCAGCTATCGAACACCTGGATCACGCGCGCGCCCGCCGCCACCTGCAGATGCGCGAAGGGCGCCAGCACGTCGACGATCTTGCCCATCAGCCGCCGCCACAACGTCTCATCGCTATACATCAGCTTCTTGGTGCGGATGAAATTGCGCGAGGCGCCGCCTTCGATCATGTAGCTGGCCATGGTGAAGGGGGCGCCCACGAAACCGATTACTGGCACCCGCCCGGCCAGCGCCCGCACGGTGGCCTGGATGGCTTCGCCCACGTAGCCGAGATCGTCGGTATAAGCCGTCGAGAGCGAATCCACGTCGTCGGAAGTCCGCACCGGGTTGTCGATCGCCGGCCCCGAGCCCTTGTCGTACCGCAGCTTCAGGCCCATCGGTTCGATCGGCAGCAGCAGGTCGGCGAAGATAATGGCGGCGTCCACGTCCAGAATCTCGACTGGCTGCAGCGTCACCGTCGAAGCCAGGTCCGGCCGTTTGCAGATTTCCAGGATGCCGTGCCTTTCGCGGATCTGCCGGTATTGTTTCATGTAGCGGCCGGCCTGCCGCATAAACCAGACCGGCCGCACATCGGTCGGCCGGCGGCGGCAGGCGTCCAAAAAACGGCTGGTCATTGGAGCCACGCGCATGGTTGATCCGTCCTGTCTTGGCAAAAATAAACCCGAAATTCTTTTGGCTTGTGCTGTTCCGCCCACCGGCGGCCGTTCACGAAGTAGGGCTTGGCCCACGCCTCGCTGTCGATGGTGCGCGGCGCCACCACCGATACCGACACCGTGCCCTGCGCCGGGTAACCCGTTCGCGGGTCCATGATGTGGGCATAAATGCGGCCTTCGGCCCGGAAAAACTTCTCGTAACTGCCCGAGGTGGACAGCGACATGTCCTTGAGATACACCCGCTCCACCGTCTTCGAATGCCGCCACGGGTCGCGGATCTCCACCGCCCAGCCTTCCGGGTGTCCGGGCGGCGCGCCGATTCCATAAATGCTGCTGGCGGAGCCGGCCACCAGCGCCGTGGTTACTCCGTACTGCTTCAACACGTCCACCATCCGGTCCACCGCGTAGCCTTTGCCGATCCCGCCCGGATCCAGTTCCACGCCTGGCCGGTCGAACCAGACCGTGCCGGCCTGGGCGTCCAGGCGCACGTGCCGGTAGCCCACCCGGGTCATCGCGGCCTCCACTTCCGGGCGATGCGGCAGATGTCCGGTGCCTTTGTAAAAGCCCCAGACTTTCATCAGCGGGCCCACCGTAATATCGAACGCTCCTTCACTTTGCCGGCTGTACTCGAGGCACGCCGATAGCAACTGGAACAACTCCGGCGAAATCTTCATCGGCTTTTCGGCCGCGTGCTGGTTGACCTGGCTCCACTCGCTCCCGGGCTGGTAGTTGGAAAGCAACTCGTCGAGCCGGTGCGCTTCGTCGAGAGCCGCATCGGCGGCCGCTTCCATCTTCACACGGTCATAGCCGTACAGCTCGACCGTATAGGCCGAACCCATCGCGTCGGCCGTTTTTTCGAGCCGTAGCAATTCCGGCTGGTCCGCCCGGGCGACCGGCTCGAGACCCGCCAACAGAAACAAAACTACCACAATTTGTTTGACTTTAGGGTTATTTTTCGGTTCGGACACGAGATTTTTTCGCTCGTTTGAGAAGAAAATCGATGCGGCTTTCCACATCCAGGTTTTTGTCACGCATAAAATGCAGTTCGGGAACGTGGCGCAGGGTCAGCCGGCCGGCCAGTTCGTGGCGCAGGAAACCGGCCGCGTGATCGAGGGCCTTGAGGGATGCCTCCTGCTCCTTTTCGTTGCCGCGCACCCCCACCCGCACGTTGGCGTGGCGCCCGTCCTGGCTCACATGGACCTCGGTCACGTCCACTGCCAGCAGCCGCGGGTCCTCGGTTTCGAAGCCGATGATCTCGGTCAACTCCTCGCGGAGCGCCTCCGACACGCGCAGCGTACGGCGTTCATCCATGGCGCCCAGCCTCGCTCGCGCGCCCGCGCGATAGGAGCCATAGAAGCGGGGAAAAAACATGTTGACAGGCGAAAGCGCCTGTCCCACATACCCGCGCGCCGTTGCGCGGCAAAGTGGGACAGGCGCTTTCGCCTGTCAACAGTTCGTTGTCCGCGCCTCTCATGCCAGCCACTCCACGGTCGCGCCGGCCACCTCCGCGCCGAGCAGCGCGACGGCTTCCTCCTCCACCGAGCGCAGCACTTTCTCGGCATGGGCATGGTCGCTCGAAACCGTGACCGCGGCCACCGCGGCCCGCTGCCACAGGTCCTGGTAGTCGATCTCCGCCACCGCCACGTTGAACTTGCCCCGCAGGCGGGTTTTCAGGCTTTCCACCACGTGACGCTTGTCCTTGAGGGAGTGGGAATGTTCCAGCCGTAATTCCAGAGTCAGCACGCCGACGGCAGCCATGGCATCAGGCAAAGACCTCGGTGGCCACGCGCTCGGTCACGAACGCCTCGATGATGTCTCCCTGCTTGACGTCTGGGAAGTTCTCGAGCGTGATGCCGCATTCCTGGCCGCTCTTGACCTCGCTCACGTCGTCCTTGAAACGGCGCAGCGAAGCGATCTTGCCGGTATGCACCACCACGTTGTCGCGCAGCAGTCGCACTTCGGAGCGGCTCGGAATCGCGCCGTCCTGCACCAGGCACCCGGCCACGTTGCCGACTTTCGAGATGCGGAAGGTTTCGCGCACCTCGGCCTTACCCTTGTAAACCTCGCGGAACACCGGCTCCAGCAGGCCGCTCATGGCCGCCTTGATCTCGTCGGTGAGGTTGTAAATGATGGTGTGCAGGCGAATGTCCACCTTCTCCTGCTCGGCAAGCGTGGAGGCGGCCCGCTCCGGCCGCACGTTGAAGCCGATGATGACGGCGTTCGACGCCGATGCCAGCAGCACGTCGCTTTCGTTGACCGCGCCCACTCCGGCGCGGATCACGCGCACCTTCACCTTCTCGTTGGAGAGCTTCTGCAGCGCCTCCGTCAACACCTCGGCCGAACCGCCCACGTCGGCCTTGAGGATGATCGGCAGCTCCTTGATTTCGCCGGCTTCCATCTGCTTGTGCAGTTGATCCAGCGTGAGACGCGCGGATTTGGCCATCGCCGCCTCGCGGTCCTTGAGGTCGCGGAACTTGACGATCTGCTGCGCCTTGGCGGTGTCGGTCACCACCTGGAAGTCGTCGCCCACTTCGGGCAGCGAGCCGAGCCCCAGCACCTCCACTGGCGTGGCGGGTTCGGCTTTCCGGATTTGCGTGCCGCGATCGCTGATCATGGCGCGCACCTTGCCGAACACCGCGCCGCAGATGAAGAAATCGCCTACCGCGAGCGTGCCGTTGCGCACCAGCACGGTGGCCACCGGCCCGCGGCCGCGGTCGAGCTGAGCTTCGAGCACGGTGCCCATGGCCGGGCGGTTCGGATTCGCCTTGAGGTCCAGCATGTCGGCTACCAGCAGAATCATCTCGAGCAGCAGCTCGATGCCCTGCTGGGTCTTGGCGGACACCGGCACCATCACCGTATCGCCGCCCCAATCCTCGGCCAGCAGGCCGCGGTCGGAAAGCTGCTGCTTGATGCGCTCGGGTTGCGCGTCCGGCTTGTCGATCTTGTTGATGGCTACCACGATCGGCACGCCCGCCGCCCTGGCGTGATCGATCGCTTCGAGCGTCTGCGGCATCACGCCGTCATCGGCCGCCACCACCAGGACCACGATGTCGGTGACCTTGGCGCCGCGGGCGCGCATCCGGGTGAAGGCCTCGTGGCCCGGCGTATCGATGAAGACGATCTTGCGCCCGTTCAACTCCACCTGGTAGGCGCCGATATGCTGGGTGATTCCGCCCGCTTCGCGCGCGGCCACGTTGGCTTCGCGGATGGCGTCGAGCAGCGAGGTCTTGCCGTGGTCCACGTGGCCCATGATGGTCACCACCGGCGCGCGCCTCACCAGGTCCGTGGTTTCCTCGGCCTCTTCCACCGCCTGCATGGCCTCTTCTTCATAGCTCACGGTTGCGGTGGAGGCGCCGAAGTCGCGCGCGATTTCGGTAGCCAGCTTCATGTCGAGCGTCTGGTTGATGGTGGCGAAAACGCCGCGATCCACCAGCTTGGTGATGATACTGGCCGCCTTGATATCGAGTTTCTCGGAGAGTTCCTTGAGCGTGATGCCTTCGGAGATGGTGATTTCGCGGCTGATCGGCGGTGGGCCGGAGGCCGTCTGGCGGCGCGTGGCGGGCCGCAGATTCTTCTCTTCCTCGATGCGTTCGCGCGGCTGGCGGACGGGACGCTTG
>JBAVIH010000021.1:0-3129 GCA_049686695.1 Bryobacteraceae bacterium | reverse complement strand
GGGCAGGGTGCGGCGGCCGCGGCCCGCGGCAACGGCGGAGCGGGCGGTTGGGGCGGGCGCGGCGGTGGCGATATCAAGCAGATGCTGGACCGTCTGCCGGCCGTGCAATTGGCGGATCTAAAGCACGGCGACGCCATCATGGTTTCCACTACCGAGGGGACCGACGGCACTCACCTGACCGGCATCATGATGCTGGCCGGTGTCGAGCCGCTGTTGACGGCATCGCCCAATTCCACCCGCGACATCATGGGCGGCTGGAACCTGGGCGGCGGTGGCGAGGGAGCCGAGGGTAATTAGGGGCGGGGCGCACGAACGGCCGCGCGGCAAGAAGCGACGAACAGAGGGAGCATGGTCAGAACGCGACGAATTCTCTTTTTTCTTTTGGTGGCGCTGCTGGGTGCAATCGCCCTTCCGGCGCAGACGGCAACCGGCGGCGTGCGCGGCGTGTTGATGGACGATTCCGGCGCCGTCATCCCGGGCGTCAATGTGACGGTGGCGAATGCGGCCCTGACCAAGACGCCGCAGACGCAGGCCGACGGCACCTTTTCCCTGTTGGGCCTGGCGCCCGGTCCGTACACCGTCTCGGTGACCTATCCGGGCTTCGCGGCATTCACGAAAGTGGTGAACGTGAGCACCGGCGCGCCGCTGCAGATGTCGATCCGGCTGGCGGTGAGCGCGGAAAAACAGGAAGTGACGGTGCAGGCCGAATCGGGGCCGTCGGTGAGCGTGGAAGCCGACAACAACGCCACCGCGATTGTCATGAAGGGAGAGGACCTGGAGGCGCTGCCGGACGATCCCGACGACTTATCCGACGCGCTGCAGGCGCTGGCCGGGCCGGGGGCCGGTCCCAACGGCGGCCAGATCTACATAGACGGCTTCAGCGGCGGCCAACTCCCGCCCAAGGAATCGATCCGCGAGATCCGCATCAACCAGAATCCTTTTTCGGCGGAATTCGACCGGCTGGGCTTCGGCCGCATCGAAATTCTCACCAAGCCGGGCACCGACAAGCTACACGGCATGATTTCGCTGAACGACGCCAACGGCGTCTTCGACTCGCGCAACCCGCTGGCATCCAATAAGCCGGATTATTCGAACCGGATGATCAGCGCCAATCTCGGAGGCAGTCTGAATCACAAGACTTCCTTCTTCGTGGATTTCAACCGCCGCGACATCAACGACAATTCGATCACCCACGCCACCTACGTGGATCCCACGACGCTCGATACCACGCTGATCGGAACGTCCGTGGTCGCGCCTTCGACGTTCACCACCATATCGCCGCGCATCGACTACCAGTTGAGCGCCAACAACACCCTGACGGTGAGATTCGAAGAGCGGTTCAATTCAAAGGACAACGCCGGCCTCGGCGGCACGCACCTGCCGCCGGCTTACACCACGGACCAGGCCTACAACACCAGCGGCGGCGGGCAGAACCTGATGATCACCGAGGACGCGGTGCTGGGCCCGAAGGTGGTTAACGAGGCGCGGCTTCAATTCATGCGCAACCACAGCGCGTCCGACGGCAACGAGATTCCCTCGATCGGCGTCGCAGGCGCTTTCACGACGGGCGGCAACGGGGTGGGAGATACGCACGACACCAGCCGCCACTTCGAGTTTACGAACATCACGTCGATATCGCACGGCACGCACACCATCAAGGTCGGCGCGCGCGTGCGGCGCGACAGCGACCAGAGCAACCAGCCCGGCGGGTTCAACGGCTCGTTCAGTTTCCTGGGCGGCCTGGCGCCGGTGCTGCTGGCGGGCAACACGGTGGCGACGGATGCCAATGGCAACCCCGTCACCGAGAACCTGACCTCAGTCGAACAATACATCCGATTCCTGTCCCTCCAGCAGGATGGGTACACCGCGGCGCAGATTCAGGCGCTGGGCGGAGGCCCGTCGCGATATTCGATCCAGACTGGGCTCGCCTACGTGAGCCAGGACCGCTACGATGGCGCGCCGTTCATTCAGGACGATTGGAAGGTGAAGCCCAACCTTACGCTGAGCCTGGGAATGCGCTATGAAGTGCAAACTCTGGTGAGCGATCATGGCGACTTCGCGCCGCGCCTCGGCTTCGCCTGGGCGCCCGGCTCGCCCAAGAACGGGAAGCAGAAGACCGTGATCCGGGGCGGGGCGGGAATCTTCTACGACCGCGTCGGCTTGGGGGATTTCGAAACGGCATACCTCAACAACGGGATGAACCAGCTCCAGTACACGGTGTACGACCCGACGTTTTACACCAACAACATTCCGTCGATTTCCAGTCTGAATCCGGGACAGAATTCGACCTTCGTGGTGGACCCGAAGCTGCACGCCGATTACAGCATGCAGGAAGCCATCGGCGTGGAGCGGCAATTGCCGCGCAACACCACGGCCTCGCTGTTCTACACCTACAACCGCTCCGAGCACCTGGCGCAGACGGTGCCGATCAACTCGCCGGCGCCGGGGACCTTCAACCCGCTGGAGCCGCTCAGCGCGTCCAACGGCGCTTTCCCGTACGGTTACAACGCGGGCAACATCTTCGAGTACGAATCCGGCGGGTACATGCGGCAGAGAATGCTGATGGCGAACTTCAACACGCGTTTCAGCCAGCGGGTTTCGCTGTTCGGAAACTATTCGCTGACCTATGCCCACGATCTGCCCGGGACCCCGACCGACCCATACGACTTCGCGCTGGATTACGGGCGCTCGAATTTCGACCGGCGGAACAGTTTCATGCTGATGGGATCGGTGGTCGGGCCGAAGAACATTCGGGTGGCGCCGTTCATCAGCCTGCGATCGGGCCAGCCGTACGACGTGTTGGACGGGACGGACATATACGGCACCACCAACACCAACGCGCGCGCGGCTTTTGCGGCGTCCGGCACGACGTGCCCCGGCTTCACGGGAAACAACACCGTTCTCTCCGGCGACGTGGTCTGCTCGTCGGCGGGCAACTTCACGACTTCCTATAACGTGGCGAACCCGGCCAATCTGGTTCCGCGCAATTACCTGACGATGCCGGGCCTGCTGTCGGTGAACATGCGGATATACCGGGTGTTCGGTTTCGGCGCGATCCGCGGCAACCAGGCGCAGGGTAGCCGCGGCGGCGGTTTCGGCGGTCCCGGCGGCGGCGGACCTCCTCCGGGC
>JBAVIH010000020.1:0-10806 GCA_049686695.1 Bryobacteraceae bacterium | reverse complement strand
CAGAGCCGCGACCGTCAGGGAGCGGTCGATAACCCTCAGCGGGCGAAATCGGCGAGCAACTTCGCCACCGCATCCGGTGACGCGCTCAGCGTCGCGGTAACATCGCGGCCCGAGCGCTGGATCTGAGCGGCGCCCAGCAGGCGGGCAAGTTCGGGCCGATGGATCTCGCCTTCTCCGGCCAGCGAGAGAAACCCGCGCAGCCGCTCTTCCAACCGCTCGGCCGATTCCGCGGTTCGCCCGCGCGCACTGAGCCGCAGCGTGGCCGTTTCGCCCAGTCCCAGCGCCACCCCGGCGAAATCGGCGTCTTCCAGGAGACGGTTCAGATTCGCCAGATTGCCGCTGAGTGGCAGCGCCGTTCCGCCGCGAACCGCAAGCCAGATGGCGCGACCCGAGCCGAATTCAGCTCCATAATCGATCAGGCCGCGTGCGCCGGTCGATCCCGCGCCGTGTTGCGCCACTGCGATCGAGATGCGGTTTGGCGAGCCGGCCACGGCCAGGCCCGGTTCGATGGCGGTCGCGCCCGGCGGCGGCGTTTTGAAAAGTCCTCGTATCACGATCAGCAGATCGCTCCCGTTCCAGGCGATCAGCAGCTTCGAAGCGCTGCCGTACCGCTCCAGCAGTTCGCGCGCGGAGTTACCCATGCCGTTTGCGAAGGGCGAAGCGCGCAGTCGCTCCAGGTCGGCGCCGGCCAGCGCCACCGCATCCCCCGTGACGCAGGACGCCATGCCCGCATCCACCAGTGGCGGCACTGCGTGTTTGCAGGCAATCCCGGCTGCGAGGGCGAGCACCGCGCACGCGAGAAGCGGACGTGGCGCACGCAGTCCTGCGTGCAGCGTCGGCATTCGTGCCGACGTTTCTTGACTCGGGTCGAGGAAAAGCCGAGATGACTCTCGGCTCGGCAGGCTGGACAGCCTGCGCCACGGCGGCAGTCGCGATTGGCAGGCGGAAGCGCCCGCCCCACTTCCCGGGCGTGCCACGTTATGCCGGGCTGGCCAGCTTGTTGAGGCCATCCACGTAGGCTTTGGCGCTGGCCTCGATCACATCCGTCGAAGCGCCGCGGCCCACGATCCGCTTGCCCGCCATCTCCAGTTGCACGGTCACTTCGCCGATGGCTTCGGTGCCGCTGGTCACCGCGCGTATGTCGTAGCGCAGCAGTTTCACGTGCGTATTCGTGACCGCGGCAATCGACTTGTAGACCGCGTCCACCGGGCCGTCGCCTATGGCAGCGCCCTCCCGCGTCTCCTCGCCGATGCGCAGCCGCACGGTGGCCGTGGGGATGGCCGACGTCCCGCTGTAGACGTGCAGGTAATCGAGCTGATAGGTCTCCGCCACCGGATGCAGTTCGTCGTGCAGAATGGCGATCAGGTCCTCATCGAAGACTTCCTGCTTCTTGTCCGCCACCGCCAGAAAGCGCTGGTAGGTCTGATCCAGCTCGTCCTTCGAAAGATCGTATCCCAGCTTGCCGAGCCGGTCGCTCAGGCCGTGACGGCCGGTGCGCGCGGTCAGCACTACGCGGCTTTGGTCGAAGCCCACGTCCTCGGGCCGCATGATCTCGTAGGTCTCGCGATCCTTGAGGAATCCATCCACATGAATTCCGGAGCTGTGCGAAAACGCGTTGGCGCCGATCACCGCCTTGTTGGCGGGAACCGCCATTCCCAGCGAATCGGCTACCAGCCGGCTGGTGCGGTGAAACTCGCGGGCATCGATGTTGGTGCGCACGCCGAAGTAATCGGCGCGCGTGCGCAGGGCCATCACCACTTCCTCGATGGCCGCGTTGCCGGCTCTTTCGCCGACACCGTTAATGGTGCCCTCCACCTGGCGCGCGCCGTTACGGATGCCCGCCAGCGCGTTGGCCACCGCCAGCCCCAAATCGTCATGGCAGTGCACGCTGATCACGGCTTTCGCGATGTTGGGCACGTTTTCGCGGATTCCCCGAATCAGGTTTCCGAACTGCTCGGGCACCGCGTAGCCCGTGGTGTCCGGGATGTTCACCACCGTCGCGCCGGCTTCGATTACGGCTTCCAGCATGGCGAAAAGATAGGCTCTATCCGCGCGGCCCGCGTCTTCGGCGTAAAACTGGACGTCGTTCGTGTATCGCTTGGCCAGTTTCACCGCTTCCACGCCCAGCTCCAGAATCCGCGCCCGCTTTTCCTCCAGTGTGCGCCCGTAGCGTTCGTCGCGGAACTTGCCCATGATGTGGATATCGGAAGAGCCGATTCCGGTGTGGATGCGCGGTCTCGCGGCCTTTTCCAGCGCCGCGCCGCAGGCCTCGATATCGCTCGCCACGGCGCGCGACAGGGCGCAGACGATGGGTCCCTGGATCTCCCGCGAGATCTGCTGCACGGCGGCAAAATCGTCCGGCGACGAGGCGGGGTAGCCGGCTTCGATCACGTCCACATTCAAGCGGGCCAGTTGCCGGGCCACCGTCAGCTTGTCCCGGCTCCCCAGCCGCGTGCCCGCGGCCTGTTCGCCGTCCCGCAAAGTGGTATCGAATACCGCAACCAGATCGGACATGGAAAACTCCTCACAACGAAAAACGGATTGGTATTTCCGATATTAGCAAAGGTAGGACAGGCCATCGTTTTTTGTGGCCTGTCGCCGGCAGGCGCAAGACGGACCGGCTCTTGACAGACGGCAAAAAGCGATCGTCCGTCCCACTGTCCTTATCCGCGCATAAGCATTTCAAATAGGCCGCACGCGGCGCGCTTGGTTACACTTGAGTTCGCGAGATTACCAGTGGTGCGTCTCAGTTATGCGTGCGGGGCGGTTGTGCCCCTGCTTGAAAAAACGATATCGCAGGCGCTGCACGATGCCGCCGCGAAGTTCCCGGACCGCGACGCGCTGGTCGCGCTTCATCAGAAGACGCGTCTGACGTGGCGCGAGCTGGATGCGGAGGCCACCCGTGTGGCGCGCGGTCTGGCAGGCCTCGGCCTCCGGCCGGGCGATCGCGCCGGCATCTGGGCCAGCAACTGCGTCGAGTGGGTGCTGTTGCAGCACGCCGCAGCGCGTTCCGGCGTGGTGCTGGTCAACGTCAACCCGGCGTACCGCTCTTACGAGCTGCGCTACGTGCTGCGCAAGTCCGGAATCCGCGCCCTGTTCCTGCACGGGAAGGACGCGCGCGTCAGCTACCGCGACATTTTGGAGGAATCGCGCGCCGGCGAAACGCTGGAACTCGAACACGTCGTCTGGCTGGGCACGGATTCGTGGGACGCCATGCTGGCCGGGGGCGCCGATTTCTCCGAACGCGGCGTCCAACCGCGCGACGTCGCCAACATTCAGTACACCTCCGGCACCACCGGTTCGCCCAAGGGCGTCATGTTGACGCACCACAACCTGCTCAACAACGGGGTCGGGATGGCGATGGGTCTCAAGGCCACCGAGCGGGACCGCATCTGCGCGCCGGTGCCGCTCTACCATTGTTTCGGCTCGGTGATCGGGTCGATGGTGTCGCTCTCGAGCGGCGCGACGCTGATTCTTCCCTCGGCGCAGTTCGACGCCCGCGCCACGCTCGAAGCCGTCCACGCCGAGCGCGCCACCGCGCTCTACGGCGTCCCCACCATGTTCATCGCGCAATTGACGCACCCCGAGTTCGATCGTTTCGATCTCACCAGCCTGCGCACCGGTGTGATGGCCGGCGCGCCGTGCCCCATCGAAACCATGCGCCGCGTGGTGGAGCGCATGCACGTGCCGGAGCTGACCATCGTTTACGGGCAGACCGAAACCTCCCCGGGGCTCACCATGTCGGCCGCCGACGATCCGCTGGAGCTGCGCGTCACCACGGTGGGCAAGCCGCTGCCCAACACCGAGATTCGGATTATCGATCCGCGGACGGGCGCGCACCTTCCTATCGGCGAGCAGGGCGAGCTTTGCGCGCGCGGCTATATGGTCATGAAAGGCTACGACCAGGACCAGGCGGCGACCGACGCCGTGATCGATTCCGAGGGCTGGCTGCACACCGGCGACCTGGCGGCGATGCGGCCCGATCACTACTTCAGCTTCCGGGGGCGAGCCAAGGACACCATCATTCGTGGCGGCGAAAACATTTACCCGCGCGAGGTCGAGGATTTCCTGCACACCCACCCCGCTATCGCCGACGTCTACGTGGTGGGCCTGCCCGACGCCAAGCTGGGCGAGACCGTGTTGGCGTGGATTCAACTCGAACCCGGCGCCACGGCTAGCGAAGAGGAAATTCGCAATTTCTGCCGCGGCAAAATCGCCTACTTCAAAATCCCCCAGTTCATCCGCTTCGTCGACGGCTTCCCCATGACGGTGACCAAGAAGGTGCAGAAGTTCCTCATGCGCGAGCAGGAGATCCGCGAGCGCGGCCTGGAGGATGTAGCCCGCGAAGCCACGGCTTAGGTGGGGCATGCCTTAGCTTGCCCACGGAATCCCTGCTAACATACCAATCGGTGGAGCGCCGGCCGGCTCCGTTGTGGCCGGGCCCGGCACGCTACCAAGGAGAGGTTCATGAGCGTTGATTCTTCCCGCCGCCGATTCCTCAAAGGCGCCACCGCGGCCGGCAGCCTGCTGGCGGCCAAAACCGTTTTACTCGAACCCGAGGCCGCGGCCGCCGCGCCGGGGCCCGCGCCGGCCAGTGACCGCGTGCGTTTCGGCATGGTCGGCATCGGCATGCAAGGTTCCACATTGCTGCGCGAGGCCATCTCGCTGCCCGGCATCGAGTGCGCCGGCGCCGCCGATCTCTGGGACGGCCGCCACACTCTCGCCCGCGAGATCACCGACAACCCCAGCCTGCCCGTCACGCGGCGCTATCAGGAGCTGCTGGCGCGCACCGACATCGATTGCATCGTCGCCGCCGTGCCCGATCATTGGCACAAGCGCGTGGTGGTGGATGCCTGCAACGCGGGCAAGGACATCTACTGCGAGAAGCCCATGTCGCACACCGCCTCCGAGGGTTTCGACATGGTGGAAGCGGCGCGCAAGAACAGTCGCGTCGTCCAAATCGGCTCGCAGCGGGTCAGCTCTATGCTCTGCGCCAAGGCGCGCGAACTGTATCGCAACGGCGCCATCGGCGAGGTGGAGATGGTCGAGCTGAGCCTCGGGCGCAACAGTCCCACCGGCGCATGGCAGTATCCTCCGCCGTCGGATTTCACGCTCCAGACGATGGACTGGGATACCTGGCTGAACGACGCGCCGAAGATACCGATCGACGCAACCCGCTTCGCGCGCTGGCGCTGCTGGCGGGAATACGGCACCGGCGTGGGCGGCGATTTGATGGTCCACTTACTCAGCGGAATGCTGTTCACGCTTGGCTGGAACGAGCCGCCGCGGTCGGCCTCGGCGCTGGGCGGCATCTTCCGCTGGAAGGACGGCCGCAATATGCCGGACCTGCACTCGGTCCTATTCGATTACCACGGTACCCCGGTATATGTCCGTTTGGGCCTTGGTACCGATACCCCGGAACGCAGCGCGTTCATGGGTCCCAAAGGCATCCTGGAGGCTGGCGGCGGCGAGCTACGCTTTGCGCCACAGAGCGGTATCGATAATTCGCCCAGTTATTACTCCGCCGCGTTTCCAGCCAAGATGCGTGCCGAATACGTCAAGCAGTGGCACGCCGAGCACGATTCGCAATTGGGGCGGGAGCTGCCTTCCGAAACCACCTATCAAGGCCGCGACTGGGACGACATCAAGCCGCACCTGTGGAACTTCTTCCAGGCGGTGAAGTCGCGCCAGCCGGTGACCGAGGACGCCGTTTTCGGCAACAACGCCGCCATCGCCTGCCACATGGCCAACGAAAGCTTCTTCCGTCAGAAGCCGGTAGTCTGGGACGTCGCGACGCACAGCATCAAGAGCTAGGGCGGCTGCCTCGTGGGGCAGGTTGATAGCCTGCACGCCGATTGTCAATCGGCGCAGCCGGGCGAAGCCCGGCGTGTTCTTCTTGTGTTCGCCGAAGCAAAACACCTTGCCAGACTACCAAGACCGATCATCCATCCTACCCAGTCACAACCTTTCTTCCCCACTAACTCAACCACTTAGCCCTCGAAACCCTTGACATACCCCTTATCCTTGAATTGGGACTGTGGCGCTAAGCTCCGCTGCTAGTTCTTACTTCGTGGCCACGAAGCGTTGCACTCAAGTGGTACTGAACTTCCGGCGCCCGTTAACGGCATGCGGGGTCCCCCTCGTGCTGGACTCTCGACGGAAGACTTTGGATTCCAGGAATTCATAACCGCCGGCGGAAAACGGATAGCTATGATCGCCGCCCGCCCGGATAACAGAGAGTGAAGGAACGAATCGGCAACGATATGTCCGCCATACAGCGGGCCTAGATCATCGAAGTTCCTACTCGAATCATCGGGTGGCCGATACGCACGGCGATAAGTCCGCGAAGCCCGGCCACCCGCAACGCATTCCTATCTTTCTCCATCCACAACTCTCGGCCGCAGTGCGCCCGAAAAAATCCCTCGAACCGTAGGCCCGGAACATCCGCGGCCCGGCTGGCCGCCAAGCACTCTGCCGCCGCCGGAAATGCCTCGCCGCATCTACAACCAAGCCACGCAGGACGAGTAGAATTGAAGAGGAGGCGCCTCAAGGGCCGCGTCTCAAAGGATCGGGCGATCTCCGCCTTCGCGTCGGCGACTGCCGCCTGCGCTTCGAGATCATCGATGACGACAGCTATCGCATTCTTCGAGTGAGCCATCGGCGCGAGGCATACCGCAGTTGGCGCAGCCGGCGGAGAGCGGTGACTTCTATGCGTCCGGACGAATTCGACGGGTTGGTGGCTGAGGCGTTTCAGCGCATCCCCTCGCGGTTCCGCAAGCGGATGAAGAACGTGGCCCTGATGGTCGAGGCCGAGCCTTCGCCGGACCAACTGGCGCGCGGCCGCGTGCCGCGCGGGGGCACCCTGCTCGGGCTTTACGAGGGCCGCCCGCTGACCCGCCGCAGCGTCTTCGAGTCCTTCGCCATGCCGGACCGCATCGTGATCTTTCAAGGCCCCCACGAACGCCTGGCGCACTCGCCAGACCACCTCGCGCAAATGGTCGCCGCCACGGTGTGGCACGAGATCGCACACTACTTCGGGATGAACGAGGCGCAGGTGCGCGCCGCCGAGCGAAAGCGCCGCGCGCGGTGAGCGCCCCCACATCGGCTACAATCGCAGTAATGAGAATCGCGGGGTTTCTCATCCTGTGGTGCTGCGGCCTGGGAGCTGCCAGCGTCCCCATGACGCTGCTCTCCGAGGACGAGGCCGAGCCCATTCACAGCGCCATTCTCCGCCAGGAGCCGTGGACCGTCGACGCCGTCCGCCGCCTGCGCGCGGAAGCCGACAAGCGCCTGCGCGAAGGCCCCTGGAGCGTCACCACCGACCGACCGCCGCGCTTGAACCTGGACCCACACGACTACTACGGCGAAGCGCCCTTTTGGTGGCCCGACCCGGCCAATCCCGCCGCCCCCTGGGTGCGCCGCGACGGCCATGTCAACCCGGACCGTTTCGTGGCCAACAAAACCGCCCTCGACGCCACCTGCGATTCCATCTTCGCGCTCGGCGCGGCGTCTTTTTTCCTCGACGATCCGCGCTACGGCCAGCGCGCCGCGCACCTGATCAACGCCTGGTTCCTCAACCCCAAGACGCGCATGAATCCGAATCTCGAATACTCTCAGGGCATCCGCGGCGTCAATGAGGCCAGAGGAGGCACCATCGACGGACGCGTCTTCATCCGCGCCGTCCAGGGGATGGAGTTCCTGGCCCAGAGCGGCCAGTGGGACGCCAGGGAAGCCGCCGCCACGCGCAAATGGTTCGAGGACTACCTCCGCTGGCTCACCCACAGCAAGATCGGCGGCGACGAAAAGATCGGCGGCAACCTCCGCGCCTCCTGGTGGACCGCGCAGGTGTCGGCCATCGCCACCTTCCTCGACGACAAGGCCGCCGCGCAGATGGCGTTTAACTATTACCGCGATTCCGTCTTCCCGCGGCAAGCCGGCGCCGAGGGAAGCGCTCCGCGCGAAGAGGAGCGCAACCGCGCGCTGGCGTATTCCGCGTTCAACGCCGAAGGCATGGCCACCACCTGCCGCATCGCCCGGGCGCAGGGCGTCGACCTGTGGAGCACGCAGGGCAAAGGCGGGGCAACCCTGGCGACCGTCATCGCGTACATCGCCCCTCACCTGGCCGACCGCAAGAAATGGGACAAGGAGCAGATCGCCGAATTCGAGGCCGACGGCATCTACTTCCTGGCCTTCGCCGGCATGGGGATGAAGAAGCCGGAATACGTGACCCTCTACCACCAGCTCGAGCACCCCGACAGCGCGTGGCTCAGCTTCGTAGACCTCATGGCCGCCCGCTGGGAAGCCGCCGCCCACCAGACAAGGCATTGAGAAAGCGGGGGCGATCTTGGTCTTCAGCGAGATTATGACCCTATCGCGGAGCCCGCTCGATCGTTCAGTCTGGATTCTGACCCATCCGATCTGCCGCTCGTATTTGAGGCAAAGATCAGGTTCAAGCTCGTATTAGCTTGGCTGTAGGTCCCTGGACCGCCGGATTTCGACATCGCTCAGTTTTGCTGGAAGCCGGACTACGATCCATACTTCTACCAACAGCTCAAGAAACGCAGCCAGAACGTCTATCTCTTCCGCGATGAATACATATTCCAACTGCCGCGGGCTATTGTCGCCGAAGTGCCTCAACTGGGCCACGCCACTTACGTCTTCGCAAAGCCGACGACGTTCGCGAATTCGTAAACACATACGCCACAACCTGCAGAGACGACATTCGCAAGAACCGAAACAACGTGGCGGAGCAACTCGGTTTCGTCGCGCGAGTCATGCACGGCAGCACTCCGCGCCGGTGGAATCGGGAGTTGCGGTCCCGGATCGGCGAGCCAGTGGACTACACTCTGTCGATTCCATGATCATGCCGGCGGCCCACACGTCAAAAGTTCCTTAGCCCTTCGTCCCAATCGCTTTCGTGAAGGTATAGACGAGGGTGCCGTCCACAGCCTCCGGTCCCGTGAGTGCAGCCGTGGTAATTTCTGGGTAACTGGCCGCGTACAAATTCCGGACGCTTTCGACGTCGAGGTCAGGCGCCGGGTCTGGCAAGCGAAGACCTGCGTAGCAGAAACTTCTGGTCATCTTGCGGATGGTCATAGCGCACACATTTGTCCTTCTTCGTTTTTTGTGGGTTGACAGTTCTTGAAGAAACTCGTGACAATTGATGAAAAGATCCTACATCGCGTTGCGCAATTGGAGGCGAAGAACGAAAGGGCCCGGCTGGCCTACCGCTCTCCGTGTGTGGATTGAGCGCCGCGCGGTCAAGTACGCGCGTGCAGAGTGCCGCCGGCGCACCCGAGCTCGGGCGTTACGACCGTTGTTTCTGTTTCCTTCTTTGGTAGCATCTGGACGAACAGGACGATCGGAGAAAACATCAGCCACATTGCGCCCCAGAGAATCCATGGCAGGCGTTCCACCACTGGGCCTCGAACCCGTCTGCCAGCGATGACTGCCGGATATTTCATTTTTTCGAAGTCTCTGGTCCTACGTCGAACGGCGAGCAGGCTTCTGAGCGTCGGAAACGGATCGAGCACGGCTCTTATTGTGGTGGCCGCCTTCTTCCTTCGCTGGAAGTTGAACCAGCCGATAACCATGGACACAACGCCGAATGGGGCGGCCAAGGTGAATAGAGCTGGCCCCCAACGTGTCCCCGTATGGGCGACGAAATAGAAAAAGCACGCCAAAGAAATAATGGCAACTGCTTGGTCGGCGTGCCACCTGCGCCACACCCTTACAACTTGAATTTCAGCATCTGATGCGAGCAGCAAGAGAAGACGGTTGAGGTAGTCCCAGACTTGCTCGGATGCCACAATGTTATGGTCTTTGCAATCGTCATAGACAAACCACAGGTCACGTCTGACTGCCTGCACCGTCTTATCTGTAGTTTCGCTGCCGATTTCCCCTAGCATTTCGTCGAACTGAAACGCGGTGATTTGGTCGCCCATGTAGGACCGAATCACTTCGATCATCCGATCTCTGGATGCTCTGTCGACCATATCGGTTTTCTTTCGCGACGGCGGCGTCCACAGGGTTAGAGGACACCTCATCCCACTGTACAACGTCGGCGCTGGCAGCGCAGGGCCTGAACAGCCAGTAGATGGAATATGCAGTTCTTTCGACAACGACGGCAACCGTCTAAAGGAAATTCTCACCAAGTCCACATAGCCAAAGACAGGGTTCCACCCGACTGGGAAGCGCCCTATAATGTCGGCGATGGTCGAATACTTCCGGCTCGAAAGCCCCAACTCAGAGCGCCTGCTTGCTGCGGCCCAACGTGCGGTTCCCGATGAAATAACGCTGTGCCCTATTACAGAGGGCATGAACCAGCACCGCTCCTCTCGTGCGATTGGAGACCTCCGCCTAGAGGTGAAGCACAATGATACTGAACAGCTGCTGATTTTCGCCTGGTTGGAGGGCCCGGTGGTTCACGCGCAGCTCGTCGAGGAGTTCGCAAAGCGAGGTTTCACTGGTTACCGGCTGAGGCCGGCCACCGTGCGCTTTCGTAATGGACTTCTCTCCTCCGACTATTACGAACTGATCGTAACGGGCTGGGCAGGTGTTGCGCCACCGGAATCGGGCATCCAGCTGATCGAGGCGTGCAGCGGCTGCGGGTATAAGAAGTACAGCTCGCTGGCGCACGCCGAGAAGCTGATTGATTGGGCGCAGTGGACAGGCGAGGATTTCTTCATGGTCTGGCCGCTTCCCAAGTATGTTTATGGTGAACCCCATTGTCAAGACCATTTTTTGCCCGCAATAAGTTAATGTCCGGCGGGGTCTTGGGGTTGAGTTTTGGGGGCGGCTCTGGAA
>JBAVIH010000019.1:0-14232 GCA_049686695.1 Bryobacteraceae bacterium | reverse complement strand
GCGCCGCCCGCTCCACCACCGGTTGCTGCAGCGCCTGTTTCGCGGCCCGCCGCGCCACCCGCTTCTCCGCCCGCCCCGGCACCCGTCGCCGCAGTGACAGTTCCTCCGCCGGTTGAATCGCAGCCGGGAGAGTTCACGCGGCTATTTGAAGTGCCGCAGGCTGAGACGCCGCACCCCGCCGCATCGCCCGCAAGTCCGCCTCCGGCGCCTCGGCCAGCGGGATCGCATCCTGGTGAATTCACTCGATTGTTTCAGGCGCCCGCCCCATCGATGGCCGAGCCTCCGGCACCGCCTCCGGCTGCTTCCGGTGCCCCGGGGGATTTCACACGGATGTTTCAGGCTCACATTCCGTCTGCGCCGGCACCCGGGGATTGGCCGCCTCCAGCGCCGCCCCCGGCGCAAGCCGACGAGTTTGCCGGCATGTTTCAGCCGGGCTCGGCCGCGCCGCCACCGCCGCCGGAGAGCCGTCCACAAGGGGGCGAATTCACGCGGTTCTTTCAGGCCCCGGCGCTGGGGACCGAGGGATCTCCTTTGCCCGCAGCGTCCGGATTCCCACCAGCGCCGGGATCGCCGGCGGCTCCGCCGTCTCCGCCCCGCTATGCCGCGCCGGCTGGCGCGACCCAGGCGTTCGCGGTTCCGCAAGTGCCGCAGGGTGAGATGCCCGGCGCACAGCAGGGGCCCAGCGAGTACACCCGCATGATGCAACTTGCCTCCATCCCGGGCGCGGGCGCTCCCGCCGCCCCCGCCGCGCCTCCGGCGGCGCCAGGGTATCAAATGCCGCAGATGCCGCAAATGCCGCCACCCAAAATGCCCCCTATGCCGCAGACGCATCTGCCGCCAATGCCGGGCATGGCGCCACCCAAGCTTCCGGCGGCGCCGCAGTTTGCGCCACCGCCGGTCAAAGCGCCCTCAACCAACCTCTTGTTGATTGCGATTCTCTGCCTGCTGGCGCTTCTGGTAGGCGCATTCATCGTGTTTCTGCTCATGCGGCACTAAGGGCGCGGTTGATGATAGCGGCCGCGCCGCTGGAAGAAAAGCCGAGATGGCTATCGGCTCAGCCGGCTTGACAGCCCGGCGCCACGGCGCCTTACCCGGCTTGCGGCAGCAGAATAATCAGTTCGAGTTGCGGGTTGGGTAGATCGGCGGGGACGTAGGCGGCCAGGTTGCGGGCGCGCTGCACGGCTTCCCATGCCGGGCCGGACTGGCTCAGGCTGAAATACTGGTGGTTCAACTTGACCGGAATCGCGCTGGGCGGCGCCGCCACGTAGGTCAGTTGGATGCCGGGCAGGGCTTGCCGCACCAAATGGTCGATGTGGCTCGCCGAACAGACTTTCACCAGTTGCGGCGTCTTGTTCACGATCTCCGCCTGGCTGGTTTCGGCGCTCACCGCCAGGTACATCCGCGTGTTGACCAGGTACTTCTCGTTGTCGAGCGAGGTAGCATAGATGGCCGGCTGGATCAGCTTCAGCGGCAGCGCCACGATGTTGGTGGGCACCACGGTTTCAAGAAGTGTGCGCAGTTTCTCGTCCAGGTCGGCGAAGCAGACGCCCAGATTGTCGTGATCGTAGGCTGGCAGGTCGCGCGGGTGGATGGCAGTGGAAAACGTGGACAGCGCGCCGGCCAGCGAGAGCATCGCGTTGTAGAGCGCCTCGGGATGCCCGCGGCGGGTCTCGAACAGGTGGCGAAAAACCGGGAAGGCCGTGTTGACCGTATAGAGCAGCCAGAAATTGGCGATATCGGCGGCGGTAAAATCCGCCAGACTCTGATTCTTCTGCCGCCGCATGCCGGAGATGGCACTGGAGCGCGCGGTGAGAATCTCCACCAGGCGGCGCGCAATCGAAACCAGGTAGTCGCTGGCGGCGAAATCCAGCAGGGGCGGCACGAAGCTTGGGTCCAGTTGGAAGGTGCCGGTTTCGCTGCGCAGCACGCGGGCCACACGCAATGTCGAGTAGCCGTCGCGATTCTCGCCTTCCACCAGCAGCCGCAGATTCTTGCGCGCCACCTGGACGGGCTTTTCGCTCATGCCGGTGTTCTCGTCGCGGAACACCTCGATTTCCGCGCGATACCGGGCTCCGCTGTCGCGCGCGGAAGAAGCCACGTTCAGGCCCCGATCGCGATATTGCGGAACGGCCAGGTACATGTCGAGCGTGGTTTGATCCGGATCGAAGCACTCAGCCAGCTCTTTGGGGGGCGGAGCGCCGTCGGAACCGGGTATGTCGAAGATCAGCCCGTCCGGCAGGAGCCCGGACGCGCTGGCGATGCCGAACGCTCCGCCCGTGAGAGCTTCGCGGCTGACTTGCAGCGTGGCGAAGCCCCAGGGGCGGAACGACAGGCTTTCCAGGTGGAACTCCAGGAGGTTCTCGAGAAAGCGATCCTGGAGCTGCAGGTGCTGGGGAGTCAGAAACGTTCCCTTGGTCCAGATCACCGGTTGCAATCGCCGCATTCGCATTCACAGTACCAGAACTTTCCCGTTATGCCAACTGGTTTGCGAACGCCGCTGGTATTGGCGCGCGCGAAACAGCCTGGATCGAGCGTTTCGCCGCACCCCGAATTCTGCGGTACAGTGTCGTGAGGACGCTCATGCTCACTCCCCTTAGCGCGAATCCAGAGCAACTGACCGGATTCTTCCGGGAAGCCGGCTTCACCCACGAGCAGTTCCAGCGAAATCCGACCCTGCGCGATCTGCCTTCGCACCGCCTCGGCAACCTGCCGGACCTGATCGAGCGTACTGCCGAACTCACCCCGCTGCACGTCCTGCTGCGCTGGTTTTTCCTGGGCGAGCCGATGGAGAGCGAATCCATCGCGGGACTGGTTCCCGCGCCGTTGCTTGCCCGGATGGTGGAGACGGGAATGCTGGTTCGCGATGGCAGCCGGCTCACTCCCACGGTCATGCTGACGCCGTGCGATGGCTTTCTGTTCGCGGCCGATCCGGCCCGCACGCTGGAGTCGCCGGAGTCCTCCCGGATGGTTTCGTGGCCCAACCCAACCACGCGCGCTCTCCAGATGTTCACCATCCGGCGGCCTTCGGAGGCAACGCTGGATCTGGGTACCGGCTGCGGCATCCTGGCTATGCTCGCCTCGGGTCATAGCGGCCGGGTGGTGGCGACCGACTTGAACCCGCGCGCCACCGGCTTTGCCCGCTTCAACGCTTGGCTTAACGGCGTAAAGAACGTCGAATGCCTGACCGGCGACACCTTCGAGCCTGTCCAGGGCCGCACGTTCGACCTGATCGTGAGCAATCCGCCGTTCTTCGTAACCCCGTCCTCCGAGCAACTCTATTGCGAAAACAGCATGGAATTGGACGGCTACTGCCGGGAACTCATCCGTGCGGCGCCCCGCTACCTGAACGAAAACGGCTTTCTGCAGATGACTTTGGAGTGGGCCCAGGTGAAGGGGCAGTCCTGGCGGGACCGGCTGGCGGAGTGGCTGGATGGCACCGGCTGCGATGCTTGGGTGCTCCGCAGCTACGCGCGCTCGGCCGCCGGTTACGCCTCCGAACGCATCGGCAGGATGATGCCCTATTCGCCGCTGACCGCCAATCAGAGGTTCGACGAATGGATGGCCTATTACCGCGCCCGCGGCGTCGAAGAGGTTCAAGGCGGAATTCTGGCCATGCGGCGTAGGTCCGGCACGAACTGGATCCGCATCGAGGAACTGCTCAATCCGGACTTTACGGAGCCGTTTGGCCAGTCCGTCGTGGAATTGTTCAACAACCAGGACAAGCTGGAGGCGGACCGCTCCGTGGACCAGATGATGGCCTGGAAGCCGCGGCTGCCATCCGATGTGCGAATCGAGCAGCAGTTGCGCTTCGAAGCCGGGGAGTGGAGACCATTCTCGATGCAACTCAGGCGCCCCGGCGGCCTGCCCAGTTCCCTGGCGCTTGATCCGCAGGTGGCCGATTTCCTGCGTAGATGTGATGGGAGCCGGACTTTGGACGAACTGGGACGGGATCTCGCGGAGGCGGTTAAGGTCGATGCGGAACAGGTCCGCCGGCAGTGTTGCGCGGTGACGCGGAAACTGGTGGAGCGCCGCCTGGTGCTGGTGTGATGTTCCACACCTTGGTTCGGCCTCCGGAAGGTTTGGTACCCGGATCGGCCAAAAGACTTGACGTTTCTCTTCGCGTCGCATATAGTGTGTCTCAACTGAGCGAATTAATCAGGAGGTTCCATGGCTAGAGAAAGTACGCAGCATAAACTGGATCGGGTACGTTCCCCACGCGTACAGATCACATACGACGTTGAAGTGGGCGGAGCTATCGAGTTGAAGGAGCTTCCTTTCGTGGTCGGGGTGCTAGGGGATTTCACCGGCCAACCAGAGCAGCCCCTTCCCAAACTGAAGGACCGCAAGTTCGTCGAAGTCAACCCGGATAACTTCGACACGGTCCTGGAAGGCATGAAACCGCATCTCAACTTTTCGGTTGAGAATAAGCTGAGCGAAGAACCGGAGGCCGCTAACCTCAAGGTGGATTTGAAGTTCTCCAAGCTGGAAGACTTCGAGCCGCAAAACGTTGCGCGCCAGGTCAAGCCCCTCAAGGAACTGCTCGATCTGCGGACCCGGCTGGCCGATCTTCGTGGTAGCTTGCAGGGCAATGACAAGTTGGAGGAGTTGCTGCTCGAGAGCGTCGGCAATACGGAGAAGCTGGGCAAGCTTAAGGAAGAGATGGGAAAGGGAAAGGGAGGCGATTCCAATGGCTGAGGGTAAGAGCGCGCAAGCTGCGGTGGCCGCCGGCGAACAGGTTCAGGAAAAGAGCCTGCTCGATACGATCGTGGAAGAAGGCCGCTTTGGCGTAGAACCGGCTTCACGCGAGCGCGGCAAGAACCTGGTGAAGGAATTCGTGGCGCAGGTCCTGGAAGGCTCCATGACCATTGCGCGCGATGCGGAGATGATGATCAATGCCCGCATTGCGCAAATCGACCACCTGGTGTCCATCCAGTTGAACGAGGTTATGCATCACGCCTCGTTTCAAAAACTGGAAGGCGCTTGGCGAGGGCTCAAGTACCTGATGGATCAGAGCGAAACCGGCGTCATGCTCAAGATCCGCGTGCTCAACTGCAGCAAGAAGGAGTTGCTGAAGGACCTGCAACGCGCGCCGGAGTTCGACCAAAGCGCCCTGTTCAAGAAGGTTTACGAAGAAGAGTATGGCGTCTTCGGCGGCGCCCCCTTCGGCGCACTGGTGGGGGATTACGAATTCGGCAAGCACCCCGAGGACATCGAATTATTGGACCAGGTTTCCCATGTGGCGGCGGCCGCGCACGCGCCGTTCTGCACTGCGGCCAGTTGTGACATGCTCAATCTGCCGTCCTGGACTGCCCTGGACGCCCCGCGCGACCTGGCCAAGATCCTGGATAGCACGGAGTACGCCAAGTGGAAGGGCTTCCGCCAGTCGGAAGATTCCCGCTACGTGGCCCTCACCCTGCCTCGTGTTCTCGGCCGGTTGCCTTACGGCAAGGACACCAAGCCGGTGGAAGAGTTCAACTACGAAGAGCACGTGGACGGAAGCGACCATTCGAAGTATCTGTGGATGAACGCGGCTTTCGCCCTCGCCTCGCGGATGACCCAGTCCTTCTCGCAGTTCGGCATGTGCGTCGCCATGAGGGGCGTGGAAGGCGGCGGCCTGGTGACCGGCCTGCCGGTGCACAACTTCTATACCGACGAGGGTGACGTGGCAATGAAGTGCCCCACCGAGATGACGATTACCGATCGGCGCGAGAAAGAACTGGCCGACCTTGGCTTCGTGCCCTTGGTGCACTGCAAGGATACCGACTACGCCGCGTTCTTCAGCGTGCAGAGCTGCCAGAAGCCCAAGCTTTACGACACCGATTCGGCGAACGCCAATGCCCGCTTGTCGACGCAAATTCCCTATCTCATGGCCGTCTCCCGTTTCGCGCACTACTTGAAGGCCATGATGCGCGACAAGATCGGCAGCTTCATGTCGCGCACCGACGCTGAAATTTTCCTCAATCGGTGGATTACCAAGTATGTGGTTCCGGATGACACTGCATCGCCTCAGATGAAGGCCAGGTGTCCGTTGCGGGAAGCTCGCGTGGATGTGACGGAAATCCCGGGGAAACCGGGTTGCTACCGGGCCGTCGCGTTTCTGCGGCCGCACTTCCAGCTCGAGGAGTTGACGGTTTCGCTGCGGCTTGTGGCGGATCTGCCGGCGCCGGCCAAGTAGGGCGCGCTGCCGCGGTTTTGTAGTTGAAGAGTTCAATTTGGAGACGGAGGAAAGGAGAAATCTGTGGCTGTAAACGCGTATTTGATTGTTGACGGTATCACGGGGCCCAGCACCAGCAAGACGGGCGCCATTGACATCCTATCGTTCAGTTGGGGTGTGTCCCAGACGTCTACTTATGGCGCCGGTGCATCCGGCAAGGAAGCCAAAGCCGGGCGGGCGAATTTTGCGGACCTGACCATCATGAAGGTGCTGGACGCAACCAGCCCGCTGTTGTTCGATCACTGCGCCACCGGCAATATCTTGAAAGAGGTCCACATCCTGTACGACAAGCCGGTCGGCGACAAGCAGGATGACTACTTCCGCATCTGGATCAAGGATGCGCTGATCACCTCGGTGCAGTTGTCGGGCAGCAGCGAGAACCCCACCGAGTCGGTCAGTTTCGCTTATCAGGGCGTGGAAGTCGCCTACAAGCCGGAGGGCGACGACGGGTCGCTCCAGGCGGCCGTGCCGAAGGGCTACGACCTTGCCACGGGGACGGCCAATTTTGCGGCGGACGACAAGTTCTGACACCTGGGCTCCGACATGAAAGCCAAGGAACTTCTCGACGCCGGGAAGGTCCGGGAAGCGGAGAAAGCCCTCAGCGGCTCTCTCCGCGACAACCCTGCGGATGTCGGGCTGCGGACGTTTCTTTTCGAGCTCCTCTGCTTCTCCGGGCAGTATGACCGCGCGGAGAAGCAGTTGGGCGTTTTGGCCAAGGGCAGCCCCGAAGCCGAAATGGGCGCGGTGTTGTACTACTCCGCCCTGCACGGCGAAAAGACCCGCAATTCGATGTTTCAGAAGCAGGAGTTCCCCCAGGAACCGGCACCCATATCCCCCCCCGGAACGCTGAACGGGAAACCGTTTCAATCCATCAGCGACGCCGATCCTACCATCGGGGCGCGCCTGGAAATGTACGCAGCCGGCGCCTACATGTGGATCCCTTTCGAGCACATCGCTTCCGTTCAGATCGCGCCTCCTCGTGTCCTGCGTGACACCCTGTGGACTCCGGCTTTCGTCCTCACTGGCCCGAGTTTTAAAGGAACCGACATTGGGCAGGTGATGATTCCCGCAATCTATCCGTTCTCGTGGAAGTCCGACGACGAGTCGGTCTGGCTGGGTCGTACCACCGAGTGGGTTGCCGACGACGAGGGCCACGAGTTCCCCGTCGGGCAAAAGACGTTCATCGTGGATGGCGAGGAAGTTCCGCTGCTGGAGGTCCGGTCGCTGGAGTTCACTTCCGATGCCACTGCGTGACGACATTCTCACTCCCATCCCGGGAGATAACCCGAGCGGCCGTAGCCTCCGCTACGATCCCGTCTACGACAAGATCAAGGAGGCCCGCCGCGAAGACGACGAACTGAATCAGGGCAACTGGCAGTACGAGCGCAAGGTTGCCGACTGGGTCCAGGTTTCCAAACTTTGCCAGGATTCGATCGCCACCCAGAGCAAAGATCTGCAACTGGCGGCCTGGCTCGCGGAAGCTCTTCTCAAGCGGGAGGGCATCCGCGGCTTTTGCGATGGCTTGAAATTGTGCGCTGGCCTGCTGGATAAGTTCTGGGATACTCTCTATCCCGAACTGGACGACGGCGATGCCGAGCAACGCGCGGCCCCGTTGGACTGGCTGGGCTCGACTGGTAGCGCGCTAGCGACCAGCCAGCGGCTGATTATCGCGATCAAGAGCGTTCCGCTGTGCCGGGGCGGCTACCATTTCATTCAGTACAAGGAATCGCGAACCGTCGGATTCGAAGATCAGGCGGTCAACAAGGATCAGAAAACAGCCCGCGACAAGGCCCTGAAAGAGGGCAAACTCGCGCCCGAGATCTTCGACAAATCCTTCGGCGAAACACCCAAGGCCTTTTACGCCGACCTGGAGAAGCAACTGAACGCCGCAGTCGCGGCAGTCGCCGCGCTCGACGAAATCTCCAAGCAGAAATTCGCCGATGTTGCGCCGGGTTTCAGCAGACTCAGCGAAGCGTTGGCGGAGGTTCGCCAGGTAGTTCACAGCCTGCTGCAAAAGAAGCGCGAAACCGAGCCTGACCCTGTGGAAGAGGTTCCGGTGGAAGCCCCGGCAGCGGCGGCCGAGGGAGCCCAAGGCGCCGAGACAGCCGCGGCGGCCGAGGGTGACGCCGTTTCCATCGGGCTGGGTTCGCACGTTTCCGCCGAGCCCGCCGAACGCCGCGAAGCCATTGCCGCCGTCGTGGCGGCCGCCGCGGTCCTCCGCAAGCGCGATCCCTTCAGCCCCGCCGCCTACTTGATGCTGCGTGGCCTCCGCTGGGGCGAGTTGCGCGGCTCCTCCGATCCGGTGGTTCTCGAAGCGCCGCCGGGCGACCTTCGCCACCAGGTGAAGGCCTTGGCGATGCGCAACCGTTGGGCCGAACTGCTGGAATTGGCCGAGCAAATCATGGCCCTTCCGTGCAGCCGTGCCTGGCTCGATCTGCAACGCTTCGTGGTGGAGGCCTGCACGGCGCTGGGCGACGATTACAACTCGATCGCCGTGGCCATCCGCTCGGAGTTGCGCACGCTGTTGCGCGACCTTCCGCAACTCCTCGACGCTATCCTGAGCGACGATACCCCCGCGGCCAATTCCGAAACGCAGAAGTGGCTGCGCGAACTTCTCGCGGAACCTTCCGACGCGCCTCCGCTCCCCGGCGCGCCACACGGTCCCGCCGCCGACGATTCGCGCGCGCCCGGCTGGCAGAAGCGCTTTGTCGATCCGCAGGCCCTCGCCCAGGAGGCCATGCGGGCGGGCCAGCCGCAGAAAGCCGTCGAGATTCTGCAACGCGAGGTGGAACGCGCCCTCAACGGCCGCGCCCGCTTCCTGCGCAAAATGCAATTGGCGCAAATCTGTATCTCCGCCGGCAAGGAGTCGATCGCCCAGCTCATGCTGGACGATGTGGCGGCCGCCATCGAAACGCACAAGCTGGACGATTGGGAGGATCGCGAGACCGTCGCGCGGGCGCTTATTTTCCTGCTGCAAAACAGCAAGAAGATCCAGGCGGACGCAAAAGGCAAGCAGGCGCTGTTCGAGCGGATCTGCCGGCTGGATCCCGTTCAGGCGCTTTCCGTATAAACCATGCCCCGACCCGGTTCCGATGCGGCAGTCACGTTGTCGGTTTTCGATCGGCTGATCGACACCGACCCGCGAGTTTCGAGCGAAGCGCCCCCCACCCGCGCGCAGTCCGTCCGGATGCTGCGCGACGGCGTGCGGCGCGACCTCGAATGGCTGCTCAATTCCCGGCAGGTGGCCTTTCCGCCCCCCGAAGGTCTCCGCGAGCTCAACAAGTCGGTGTATGTCTACGGCTTGCCGGATTTCACCGGATACAACCTGGGGTCGGCCGCCGCCGAGACCAGGCTGACCCGCCAGTTGCAGGCCGCGTTGAAATTCTTCGAGCCCCGGCTGGCCAGGGTGCGCGTGTTGCCGGTCGAGCCGCTGGTCGCCAAGACCCGCACTTTCCGCTTTCGCATCGAAGCCCTGCTGTTGATGGACCCGGCGCCCGAGCACATCTCCTTCGACACCGTCCTGCAACTGACCACCAATCAGTACGAGGTTCAGAATGCGGGATGACGTCCTGCTGTATTACGAGCGCGAACTGACTTACCTGCGGGAGATGGGAGCGCAGTTCGCCGGGAAGTACCCGAAAATCGCGGGCCGGCTCATGCTCGAGGAGTCCAAGGAGTCCGAGGACCCTCACGTGGAGCGGCTGCTCGAAGCCTTCGCTTTTCTGGCTGGGCGGGTGCACCTGAAGCTCGACGACGATTTTCCCGAAATCACCGAAGCCTTCCTCGGAATCGTCTACCCGCATTTCATCCGGCCGATTCCTTCCATGTCGATCGTCGAATTCTCCCTCGACATGGAACGCGGCAAGCTGACCACCGGACTGAAGATCGATCGTGGGACGGTGCTTTATTCCCGTCCCGTCGGCGGCGTCCCCTGCAAGTTTCGCACCTGCTATGACACCACTCTGTGGCCGGTAACCGTAACTGCCGCCGCATGGACAACCCCCGACCAGTTGCGCCCGCCTCTGCGCGCATCCGACTCGGCCTACGCGCTTCGACTGGCGGTGAATTCCGCGCCGGATGCCCCGCTGCCCAAGATGGGGCTCGACCGTCTCCGCCTTCATCTCAGCGGCGAAAACAACCTGGTGCACTCGCTGTACGAACTGCTTTGCGCCAAGCTCACCCGCATCGTGGTTCGCGACCCGAACAACCCCAAAGTCCCGCCCGTGACCCTGCCGGCTTCCGCGCTGCGCCCGGTCGGATTCGCCGAAGACGAAGGAATGGCGCCGTACCCGCTCCGCTCGCACATTGGCTATCGAATCCTGCAGGAGTTCTTCGCGCTCCCCAGCAAGTTCCTTTTTGTGGATGTGACGGGCCTGGACGAGGTGTGGGGCGCCGGCTTCCTGAACAGCGCCGAATTCGTCTTCCTGTTTTCCACTGCCGGCAGCGAGGAGCGCGTGCAGCGCCTCGAAATCGGAGTTTCGCCCAAGACATTTCGCCTCGGCTGCGTTCCCATCGTCAATCTGTACCCCCAGACCACCGAGCCCATCCTGCTCGACCAGCGTAAATACGAATACCAGATCAGGCCCGATATCCGCCGTCCCGCCGCCACCGAGGTCTTTTCCGTCGACGAGGTCAACTCCATCGACTCCGGTACTCATGAGATCGTCACCTACCGCCCGTTCTACTCGTACCGCCAGGAAACCGCCGGCGCCAGAAAAGAATGCTACTGGATCGCCAACCGCCGGGCTTCCAATCGCCTGAACGACGACGCTTCGGATATGTACATATCGCTGGTGGACCGCTCCGGCCGCACGGCTTTCCCCGATGTCGACACGCTTACGGTGCGCACCACCTGTACCAACCGGAACCTGCCGGCCCGCCTGCCCTTCGGCAATGCGGACGGCGATTTCGAACTGGAAGGCAGCACGCCGATCAAGAGCATCGTGGCCCTCACCAAACCCACTCTTCCGTTGCGGCCTCCCACCTCCAAGATGGCGCTGTGGCACCTGGTCTCGCATCTCTCGCTGAATCACCTTTCGCTGGTGGAAGACGGCCGCGACGCCCTTCAGCAGATCCTGCGCCTCTACGATTTCACCGGTTCTCCGTTCGCCCAGAAGATGATCGAAGGGATCTCCGATTTGAGGAGCCACCCGCGCTTCGCCCCCATCGTCACCGAAAACGGCGTGACCTACGCGCGTGGGACGCGCGTCGAACTCGAACTCGACGAGGAGCAATTCGTGGGCGGAGGCGTCTACCTGTTCGCCAGCGTGATCGAGCATTTTCTGGCTCTCTACGCGACGCTCAACAGCTTCACCCAGCTCAGCGCCAGAACCCGGCAGAGGAAGGAGGTGATCCGCGAATGGCCCCCAAGAGCGGGACAAAAAATCCTCGTCTGACGCCGCCGGACGCTCCTCTCGTCGAGGTGCGGCGCGACCTCGAGGCGCATCCCGGCCGCTTCGAGTTCTTCCAGGCCGTGCGCCTCTTGCTGCGGATGTTCGGCCAGCGCGAGGCGCCCGGCGGCTACACCTCCGCCGCCCGCGAGGCCATGCGCTTCCGCGTGAACAACACCCTCGCGTTTCCTCCCAGCCAGATCGAGTCCATCGACTGGGGTAGCGACCCGCCGGCCCTGACCGTGAATTTCATGGGATTGACCGGCCCCATGGGTGTGCTCCCGACTGTCTATACCGAGTTCGTCCTGTCGCGGATTCGCGCTCGCGATCGCACGCTGGCCGACTTCTTCGATATCTTCAACCACCGCATGATTTCGCTGTTCTACCAGGCATGGGAAAAGTACCGCTCCGCGGTGGCCTACGAGCGCGATGGACGGGACCGCGTCTCGAAGTACCTGATGTCGCTGATCGGTCTGGGCACTGATGGTCTGCAGGATCGCATGGTGGTCCGCGACGATTCGCTGCTCTACTATTGCGGCTTACTGTCCCTCCAGCCGCGCTCCGGCGTTGCGGTGCGCGGCGTGATCGAAGACTATTTCGGCGTCCCTGTGGAGGTGGAGCAGTTCGTGGGAAGCTGGCAGCCTCTTGGGGTGGCCGATCAGTGCGATCTGGGCAGCGGCGCGGAGCTGAGCTCGCAGCTCGGCGTGGGCACCGTGGTCGGCGACGAAATCTGGGATCAGCAGTCGCGGATCCGCCTGAAATTGGGCCCGCTGACCGAAGGGCAGTACCTGGACTTCCTGCCGGGCGGGGCCGCATACGAACCCCTGCGCCAACTGGCGCGGTTCTCTTGCGGCGCCCATCTGGAAATCGAGATTCAACTAATTTTGCGGCGCCCGGTAGTGCCGCGCTGCAAATTGGGAGAAGATAGTTTGGCAGGGCCGCGATTGGGCTGGTTCACCTGGATGAAATCCGGGCCGGACTTCGATCGCGCGCCCTCGGATACGGTTTTGCTGCTGGCATAGAGGAGAAAACATGGGGCTCAATCTACGATCACTCATCGCGAAACTGAACGATTCGGCGCGCCTTGCGTTGGAGGCGTCCGCGGGATTCTGCCTGTCCCGGACTCACTACGACGTCGAAATCGAGCATTACCTGATGAAACTGCTCGATTCGAGCGATGGAGACTTCGCTTTCATCCTGAAACAATTTGGCGTCGACAAGTCGCGCCTGTCGGCGGAGTTGACGCGCAGCCTCGATAAACTCAAGTCCGGCAACGCACGCACGCCGGCGCTGAGCCCGTCGCTGCTGAAGATGTTCACCCAGGCCTGGACCATCGGCTCGATCGACTTCGAGGCTACGCGCATCCGCACCGGCTTCACCGTCCTGGCGCTGGTTTCGGACGAGGAACTGGCCCGGATTGTGCGCGAGGTCAGCCGGGAATTGCAGAAGATCACGGCCGACTCTCTCAAGAAGGACTTCCTGTCCATCGTCGCCAATTCCGAGGAAAGTCTGGAAATGGCGGCTGCCGAAGCCGCCGCGCCGGAAGGAGGCGCCAAACGCCCCGGCGCCGGCGGCAAGACACCCAACCTCGATCAGTACACCGTCAACCTGACCGAGAACGCCCGTCAGGGCAAAGTGGACCCCGTCCTGGCGCGCGATTCCGAGATTCGCCAGGTGGTCGATATTCTCACCCGCCGGCGGCAGAACAACCCGATTCTGGTCGGCGAAGCCGGTGTCGGCAAAACTGCCGTGGTGGAGGGCTTCGCTTTGCGCATCGCGCACGGCGACGTTCCGCCGGTGCTGAAGAACGTCACCGTGCGGACCCTGGATCTCGCGCTGTTGCAGGCCGGTGCGGGAGTCAAGGGCGAATTCGAAAACCGCCTCAAGGGATTGATCAACGAGGTCAAGGCCTCGCCGACGCCCATTATTCTCTTTATCGACGAGGCCCACACCATGATCGGCGCGGGCGGCCAGGCCGGCCAGAACGACGCCGCCAACCTGCTCAAGCCGGCCCTCGCGCGCGGTGAATTGCGCACCGTCGCCGCCACCACCTGGTCCGAGTACAAAAAGTACTTCGAAAAGGATCCCGCCCTGGCGCGCCGCTTCCAGTTGGTCAAGGTCGAGGAGCCCACCGAAAAACAATGCGCGCTCATGCTGCGGGGAACGGTGCCTACTCTCGAGAAACATCACAAGGTCCGTATCCTGGACGAAGGATTGCTGGCCGGCGTCAAGCTCTCGCACCGCTACCTGCCGGACCGCCAGTTGCCCGACAAGGCCATCGGCGTGCTCGATACCGCCTGCGCCCGCCTGGCGCTGGGCCAAAACTCCACGCCCCCGCCCATCGAGGACGCCACGCGCACCCTCGAAGATCTGGCCGTGCAGGCCCGCATCCTCGAGCGCGAATCCGCCGCGGGCGCCGATCACGCGGAACGGCTGGCCGCGATCGCCGAGAAAAAGACCAAAACCGAAGCGCAGCTCGCTGAGTTGACCGGCCGCTGGGAGAAGGAGCGCGACCTGGTCAACCGCATTCGCGAAATCCGTTCGCAACTGGAAACCGGCAGCGAACCCGTGCCGCCTCCTCCTGCCGAAGCCACACCAGCCGGCGCGCCCGCTCCCGCCCCTGCTGCC
>JBAVIH010000018.1:0-3401 GCA_049686695.1 Bryobacteraceae bacterium | reverse complement strand
GCCGCCTGCTCGGCGTGGATCCCTACATCACAGTCAACGCCGGATTTGGCGACGCCTGGAGCGCAAGAGAACTGGTGGAATACACCAACGGCGCCATCACCACGCCGATGGGAAAATGGCGCGCTGCGAACGGTCACCCGCAGCCCTATCACGTGAAGTTATGGGGCATCGGCAACGAGCCATGGGGCGACTACCAGATGGGAGCCATGTCGATCGAGCAATACGAGCTGAAGCACGACATGTTCGCCAAGGCCATGCGGAAGGTGGACCCCTCGATCACGCTGATTGCCGGCGGCGCCATGCCCGATGTCATGACAGGAGCCAATCAGTCCAAACGCATCGGCGGCAAGTTCGTCCCGGATTATCTCTCTACGGCGGACTGGAGCGGTCACATGCTCGCCCACTGCCTGGACAACATCGGCATGCTCAGCGAGCACTACTATTCCTCCAGCGACATGCACACCGATCTGAAGCTGGAGAAGAAGGTCAATATCGGGCCCCAGTCGCTGATCGAGTGGGAGCGCGCGCCCGCGACGCAAGTCCGCGTGAAGTACGAGCACTACCAGGAGTACCTGAAGCGCATTCCCGGACTCCGGGCGAAGCCGGTCCCGATTGCCATCGACGAGTGGGCTTATATGGGTGGGGGACGGGACTCCTACAAGGTGATCCCCGCCTACGCCTGGGCCTTTCACGAGATGTTCCGCCATTCGGATCTCTTTCAGCTCGGCGCTTTCACCTTCGCCACAGCCATGATCAGTGAGACCAGGACGGAGGCAGTCTTGAATCCAACGGGCCTCCTGTTTAAGATGTACCGCGATCACTTCGGCACCATCCCGGTCGAGGTTTCCGGCGACTCGCCGCAGCCCAAGCCCATCTATCCGGCCGGCGGCGACCAGCCCGCGGTCAATCCGGGCAGCGACACCTATCCGTTGGATGTGAGCGCAGCGCTCAGCGAAGACCGGAGAACCCTTACGTTCGCAGTGCTGAATCCCTCGGATTCCAGGCAGCGCATAAAGCTGGCAGTCAACGGCGTGAAGCTCGCAAGCGCGGGCCGCATGTGGCGGATGGCGCCCTCGTCGGTGGATGCGGTCGTCGCGGTCGGCAAGATGCCGGAGGTCTCAGTGGAGGAGCGTGCGCTCGGTGCGATTCCGGATAAGATCGAGGCGCCTCCGTTCAGCGTCAACATCTATTCGTATCCGCTGCAGTAGCTTCTATCGCAACAGAATCAATGCACGCGCATGCCAGACTTGGATGAAGACAACAAGTTCCGAATGAGGACGACGATGAAAACTACGAGGTTGTATTGGACAGTGGTACTGGGGGCGGCCGTTGCACTCGCGCCCATGCTCTCGGCTCAGGTTCAGACGATCGCGCCGCCGGTGGTTCCGGGGGCGAAGCCGGTTTCGGTGGAGCACATCAAGATCCACGGCGCTGCGCTCGAAGGCAATCTGGAAGGGAATGCCGTTGATCGTGACGTGATCGTCTTCCTGCCGCCCAGCTACGAGAAGGAGAAGGATCGCCGATACCCCGTCGTTTATGCGCTGCACGGCTATTCGATTGGCGCCGAACAGTGGACGCATGATATCCATGTCCCGCAGACCGTCGAAGGCGCTTACGCCCAAGGCGCCAAAGAGATGATCGTTGTGCTGCCGGATTCGAAGACAGTCCACAACGGGTCGATGTATTCGAGTTCGGTGACCACCGGGGACTTTGAGAAGTTCATTTTCCACGATGTGGTGGCATATATCGATGCCCACTATCGGACGATTCCCAATCGGATGAGCCGCGGCCTCGTCGGCCATTCGATGGGCGGCTACGGCGCCTCCCGCATCGGCATGAAGCACCCGGACCTATTTGGAAGCCTGTACATCATGAGTCCGTGCTGCATGTCCGCCCGGCCGGGCGGCCCGCCAAACTCGGAACTCGAGAAGACCCTGGAAGCAGTGAAGACGCCAGCGGATTCGGAAAAGCTGCCATTCTTCGCACGTGCTCAACTCGCCTCAGCCGCGGCATGGTCTCCCGATCCCCAAAATCCGCCGCTGTATCTCGACCTGCCGATGAAGGATGGCGTTCCCCAGCCGGACGTTCTTGCGAAATGGGCGGCGAACGCGCCGCTCGCGTTTGTGGATCAGTACATCGGGAATCTCAAGCAGTATCGCGCCATCGCAATGGACGTCGGCGATCAGGACGGCCTACGCGTCGACGCCGGCAAACTGCACGACATTCTGGACAAGTATGGAATCGCGAACAGCTTTGAAATCTATTCCGGCACGCACACCAGCGCCGTGGCTGACCGCTTTCAGAATCATGTGATGAAGTTCTTCAGCCAGAGCCTTTGCTCTCAAGCCGGCTGCCGTTAGCCCGCGCACGGGCATTAGGCCGACAACGCTGAGAGATCGAATGTCCGGGCAGTGCAGGCCCGCGGGCTGCCGCGGGGCAGTGTCGGGTGATCGGCCGCCCTTATTGACACCTGAAGTTGTGAGCGTCGTTCGGGTCTCCCTGTCCCGTGTACTGGGCGTGCTTGGGATCCGCGCACAGCGGCCGGCTTCGTCCCGGAAATGCCTGTCCGGTGGCGATAACCGATTCCGGCGGAATGCCTTTCTCGACCCATTTCGACACTGCGCCGAGCATGTCGAACTGGTCGAGCGCCGGCCCGCCGCCACAGTGCCGCATCCCCGGCACCAGAAACATCCGGCTCCATTCGGCCACCTTGGCCGCACCGCCGTTCGTAGCGGCAAGGGACCTGTAGTACTCGAGCGTATCCAGCGGCGAAAACCACGGATCACTGTCTCCATGAAAGAAGAGGATCTTGCCGCCGCTCGCGGAAAACGTCGACAAGTTGGTTGATGCCGGCTCGACCAGCGGATCGGAGGCATGCAGGGCTTCTTTGTCGACATCGATCTCAATCGCGGTCGGATAAGGACCGAAGATGCCGTTGGTGCCGAGGGCGAGCAACCCCCCGACCGGACCGGTCTCCGCGATGCCCGCGTCATACAGAAACCCCGGGTACACCTGGGTGCCGTACGAGTTCTTTGGTCCGGCGAAGGCCTTCTTGATGGCCGCAATCTTCTCCGGCGCAATGCAAGCATCGTTCTGGCCGTTCTTGCAGGCCAGCACCGTGGGATCGAAATCGCAGCCCAGCGGATCAAAGATCATCCCGTCGGCCACCCCATCCCTTGCGTCGCATCGGTTCATCAGCGCATCCATGAAGAGCTTGCGATCGCCTTCGGTGAGCAACTTGTCATTGAGCGGCTTTCCCGACGCATCTTTGGGCGCCGCCTGGTTGTACTCGACCGGAATCCATTTGCCGATAGCGAGATTGGAGAGGCCCGTCCGGATCGCCGGATCGCCGGAGACGATCCCATTGAAGACAGTGGGATATCGCTGCGACAGGATCATGC
>JBAVIH010000017.1:0-1929 GCA_049686695.1 Bryobacteraceae bacterium | reverse complement strand
AGCCGGTCCAGGACAGCTTCAATATCCACAGCCAACCTCCCCATGACGGATCCAATGCCGGATGACGGGTCATGACGGGTTTTCGCATTTAGCTCTCAGGTGTGTGTGTGCGCGCGCGCCATGTGTGCAAAATGGGAAAATCCGTCATAATCCGGCATCCGTCATATGCGTTTACTGAATCTAAAGGGCTTAATCGACAGGGCATGACGGGTTGTGCTCAAACCTCCTCACCATCATCGTCGCGATCAAAGCGCGATTGCCGCGGCGTCGTTTGCACCGCCTTCGGCGAATCGTAGTGGTCTTCGGTGCGCAGACCGAGTCCGGAATAGAGCGCGCCCTTCATGGTTTTTGACTTGGCGAAGCCCCGTTCGCTCATCAAGGACGCGAAGGTCTTGTGGCTGGCAGCAGTCTCCCCATGCTCCTCGGCCCAGGCTTTGTATTCCCGGTACAGTGCCAGCGAAAGCACCCGCGCATTGGCGACGCGTACGCACTTCTCTTCCAGGAACATCGAGAACGTGTCCTGTTCCGATTCGTACTCGCGGGTTGCATTGATGACTTCATCCGGCACGCCCAGCCCGTCGCGCTGCCATTCCAGGCACCCTCCGATGGCCCAGTTCAAAATGCCCGGCAATTCCGACTGAAACATCGCCATGACCTCGTGGCGCTTCTTTTGCCGATCCTTTGGGATGGTGTAGTCGAAAGGAACGAGCTTCAGACGGCGCCAGATGGCCGCGTCGCCGCGAATGGTGGGCTTGTGATTCGTCGCAAACCAGATCTTGAACGTGGGCATGAACTCGAAAAACTCGCCGTGCAGGAAACGCGCCGCCATGCGGTCGCCGCCCGTCATTTCCTTGATCAGGGATTCGGCGAGCCGCACCCCGCGGTCGTTCTCTGCGGCCCAAACAAACCGCGCGCCGCGGAGACGGGCAATGTCATTCGGGATGCTCCCTTCACGCTTTTTGAGGAACGTCTCTACCGGCGTTCGCCGGGCGTAGTTCCCGAGGAGCATTTCGATGACTTCCACCATGGTGGATTTGCCGTTATCGCCACCAGGCCCGTAGAGGATGAACATGGCCTTGTCGCTGGTGATTCCCGTCAGACTCGAACCCAGAGCGCGTTTCAGAAAATCGACCAGGCTCTGGCGGCCGAGCATGATCATGTCCAGAAACGCGAGCCAGTTCGGGCATCGGGCTGCAGGGTCGTAGACGACGGGCGCGAGTTTGGTGATCAGGTCTTTCTGGTCGTGGGAGCGCAGTTGGCCCGTCCGCAGATCGAGGGTGCCGTTCTTGACGGCGCACAGCCACTGGTCGTTGTCGAAATCATCAGGATGCCGCGCCACCGTGCGATCCGATTTCGCCAGCGTGACCATGGCGTGAATAGACCGGTGCGATTCCGACTTGATCAGGTGACTCAGGAACGCTTTCCTTTCGTCTTCGTCCTTGATCTTCTTGGCGACCGCATACAGGCTGCGAATCAGGTCGGCGGCGCGGGCCATAACCTCGAGCCGTTCGTCCTCGGCCCATCGCATGGAATCCCACAGGAGCCAACGGCCCCACGCCTCGCAGTAGAGGACCGCGCCGCGATACCGGGCAACGAAGCGGCGGGCATTTCCCAGGTCGGTGTACTTTTCGATCTTCGTCGCCGCGGCTTCGGCGGGCTTTGGCGGTTCGGGTGGCTGCGGGTCATCGCCTGACGGGGCTTCGGGTTCTGGTTCGGGCCCGGATTCGACTCCCTCGATCCTGCCGATCGCGATGGGCGAGTTGATGTTTCCGCGAAAGAGACAATCGGCGCAGAATCGGCCGCCGTTGAGGTCCGACTCCACGTAGGCGCAAGTCACCGGCGCCACCTTGTCGCCAGAAGCCTGTTTCAGTTTTTGCTGCGTTTCCCGGCGGGAGTACTTCGGGTAAGTCTTGCTCAGGTCATGTGCCC
>JBAVIH010000016.1:0-20999 GCA_049686695.1 Bryobacteraceae bacterium | reverse complement strand
CCCGTGCGCACCAGGTGAATATCGGTTTCCGGAACCCCGACGCTGATCTCCACGGGATCCAGTTGCACGATCTGGAACACCGGCCGCCCGGCACTCGCCATGTCGCCGATTTCGATGGAGCGGTTCGCCACGAAGCCGTCCACGGGCGCGGTCAGTGTCGCGTCCGCCAGGTGTTTGCGGGCGATATCCTCGGCGGCGGTCGCCTGCTCGAGTGCCGCCCGCGCCTGTGCCCGGTCTTCCTTCTGTCCGCCCGCGCGCGCCTGTTCATACTGCTGCCGCGACGCTTCGTAAACGGCTTTGAACTTCTCGAAATCATTGGGTGGCAGGCTCTTCGCCTCGTATACCTGCTTCATGCGCTGGTACTCGTCCTGCGCGCGTTCGAACGCTACGCGAGCCTGTTCCAGCATTTCCGGACGGACCGGAGACTCGACCTTCCGCAGCACGGCCTTAGCCGCTGCCGCCTGTGCCGCGCTGGCCTTCAGCGCCAACTCGTAGTCCGTCGGGTCGATTACGGCCAGCACTTGCCCCCGCTTCACGGATTCGCCCTCCCGGTGTCCAACTTTGATCACCTTGCCGGACACCAGAAATGCGGCGTTGGAAGGATTTTCCGGCGAGACGACCGACCCGCTCACCGACACCGTGGCAGCCGCCTGAATGTGATGGGCCTGCCCCACCTTTACCGGCACCGCCGTAGGAGCCGGTGTCCCGGCGGGGCGTGAGGAGCATGCTTCGAGAATCGCCGCGAGAGCGATTGCAACCCCAAGTGTCCTCCTCATTTCTCCGCCTCCTCGATCCGCGCGGCGTCGCCGCCCTCAACCGCAATCAGGCGGTTGAACACCAGGTTACGAGCCTCGGCGAACCGTCCCCGCGCGTTGTGATCGGTGTTGATCAATGACAGGCGGCCCAGGCCCTGCACGATCGCCATCAGCGAGAGCGCAATCGTTTCGGGCCGGTCAATCGGCGGACGCCCGGCCTGCGCGAAGTGCTGGGCGACCAGCGCCGCATAGGTTTCCAATTCCTGCCGCCGCAGTGCCGCCAGGCGCACCTTTACCGCCCGATTACGGCTGGCGCGCAGAGTAAACTCCGTTTCCAGGATGATCCACGGCCCCTGCTGTTCCTGGTTCACATACCAGTCGCGCACGGCCTGCAGGCGTCTGGCGATGTCCGGCTCTCGGCGGACGATCTCTTCGAGCGCACTGGAGATCGCCAGCCGTCTCCGATTGAGCACTGCGATAAAAAGTTCGTCTTTATCCTTAAAGTTCGAATAGAAGGCTCCCCGTGAGAATCCCGCCGCCTCCGCAATCCGCTCCACCGGCGAAGCGTCGAATCCGAACCGGATGAAGACCTTCTCTGCTGCTGCAATTAATCTGGCGCGCGTCGCGTCCCGGCTCTCCCGGCGCGTCAATCGTCGTAAATGCTTCATGTACAGAATTGTATTCCGATACATATATGAATGCAAACAAAATGTGTTCGGCGCTGGAAGGCCGGTTGATCGCATTCGAGGGCTGCGCGAAGTCGGGCATCTATCGCCTAACGGACCCGGACTTGCATGTACCTTTTCGAAAGGAACAGGAAATGGCAGTTTCAGAGAGTTGGCATCCATCGGAACCGCCCCGTCCCGACACCGGCACCGAAACGGCGATTTGGGTCATGATCGTGATTCTGCTCGGTCTGTCCTGCTTGGCCCTTGTTGCGCTGTGTATCCGCGCCGCAGGATAGGGCCGCGCTGCTCTCGGTCTTCGAGCGCTCCTCTGGGCCGGATCGTGCATGGGATCGAACGACGCCCCCCGGTTGCCGCCGAACAGCGTGATCGCCTCGCTGGAAACCATAAGCCTGGACGACACCGAGCGCAAGATCGTAAGCCTCGCCGATTCGGCGCAGGGCCTGCTTGAAGCGGTGCATACAGACGTGAACGAGGTCACTGGCGGCGCCAGGGAACTGATGGCGAATCTGAACGAGGTGACGGGCAAGCCGAATCAGCAGCGCCTGGCGGAGATTCTGACGAACGCGGATGCGATGGTGACCCACGTAGCGCCGAAGATCGACCAGATCAGCGACCAGGTTGCAAGGCTGACTGACGACGCGAACGGCCTCATGGCGAAGGTGGGGCCGACCGTGGACAATGTGAACGCAACCGTGTCCAACGCGAACGAGACTATACTAAGCTCCGCGAACCGACTCAGGCAGACCTTGCGGAACTGAGGAAGACCCTCGATCAGGCCCGTGGCCTCATCGCCGATCTGCAGGCGGCCATGCGCGCGAAGGATCAGAACATTACTTACACGATTGAGAACGTTCGCACCGCTACCGACAACCTGAACGATCTGACCGAGTCCGTGAAGGAGCGCCCCTGGAGTCTGGTGCGGATCAAGCACCCCCATGACGACGAAAACCATGGTCAGCACGATCGCCTGCGTGGTAACGCTGCTGACGGATCGTATTTCGGCAAACTCCGCAGGAAATCGGTTTTTATTAGTATCACAGGTGGGCTGCCGATCCCTCCGAAACTGTCACTGCGGCGGTAATTGATTCACTCCGCTCCTCGCGACTGTTCTCGTTCGTAAAGCCATAGGGCAGCCAAGGTCGGCAAGACTATCTCGTGGGCGGCCGGCTCGAACGGCTGGAAGAGATCGATTACAATGGCGGTGTCCTGGTGGACGCGAAGCTATCGGCCGAGCTGATCGATCTGCGAACCGGCGCGACAGTGTGGACTGGCGATGCAGACGAGACACTGGGAGTCGAAACGCGTAGCGTGAACTCGGTGGTCGTGGAAATGAGTCATGCTGTCGAAAGAAGCATTGATCGGAGCTTGGACCAGCAACTCCTTACCATGAGGTGACGCGATGAGCACTCAGAACTTGGCCCAGCCAGCCGTGCAGACGTCGAGCTCTCCCGCGGCAGCCATTGGATTGACCTCCGAGGAAGCCGCGGCCCGGCTCGAGCGGCTGGGTCCCAATGATCCAACTCCTCGCAAGCGCCACTCACCAGTCCTCGATTTTCTGCGCCTGTTTTTGAATCCACTGGTGTTGATATTACTGATCGCTGCCGGCCTTTCCGCCTTTCTCGGCGAACCGACGGACGCGGGAATCATCTTCACCATCGTCCTGCTCAGCACCGCGCTCGATTACAGCCAGACCTACAAATCGCAGCTGGCCGTCCAGCAGTTGCGGGAACGCGTCGCACCAACCGCCACCGCTCTGCGCGATGGGAAGTGGCAGGAAATTCGGCGGAGCGACGTGGTGCCCGGTGACGTGGTGCGGCTGTCGGCCGGAGACCTGGTCCCTGCCGATGCGCGCCTTCTGGAGTCTCGCGATCTGTACATTCAGCAGGCTGCATTGACGGGCGAATCGCTGCCCGTTGAGAAGCAGGCGCGGGGCGAGGCGGTCTCCACCCGGCCCGATGCGGAGAACATGGTCTTCCTGGGTACCTCCGTCGTCAGCGGAACCGCGAGCGCTCTGGTCGTCGCTACCGGTGGCAAAACCGCTTTCGGCGACATCGCCGCCCGGCTCGCCTCGCGCCCCGAGCAGAACGCGTTTGACCGCGGTCTGAAGGATTTCAGTCTCCTTCTTACTAGGACCGTCCTTCTCCTGGTCCTCTTTCTGGTCGTGGCGAGTGTGGCCAAGCACCGCGACCCTTTGCAGTCGCTCCTGTTTGCAGTTTCATTAGCGGTTGGCTTAACCCCTGAGTTTCTTCCCATGATTGTCTCCGTGACGCTCTCCAAGGGCGCGAGGGCAATGGCTCGGAAAAAGGTCATCGTCAAACACCTCTCCGCGATTCAGAATTTCGGCAGCATCGATATCCTGTGCAGCGACAAGACCGGGACGCTCACCAGCGGCAACATGATCCTCGACCGCCCTCTCGATCCCTTTGGGAATCCGTCGCAACGGGTATTGACGCTGGCCTATCTCAACAGCAAGTTCGAAACGGGAATTCGAAGTCCGCTCGACATGGCCATTCTGCAAAGCCCTGAGCCGGCAGAGGCGGCGGGCTATGAAAAGCGGGACGAGATTCCATACGACTTCGAGCGCCGCCGGCTCTCCATCGTGGTGGAGCGGCAGTCACACCGGCTTTTGATCACCAAGGGCGCGCCGGAGGGAATCCTGGCACGCTCGGTCTCTTATGAATCCGACGGCCGCACGGTTCTTTTGGATGCGGCCACGCTCGAGCGCTGCCGGCAGACATACGAAGGGCTGAGCCGGCAGGGATTTCGTGCGCTCGCTGTTGCCTACGCCGAAGTCGAAGGTCGCCCCAATTATTCTGCCGAGGACGAAACAAACCTCATCCTCGCAGGTTTCCTGGCCTTTTCCGACCCGGCTCTGCCGGATGCCGCCGAGGCGTTGGCCGCGCTGCGGCGGGACGGTGTGGAAGTGAAGATCATCACGGGCGACGGTGACCTCGTCACCGCCCACGTTTGCAGCCAGGTTGGGCTCGATCCTGGCAAGATCGTCCTTGGCGATGAACTCGAACGTATGACCGACGCCGCGTTGGAGCACGTCGCTGAGGCCACTACCGTTTTCGCACGAGTGTCGCCGGCGCAGAAAAACCGCATTATCCTTGCGCTCAAACATCGCAGCCACGTCGTTGGATTCATGGGAGACGGAATCAACGATGCGCCGTCGCTTCATGCTGCCGACGTGGGCATTTCCGTCTCGTCCGCCGTGGACGTCGCCCGCGAAGCCGCTGACATCATTCTCGTCGAGCCCGGCCTCGGCGTTCTCCATAGCGGCATCATCGAAGGACGCAAGGCCTTTGGAAACGTCATGAAGTATCTGCTGATGGGCACCAGTTCGAACTTTGGCAATATGTTCAGCATGGCGGGTGCTTCCGTATTTCTCCCGTTCCTCCCCATGCTGCCCACGCAAATCCTGTTGAATAACTTCATGTATGACCTGTCGCAACTCACCATCCCAACCGACAATGTCGACGACGAGTACCTCCGAAAGCCACAGCATTGGGACATTAGTCTGATCCGGAACTTCATGGTATTCATCGGGCCGATCAGCTCGATTTTCGATTTTCTGACTTTCTACGTGCTGCTGCATTTCTTCCACGCAAATCAAGTGTTTTTTCATACGGGTTGGTTCATCGAGTCGTTGGCGACGCAAACGCTGGTGCTTTTCGTCATTCGCACTTCACACAATCCGCTGCGGAGCCGCCCGAGCTGGCCGCTGACGGCAACTACACTGATCATCGTCGCGGCGGGCATTCTACTGCCATTCAGTCCGCTGGCGGGCCCATTAGGCTTCGCGCCGCTGCCGGGAAGCTACTTCCTATATGTGGCGGCAGCAACGTCGGTGTATCTGGTGCTCGTGGAGTTCGGGAAGCGCCTCCTTCTCGGCCGCAATGCGGGACAACGCTGAGCGAGGAATGACCCCGAGCGGCGCCGAGGCCACCGCAAGAAGCAGAGAGGCGAAGTAGGGCGCTCCGGTCGCGTCGCATTGGCTCAGTCGGAGGGCTGCCGTAACGGAAACACGGAAGAGTTCGCTCAATCAGTGAAGTTCGGGGAGCTGATTCTGCCATGGCAGTCACGGACGCAGTTGTCATGTGCTCATCGTAATTGGCCCCGTAATTGCTACAAGCAGGAGAAACCGCCTGGCTCTCCAGCCGCTCGTTGCGCCGGATCACTCCGCGACCACGAAGCGAGACGGTTTTGAAGGCATCGTGGGATCGAGTGCGGCGCTGAGCAAAGTGCTGGACCAACTTCAAATCGTGGCCCCGACCGACCCTGCAGTTCTTATCGAAGGAGAAACCGGTACTGGCAAGGAGCGGGCGGGCGCCTTCGTGCAAATGAACTGCGCCGCCATTCCTCGCGAGCTGATTGAGAGTGAGATATTCGGACACGAAAAAGGCGCCTTCACAGGGGCCGCAACGCGAAGAATCGGGCGTTTCGAGGCGGCCGACCGAGGTACCCTGTTCTTGGATGAGATCGGCGATATGCCGCTCGAGATGCAGGCCAAGCTATTGCGAGTCTTGCAGGAGCAGGAGTTTCAAAGACTCGGGAGCACATGCACGCAGCACGTCAGCGTGCGGGTCGTGGCCGCCACGAATCAGGATCTCGATCGTATGGTTCTCGAAAAGCGGTTCCGAAGCGACCTTTACTACCGGCTGAAAGTGTTTCCCGTGTTCATCCCACCCCTGCGCGATCGGCGCGATGACATTCCGTTGCTGGTGGCGCATTTCGTGAGCGCCTTTGCTCAGCGGATGAACAAGCATATCGACAAGATTCCCTCGGAAGCCATGGAGGCGCTGGTTCAGTATGATTGGCCTGGAAATATCCGCGAACTCCAGAACTTCATCGAACGCTCGGTCATTCTGACCGCTGACTGCGTCTTGAATCCACCGGTATCGGAACTACTCAACAGAAGAAGCGTCTCCGAACCGGCCACGATGAAAGAATGCGAGCGCGAACACATTCTGAAAGCCGTTCAAGCCACCAATTGGGTAATCGCCGGACCGCACGGCGCGGCCGCGCGCCTCGGCCTTAAGCGGTCGACACTCATGTACCGGATGCGGAAACTCGCTATCATCGACGAGCGAGCCGTGCCCCCTGCACACAATTGGGCGGCTGACACCGGATCACCTGCTTGAGATCGAAGAGGGCGCCGCGTCTGGCAGTCGGAGCGCGAACGGATATCGAAGCGCGGCAAAGTCTTCTTTGCCTCACCCTGATGCCGCCACGTTGCGGTGGCGTTAACACGATTCGGCTGCCGTCTTACAAGGCCAGCTCGGATTCGACTTCATACCGTTCGTGAATCGCCCTTATCAGTTCGCCTTGCACGTTCTCGACGTACCCGAGGCGATATCGCTGCTCTACTTTGCGAACATCCGACGCGAGAGGATGATCGTGGAACACCTCCGCAATCCATCGAGAGAAATCCCCTCGACGCACGTGGCCGTCCAGCACCTCAGTGGAAACACTTCCCAGCGACGAGACGAACTCTTGTAGTGTTTTGCTCGTCGGCCCAACCGGCTTGCCGTCTGCCGTGAACACGAACTCATGCCCACCCTGTATCGGTACATCGAGATACTTGGACCTGTGACGGACGTGGGCGGTTAAGCGCGGTCTCAAGGAGCAGCGCTGCAACTTCCCCAGTGCTTCTTGCGCGCCTGGCAAAAGCGCTGCTTCGCCATCGGCCAATCCCGCAAGCGTACCGCTCCAATCGCCGGTGCCGTTGCCAAACATAGTCTGCATCGCTCGGGCCTCTTGGGGATCCGTGATGCGCGTTGCGCACACGACTTCCATGGCTCTGCGAACATCGGGGTGAAGATCGGAGGGCCGGTAAGTGACAAGCGTGTACGCGCCCAGGTCGAGGTCCAGCAACTCCCGGACGTTCGAATCGTAGAGAAAGTAGTGAGCTTCATCGATGACGATCCTGTGCGGCAGGCCCGTGCTTCTCCTGAGAGAGGCGAGCATGGGCAGGAGCGATTTCAGATAATCGACTTTTTCCTTGTATTGCGCGTGGGAAAGGTTGATGACCACACTCATGTCTGGGTGCCTCAGCATCCGGGCGAGGTCCGGCAGTGATGGCAGCGGGTCGGTGCCTCCCCATGCGACGACCCGCGGTAGGGCTTCCAGTTGCTCATAGTCGCCTTCCGGGTCGATCACACACGTGCAGTAATCATGCAACATGAGCTGTTCGCAGAAGAGCCCCGTGACCCAGGATTTTCCGGAACGTGGATCACCCGCAATGAGGACGTTGCGGCCGCGAATCGCGAATCCGAGGGGCTCGCCGCTCTCGGTCACGCCCAGGACGATCTTGTCCCTGCCAACCCGATCTGGAGGCAGCCGCATGGTTTTTGAGGCCTGCCGAATGTATGGGGCGAGGGCGCCCGGACCATCTCCGCGCACGACCTCCGCCGCAATCCTCTGCAGAGCCGGACTTCCCCAGCCGACTGCTACACCGATCTCGCAAGCCGCGAGAAGCTCGTTGTCGTTCTCCGCATCGCCGATAGCGATGGCGTTGTGAGCTGACAGGCGCAGCGCAGTGAGGGCTTGGCGAAGCCCCGTGGCCTTGCTAATCCCCTGCGGAAGCACCATGAGACGGCTGCGGTTGAACAAGAGCACGAGAGGCAGCTCGAGTTCGCGGATCACAGCCAGGATCCGGGGAGCCAATGCCGCGTCCGCCTCCACTATGCACTGGCCGGAGGCGAAATCAATCGCGCGGCGACGGAGCTCATCGAGGAACGCTGGCGGCGGAGGATGGCCGATCAACCAGGAATGGCCGTTCGGAAAGGCCAGCAATGCCCCGTTTTCCGCCACGACGGCGTCAACGAACTGAAGATCTCCCGCTGCCCGCTTCAGGTCCGGGAGAATGCGGCCCGTCACGATGACGACTATGATTCCGCGCCCGCGCGCCTCTGCGATAGAGGCCCTTACATCCGAATCGAGCACTCCATCGCGGGCGATGGTACCATCGTAGTCGAGTGCCAGTACACCGAACTTCAAGGATCCTCCTTCGTTCCGTTATCTACGACCGGACCCACCGAAATATACCACGGAGAGCCTCCGGTATTCGTCACCGTTAGCTGTTGTGGCGATGAAACAGGAAAGCCGAAGACGTCATGCTTATGCCTGCAATTCTGCGCGGGTCTGAAACAACTGAAGTACCTGGCCGCGCGAGACTGTGCCACGCAGGCGGCCATCCGCAAGCACGGGCAGTTGGTTCAGGTCATTAGTTGTCATCAGTCCGAGCGCGTCTTTTAGCGACGTATCTGGCGTCACCGTGCGCAAACGAGCGGCGGGCAGCATGATGCGGCTGAGTGTACAGTTCGCCTTCGGCTTCGTCCACACCCGCCACGTCATCGAAGGCAGTTCCATTTGTGCTAGCGCCGGGGTGAAAAGGCGCCTCAGCTCTCTGGTGCGGAACGTAACCGATACGGAGGGTCTTTTTCAAGAGGTCATGTTGAAAGTCTGGCGTCGTCTCTCGACATATCGCTCGGAATCGAGCTTCCGCACCTGAATGACTCGCGTGGCGATCAATGAGGGATTTCAGTCATACCGCAACGGGCGGCGCAGACCGGCGTGTATCGTACTTGGCGATCTCGATGTCGTCAGTTCCGCAGATGACTCGCCGCACCGGGCTCTTGTCCGCAATGAGACAATACAGGCGGTTCGGAACGCGATTGTCGAACTCCCAGTAAGGTATAGTCAGGCTCTAATCCTCCGCGATCTCGAGGAACTCAGCACGCGAGAAACGGCTCAAAGGCTTCGATCGACCATTTCAGCCGTGAAAACCCGGCATTTCCGCGCGCGAACCATGATCGAGCGGCGTGAAGGTCTCCGGTGTGCGAAACCGAGCTGCTCGGCGATTGGCGAATGCCGGCGCCAGACCGCTCGGTGCGATATGGTGAACGCGTTCAGCCGCTCATGACCTTGCCGCCAGAAGCCCGTCGACACAATCGGGAATAAGAGGCTCGTGTCGGCGTGCCAAACCGGAGCTTTCCCAGGCTGTCAAGCCATTTGGCGTCCTTTCCCTCATTTACTCCCAGTTCCATGGCAGCTCGCCCGGCGCCACTCAGGCGCGTGCCGCGCGCGGGATTTTCCGTGAATCGGCGGGCTTCGCCGAAGGTCGTTCGCAGTACGGCGGAAGCAGGACCACACCCAGCCAGAAGCTCTTGATAGCCTGCACGACGTTCATGAACTGGTCCAGATCCACCGGCTTCACGATGTAGCAGTTGGCATGCAGTTCATAAGCGCGAAGAACGTCCTGTACCGCTCGCGATGTAGTCAGCACGACTACGGGAATCGGTTTGAGGTCGGGGTCCTCCTTGATCTCCGCCAGCACCTCCAGTCCGCCTTTCCGGGGAAGATTCAGATCGAGCAGAATCAGGTCGGGACGCGCCGCTTTGGCGTATTGACCCTGCCGCCGCAGGACCGCAATGGCTTCCTGGCCGTCTTTGACCACGATCAGGTTGTTGATCACTCTCCCTTCTTTCAAGGCTTCGATGGTCAGGCGTACATCGCCGGGGTTGTCCTCCACCAACAGGAGCTCGACCGGTCTAGTCTGCATTTCAGGCGTCATTGGCCCTGAACCGGAATGCTGAAATAAAAAACCGATCCTGCGCCCGGTTCCGAAGTCACCCACAGGTGGCCGCCGTGACGCTCGGCGATCTTCTTGCTGATCGCGAGGCCGATCCCGGTGCCCGGGAATTCCGCAGCCGTGTGGAGGCGCTGGAAAATCACGAAGATGCGGTCCAGATGCTGCGGCTCGATCCCGATGCCGTTGTCCCGGACGGAGAACACCCATTCCTTCGCGCGCCGTTCCGCCGACACATGAATCCGCGGCGGCTCCCGGCGCCGGAACTTGATGGCATTCCCAATCAGGTTCTGAAACAGTTGCGTCAGTTGTCCCGAGTCCGCGCTCACTACCGGTAGAGGATCGAATGTCACGTTCGCTTGGCTCTCTTCGACGGCAGCCTTCAGGTTCGAGAGCGCCTGCTTCAAAGCGGCGTCTGCCGCGACCGGTTTGAAATCGCGGCCCGTCGTGGCGACCCTCGAGAACGCCAGCATGTCGTTGATCAGTTGCTGCATTCTCTTTGCCCCGTCCACCGCAAAACCGATGAATTCGTCGGCATTCGAATCCAGCTTTCCCTTGTATCTCCGCGAAAGAAGCTGCATGTAGCTGGAGACCATCCGCAACGGCTCCTGGAGATCGTGCGAGGCCACATAGGCGAACTGCTCCAGCTCGGTGTTGGAGCGCTTGAGTTCCTCGGTTCGCCGGAGCAATGCCTGCTCGGCCAGTTTGCGCTCGGTGATGTCCAGAGCCACGCCAACCATGCGGGTCGCTTTGCCCTCCGCATCCTGCGACACCAGATGCCCGCGACCGTTGAGATAGCGGACGCTGCCGTCCGGCAGGTTGACGCGAAACTCCAGGTCGGGCGGCGCCAGCCCTGCCATACAGTCGCTCATCCATACTTGCATGGAAGCACGGTCGTCCGGGTGAATCAAAGTCACAAACGTCTCGTTAGACAGCGCAAAGGTCTCCGGCGAGACCCCAAAGAGACGATACGTTTCGGGCGTCCACACCGTCACGCCCGTGTCGCCTTGCAGCCTCCAGTCCCAACTGCCGAGATGGGCAATACGCTGCGATTCGGACAAAAGGTCTTCGTTCGCCCGCAAATCCTCTTCCGCCCGTTTCCGTTCGGTGATATCGCGGGCGAACATGAGGCCTCCCTTTTCGCCCTCGTACAGGAAGGGTACAGCGTACCCCTCGACGTCGATGACCGTGCCGTCGGGCCTGAGGTATCGCTGCGCAAACGGGGGTAAGTGCACCCCCAGTTCCTGGATCTGCCGGATTCCTTCAGCCATGGCGGGGCGAGAATCCGGGTGCACGGCATCTAAGACCGACTTGCCGAGGAGTTCGGACTCCGACGCGACGCCAAACAACCGGAGCGCCGCCGGATTCAGGTACCGGAAGTGGCCGCGCGTCGCCACGAAGATGGCCTCCGGCGCGTTTTCCACGACCCTCCGAAAACTCTCCCGGCTCTCGCGCAACGCCTCTTCCGCCCGCTTGCGGCCCGTCATGTCGCGGATGACCCCGACCGCACGCCATTCCTCTCCCTTTTGGACGGCAGCCAACGAGAGGTCAATCGGGAACTCGCTTCCGTCCTTTCGCCGTGCGGTCAACTCCTGCATGGTGCCGATGGCCGCCCCTTGTCCGGTTTTCTGAAAGGCGGGAAAGCTCTCCTCAAAGCGCTGCCGGAGAGCGGCGGGGGCCAACAGATCGTGAATCGGTTGGCCCATCATCTCAGCCGCAGTGTAACCGAACATCCGTTCGGCCGCCGGGTTCCAAAGGAGGGCGCGGCCATGGCCGTCGATCATGACGAGGGCGTCCAGGGAACTGGCACACACCGATCGAAGAGTTTCCTCCCCCTGGCGCAACGCCTCCTCAATCTCCTTGCGCCTGGTTACGTCGAGTATGACGGACCGCATGCCAGTCGCCTCGCCCTGGGCGTTCCGAATCAGCGCCTCGTGAATCTCGAGAGTCAGGTGACGGCCATCGCTGCGAATGTGGTCGCGCGGGAAGGGAGTGAGCGCCTGCTGCCCCGACAACTTCCGCTGGAAAACCTCCTGGCTTTCGGATGGCGCGCCTCGCGAAACGAATTCAAAGATGGGTCTGCCGAGCATCGCGCTGGCTTCAACCCCCAAAAGCTCGCATTCAGCCTGATTGACCCAGCGCACGTTCCCTTCCCGGTCCAACTCGTGGTAGGCTACCGGTCCTTGCTCGAAAAGGTCCCGGAATCGCCGCTCGCTCTCGATCAACCGGGACAGAGGCCGGCTGAAACCGAGGGCATCGAGTTGCTCTCTCAAGGGAAGGGGCAGGTCGCGCAAACACGAGAAGTCGCTTTCCTCCTGTGCAGCCGAACGTTGCGACTGTTCTTTGTCAGCGCCTTGCGTACCCGTTTGCGCCATCAGTAGTCCTTGTCAAACCCGGCGGTCCGGGGCGGTCTGGAATCGAGAAGGGCGCTGGGGGCAGCCCTACTTCGGCCAGGCCGGAAGGTCTTTGCGGCCGGCGTGGAGAACGACGCGCTGGCGGGTTTTGTCGCGCTCGCGGACGTACTCCACCAACCGGAGGCGTTCGTGAGCGAAGAAACAAAGGGAATCTCCCAGTTACACTACGAATATTCCACAGGAGAGGGCGGAACACAAGAGAAACGTGCGTGGATCTCCGAAACAGTGTGCCTGTGGTCGCAAATCGGCATCCGGCCGACACATCGGGAGTTGCGCTGGTTCCGTCGATTCTCTCCCGCCGCCGCGCCGGAACTCGCAGTTATTGACACGCACTGTACAACCGCACCCGATAGGTTCGAATCTCCCGCGGGTCCATGGTCAACTGTCTTCCCTGGTTGCTCTGGTCGCCGTTCAGCCTGGCGGAAACAACCCATTCCGAGCCTGACCTCGAAACTTCTTCAATGCTCGCGATACCGGCGATTCGGGTATCGGTGTCGGGGTCCCTGCTCATCTTCATGGTAAGGCCGCTGCCAACGACAAGAAACTCGCCAGGCTGGGACTCGATCAGCAGCATGCCCCCGTCGTTTTCGAGCAGGGCGCCTGTCGACCAGGCCCGCGATAACGATGCCTCGAACACATATCCGCCGAGCGCCACTGACTGCGTGGCGCGTGGGCTGTTCGCATGCAGCACAACTCCTCGTGTGCGTCCGGCGCGCTGCGCCGATGGGAGCATGTCCTCCAGGCTGGAGATTGCCGCGTACACTTGCATGATGGCCGGTCCGCCGTCAGTCGGATTGGCCGGCGGGTGCAGACTTTCAATGCCGAATGGACAAAACCCGAACGCTTTGGCAGCCCCGTACGCATACAGTGCGTTGTACGGGGCGCTGTCGATTTTCGCTTCTGGAATGAATATCGGGTTGCCCGGGATCTCGTATCTTTTCACCCAATACTCGAATTCGGGCCAATAGATATCGGGAGAGTAGAAATCGATGGCGGGCGCCGCGGCGCGATACACCGCGAGATAGTACGGATGCGGCCCTCCGCTTGGATACTCGCCGGGCCGTTCCATGAGGGATGGGAGCTGTGCGTTCACGTACATCGGCAAGGCGTATTCCCTCTTTCCCGCCTGTGCGACCGACTCGACCCAGGTTGCGTATCGCCAGGCGATGAAGACTTCGTTGGCGGCTTCTCCGAATACTTCGCGCCAGGTACGGCCCTGCGGGTTGAAGTGAGCTGCCAGTTCCGGCGAAAACTCCGCCTTTCTGGCCATCAATCCACGCATGAGTTCCGAAGAAACCGCCGCCTCGAATTGGCGGTTCGCTTCCGGGGACCGGTCTCTTCCGGGGCCAAGATATCCCATTTCGTTCTCGATCTGCGCCATCAGCACCGTCAGCCGCTCCTGGTCCTTCTCGCGCAGATGCGCCATTACGGCGGCAAAGGCGCGACTGTCAAGGCGGAGTGTCTCCGTTCCAAAAGTGGAGAGGATCTCAAGCGGCGCGCCATGCGTCGACTGCGCCCGTGGAAAGCGGCCGGTGTCGGCCTTGACCCAGTCCGGGGCGTATTCGGACAACGCGTTCTTCCAACTTCCGAACCACAACAGCACGAGATGAAGATCCTGCTGGCGCGCGACGTCGATCCAGTGGTCCAGGATGCTGAAATCGAAAACTCCCTCTTTGCTCTCCACCTGTTCCCACGCCACCGGCATCAGCACCGTATTGAGATGCATCCGTGCCAACTCGGGCAGAATGGCGTCGGCACGCTCCGGCGTCCCGGCCGAAGAGTTGCCAAGCTCGCCTCCACGGATGAGAAAGGGCTTGCCGTGAACCACGAGTTGTCCGGCGCCGTTCTCTGTGCGAACGCGGGGCAGATCGGAAGCCTGAATTCCGCCGGCGGAAGTGAGGATCAGAAAGGACAAAACAGAAATGTAGCTGCGCACCATTTTCATCGCCTGCCATTCGTCGATCGTTCGTTCAGAATTCACGTTCTTCAGCGTTTCTCTCCGGGATCGCCTGTCGGGGGTGGAGCATGATCCACGGCGGCGGGCGGCCCCAGCAATTCCGTCAGGACCGTTTTCAGCGCATCTGCCCAGACTTGATACGCCTTCAGGGTCGGATGAAGCCTGTCTTTCGCGTTCATCATCCCGTCGAGCAGCCTTCCATCGCCGCCGGCGAGTTTGCCATTGATGTTCAGGCACCTGATTTTTCGGCCGTCGGCGAACCTGGATAGATTGCCGTTGATCCTGTCGATGACGGGCATCAGCGCCATGTTGTCGTTTCTCGGGAAGATTCCCATAACAATGATCGTCGCCGCCGGCGCCTTGGTTTGGATCACGCGCACAATCTCCTGAAGACCGCGCGTGACATCCTCCGCCTTTGAGTCGGCGTCCCCCTGGAACGACGGATCGCCGACGTTGTTCGTGCCGGCGAGCAGAACGACGACTTTTGGGTTGACTCCGTCCAACTCACCGTTCTCCAAACGCCAGAGGATGTTCTGCGTCTGATCGGCGCCCCATCCGAAATCAGCCGCGTTCCAGCCGAAGAAGTTCTGTTTCCAGTTGGCGAGCAGGTCGGGGTAGTCGGTCGCGCCCCACCGTCGTGTGATCGAGTCACCTTCGAAGTAGACGTCGATCCCGCCCTGCTTCGCCTTCGCGAGTAGCTGGGAATGAGCGGCCAGGGAGTTCGGATCGGTCCGAAACACCGGCTGGTCGGCCGGAAATTCCCAGGGCTCCGCGTGGTAATTGAGGAATTTGTCCGCCCAGGGAATGAAGTACTTCCAGTTAGGGGCATCGGTGTGACCGGCGTCATGCTGCCGCCACGCGAGTTGGCCATCGAGAAGCCCCTTGTTGACCGGCGGCATCTTCGCGGTGCGATAGTCTTCCGTCACGCCCGGATCCTTCGCACCCAATAGCCGGAAGACCGGACCGGCAGCCACGGTTGCCATGAAGCTGCCCTCCTGGTCCAGCCATTTTGCATCCCCCTTCTCGGGGATTCCATAGCTGATGAAGGTCAGCCGCGGTGCGCACAGCGCAATCAACTCGTTCGAGTCGACCGGCAAGTCGCCGGCATTCCTGCTTCCAAAGGAAGCCTCGGCCGCACCGTACTTCAGAAAGTTGCCGGCCATCCAGTGGTACCCGCCGGACCCCGTGAGATTCTCCACCTCCTCACCGAAATTGCGCCTGTGCGGTTTGGCGCCGCCCTCCCCGGAGGAACCCACCAGCACCACCGCGAAGCGAGAGTCGAACGCCATGGTCACCAGCGCGGCCTTCCCGAAGCGGGAAACACCTTCGATGCCGACGCGCTGCGCGTCCACCACCCTATCGGTTTCCAGGTAGTCGAGAGCGCGGGAAGCGCCCCACCCCCACGCCCGCAGCGCGCCCCAATCATCCGGCTTTCGTGCCTGTCCTTGATTGCTCAGACCGATGATTCCCCTCGTGAGGCCTGCGCCGTTGTCCGGTTGAATGCTGCCCGGGTCAAGAAGTGCATAACCCCATCCTCCGGCGATCAGTTGTTCCATCGCCGGCGGATCGGTGCCCAGCATCGCCTTCAATTCGGGCCTGCTGGCGAACATGTCCGCCATCCGCTTCAGAAACGCTGCGCTGCCGAACATCACCATCACGGGCACGCGACCCTTCGCATTGGCCGGCGTCACCAGCGTCATATCGATATCTACACCGATCGACGGGCACAAAGAGTTATCCACGTGCCCGACCAGATGCTTTTCGACAACGGGGTAAACACCGGTTTTCGAATTCGCCGTGCTGGTCACGGCCCAGCTCACTTTGGGCACGGTCGGCGGGATGCGGCCCACCACTTCGCGCTCGAAGTCTTCCACAATCTCCGGGCGTCGCACATGCCACCACTGGCTTGCCGTCGTAACTTTCCGCCCGCTCTTCAAGGTGAGCGCGTCGGGCAGATCCGGAAACGGATTGGCCTTCGACTCATCGTAGTTGGCGTGATTGGGATCTTTCTCGTTCCCGCTCGGCCCTGGACGGAGGGCCTTGATGCCCAGTTGATCCATCATGTTCCGATGGTCTTGCTCCGCTGTCCAGCTCATCGGCGACGCGCAGCCGTTCGCGGGCGGAGTGGGCGCGCCTGCGGACGGGCTGCGAGTTTGCTGTGCCGTGGCCATTGGACAGCCGAGGACCGCCAGAACGGCCGATGCGGCGACCGTCGATACTACTTGCTTCGAGCGCGACGCAAAAATCATGTTTGACCCTCGAACAAAATGTTAGCGGATAGCGATCGAAGACGCCAGCATCGATTCCAATCGCCGCGATTCCGCCTGTGGGATTTCGAGTGACGATCATTCGCGGGCTAGTGTGTTTAGGTCAACTTACTTGCCGGTTGGATGGGTCTCCGGTTCGAGGAACCGGACCACCACTCGCAGGCCCACCGGCAAATCGTTGCCGGACTTGTCGAGGAGGACCATGGTCTCGAGTACGTCGTGGTCGGCCTTTTCAGCCGGGTCGCCGGTAAGGGTGTGCCGCCGGCCCATCACCTTGTACAAAGTCTGCACCGAGCCTGCGTAGGTCCGTTCGCGCTGGCCTTCCGGAAACACGAGCGCCCGCTGGCCGAGGCGGACTTTGCCGACATCGCGCTCATCCACTTCGGCACGAACGCGGCGCAGGGTCAGGTCGGCCATCTCCAGCAACGGACGCGGCGTAAACGTGGAGAAGCTCTCGCCGGGCTTCAGCAACACGCGGAGAACGGTGCCGCCGATGGGCGCCGTCACCTGGCACTTGGCCAGCTTTTCGCGAATGGTCTGCCCGCGCTGTTCGACGGCCCGGATCTGCGCGTCGGCGCGTGCGAGTTCCTCGGGAAGGGGGGGCGCCTTGGCCAGTTCCTCGTTCCGAATGGCCTCATTCAGCCTGGCCTGGGCCACATTGGAATCGCGTTGCGCCCGATCGAGGCTGGCCATCGGGATGTCGTCTTGCGCGGCCAGCGTTTTCGCGCGGCGGAGCGCGACAGAGGTTTCTTCGAGGACGGCTCGAGCCGCGGAGGTGCGCTGTTCGGCGGCGAGCCGCTCTTCCTCCCGGCTACCGCGCACCAGGCGCAGTTTGGACTGGCGGGCGCTCTCCGCTTCGGCCTCGGTTTCCTGGAGGCTGGCCGTCAGATCGCCGCAGCCAATCTCGGCGAGCAGAGCGCCGCGGGGAACGGTTTGTCCTTCCACCACCCGAATCGAGGTGACGATGCCGTCCGCCGCCGCGCCCACCTCGACGGTTTCGCCGCGGCCCTCGACGCGGCCGGAACACGCGAGGGCGATCCGCGGCCCCGGATCCGGCCGCACCGCCACCGCGGTCTGAGGCGCCACCGAGGAACATCCCGCCAGCGCCAGGATCAGCGCCGCCGCCACTGCCAACCGGTTGTTCATGCGCGCCCTCCCCGAGTATCGCCCGTCGATCGCCCATCCTCCAAAGTCACCACCCGGTGAGCGAAAGCCTGCCAACGCGGATCGTGAGAGACTACCACCACGGTTCGTCCGCGTGCTTCCGCGACGGCGCCGAGAGTCTCCGAGATCTGCCGCCCGGAGCGCCAGTCGAGCGATGCGGTGGGCTCGTCGGCAAGCACGAAGTCCGGGTTGCGCATCAGCACGCGGGCGATCGCCACGCGCTGGTTCTCGCCTCCGCTGAGAGCGTTGGGCTTGAGATGGGCCTTGTCCTTGAGCCCGAGTTCCGCCAGCAGAGCGCGGGCGCGCTCCTCGCTCCGTCCGCTCCCGTCGATGTCTCCCATCAGAGTCACGTTCTCCAGCGCGGTCAGCGCATGAAATAGACGAAACGCCTGAAAGACGAATCCGATTCGCTGCCGCCGGAGGCGGGTGCGGGCGGCCCCGCTCAGGCGGGTTACCTCCTGCCCGCAGAGGAAAACCGAACCCGAGTCCGGAGTGAGCAGGCAGCCCAGGACGCTCAATAGCGTGGTCTTGCCGCTGCCTGAGGGACCCATGACCAGGGTCAGCGTGCCCGGCGCGAAGGACAAGGAGAGGTCCTCGAGCGCCCGCGACTCGATGCCGCGGCTGCGGTAACCGACGCTCACGCGCTCCACGGCCAGCAGGCGGTCAGGCACGGAACACCCTCGCCGGATCGACATTCAAAGCCGCCCGCACCGACAGCACGGCGGCGGCGCAACACATGATGAGGCTGGGCGGCACCATCACCAGGGGCAGCCACCATGGAGTATAAATCCATGCGATGAAGCGCTGCGTCAAGTGCACCAGGGGAAACGCCAGCCCGACCCCGGGGATGCAGCCGGCCACGCCGCATATCAGCGCCTGCGCGAGCAGAACGCGTACGACGAACCAGCGCGATGCGCCGAGGGCTTTCAGCGTGGCGAACTCCTCGATGTTTTCCATGGTGGTGGCGTAGATCTGTTGGGAAGCGATCACGGCGCCGATCAGGAACCCCAGCAGAGCGGCGATCAGGATGCCGCCGCCGGCGCCGGTTTGAATCACCCAGAAGGTCCGCGACTGGCGCGAGAATTCGTCGCGGGTCCACACGCTGGCCTCGGGGAAGCGGGCTTGCAACGCCTTCCGGACAGTCGCGGGCGGCCAGCCGGGCGCCACGCGCACGAGCACGTTCATGCCATCCTCGGCGGGCACGCGGCCATAGCGCGCCGCGCTGTCGTAGCTGGTGAATACGTAGGGGCAGCCGATGAACGAACTGAAGCCATCGCGGTAGCCCAGCAGCGTGATGCGGCGGCGGTTGATCTGCACCTCCTGCGGGAAGCTGGAAACGCCGAGGGCGGTCAGATCGCTATGGTCCACAACCGCCGTATCGGGTTCGATCGCATCCGCCGAGCCGGGCTCGAGCGGCAGGGGAAACCGGCTGCCCACGCCGGGGTCGGCGCCCACCAGCGCCACCATGCGATGGCTCCCATCGGGCCGCCGGTACATGGCGAACACGATCATCAGGCGGCTGGTGGCGGCCACGCCGGGGACTCCGTGAGCCAGATCCTCGGTGCGCTTGCCCAGCAGGGCGGAGAAATCGAAGCAGGTGACGCCGCGGGCGGTGATCCACAGGTCGGCATCGGTGGAGTCGACAACTTTCGAGGCCGCCCGCAGGAAGCCCATCAGCAGGCTCCCGAGGAAGACCATCAGGAAAACGGCGAAGGAAATGCCCAGCGTGGTAGCGAGCGAACGCGCGCGGTCGCTCAGGATGTTCTTCCAGGCGAGCCTCATCGGACCCTGCCCCAATCGGCGTCCACGCAGTATCGCACCACCTTGTCAAAGTAGTTGCGAACAGGCATGCGCACGATTCCGCTGCCGGCCAGGTCCGCCGTGGCACAGCCGTTGGTGTAGACGTTCCGCATGGCGACCAGGGGCAGGAAGGTATCGAGCACGGCAGCCAGCAGCCGCATGCGGCGATCCGCGGTATGCGCCAGGAATGCGTTGAACTCGGCTGGGCTGACCAGTTCCGGGAGGCGAATCGCGTGCCCGCCGTTCCCGGAACCGGCTTCCAGAACTTTCTTCCCGCGGCGGAGCGCCTCGCCAAACGGGATGGAATCTTCCGGTCCGGCGCAGATGTGCCGGATGGAGCCCGGCACGAACCGGTTTTCGAACAGATGGACGAGGGCGGCCGCGGCCCACTGGTTGTCAATCAGGTCGAGACCGGTGTCGGGGTCGCCGGGAATGACGGGCAGCGGGCTGTTCGGCAGGTGCCGGATGAGCTGATGGACGTAGTTGAACTGTCCGACTGTTCCGGCCGGCGAATCTGCCACCACGGTGCTCAACCGGTAGATCGCGGCGGGGATCCGGGCGCTGGCCTCGAGGACCAGGGCCTCGGCCTCGTGCTTGGTCTGCTGATAGGGGTTCAGGTAGTTCCCGGCGCACGGAATCGGCTCTTCGCGAAACGTCCCCGCCGTCAAACCGTGAACATAGACGGTGCTCACGTGGGCGAATCGCCGCAGGCGCGTGCATCCGCGCGCCAGCTCCAGCATGTGCCAGGTGCCCGTGGCGTTGGCGGCCCGCGCCTCGGCAGGCGCCGTCTCGAAGCGAATGTCGCCGGCCAGGTGAATGATGCCGGTCACGGTGCTCAGAAGCTCGTCGTAGCGCGCCTGGTCTAGACCAAGGCGGGGAAGCCTCACATCGCCGGCCAGGAAGGTGACTGGGTCGGCGGCGAAAGGCAGGGCCTGCGGCGGACGGCGGCTGACCACGACGATGCGACTGTCCGGCCTGGCCGCCAGCAATCGCAGCACGGCTCGGCCGATGAATCCTGTGCCTCCGGTCAGCAGAATCATGGTTGGTGTGTACACGGAGCCGATCGTGCGCGGGCGCGCAGATCCGAAATGGCGGCGTACTCGTCGAAGCGAAGCCGCCTTGCGTCGATCTTCTGTCCGATCGTTGTCCACACAATCTTACCCTCCTCGGACGACAAGTTCCAGCCCTGGCTCTTACCAGCAGCGGTTTCGGAAATGGCGCGAAACAGGACTTTGCGCATTGGAGTGGATTTGAGCCGTGGGAGAGGCGGCGATCCTGCAGGCCGTTGAGCGACGGGGAGCCTCGATGGGGTATCACTCCATGGAAAGCGGTCGGGTTGTCAAAGAGCAACGGAGCGCTG
>JBAVIH010000015.1:0-4491 GCA_049686695.1 Bryobacteraceae bacterium | reverse complement strand
AGCCCGGCCACCCGCAACGCACTCCTATCTTTCTCCATCCACACCTCTCGGCCGCAGTGTGTCCAAACACTCCAGGTTCCATAGCGGGATAAGACCGTTCATCGCCACGATTCTCGACTGAATATATGAAAACGACTTTGAATGCAAGGTCCCCTTCCGTCTAGCGAACCCATGCGTCAAGCGGCCTGCGGCCCTATCTCGCCGCTCCGTTCAACAGGCCGCGGACGCGAAGCCAATCGGCCAGGCGGGCGGGCCAGGTGGAGAGAGCTTCGTCGGTGGCAGCCAGGCCCACGCCGTGCGGTCCTTGTGCGTATATGTGCATCTCGGCCGGCACGCCGGCCTTGCGTAGCGCCAGGTAAAAGAGCACGCTGTTTTCCGCCGGCACCACCGTATCCGTGCTGGTGTGGAAGAGGAATGTCGGCGGCGTGGCGGCAGTGACTTGTAGTTCGTTCGAGAGGCTCTCCACCAGCTTGGGATCGGGGTTCGGCCCCAGCAGATTGTCGCGCGAGCCGCGGTGCGTGTACTCGGTCGAGAAGGAAATCACCGGGTAGCCCAGCACGGCGAAATCGGGGCGGCTGGAAACGCGGTCGATCGGGTCCGCGGCGGTGGGGTTGCCGGCGTCGAAATGAGTGGCCGCGGTTGACGCCAGGTGCCCGCCGGCGGAGAAGCCCATAATGCCGACGCGGTCCGGCAGCACGCGGTAAGCGGCGGCTCTGGCGCGCACGGTGCGGATGGCGCGCTGCGCGTCGCCCAGTTCGATTGGATGACGATAGCGCGGGCCCAGGCGATACTGGAGCACAAAGGCCGCGACACCGATCGAGTTGAGCCACTGCGCGATTTGCGTGCCTTCGTGGTCCAGCGCCAGATGCTGGTAACCGCCGCCCGGACAGATCACGATGGCGGAGCCGGTTCCGCGGCCTTCGGGCGCCAGGTACGGCGTGAGCGAGGGCTTGTCGGCATCGGCATTGCCCAGCGCGCCGGGAGCGCCATCGGGCCAGAGCAACTCCGGCTTGGGCAGGTTGGGCGCTTGCGCGAACATAGCGGTCGCGAGCAGCGGGATAATCAAAGCGCGAATCATGGAAATACGATACCACCGGGACGGGCCGGTGGCGCTCGCGGCGCGGTGCGGAATCACGTTACTCTAAGCCCAATGCCCCGCGATGCGTTTCTTGCCGCCGAGCGCGCCGTTTTCCGCCGCCTCAACACGCCGGAGAAGATTCAGCGCTTTCTGGACCACGAAGTGGCCTACAACAAGGAACCGGACGGGCCCACCTGTGGCGCCCCGCGGCGCGTCCTGCGCGAGCGCAGGGCCCACTGCATGGAAGGCGCTCTGTTCGGCGCCGCGGCGTTGCGCACGCTCGGCTACCCGCCGCTGCTGCTGGACCTGGAAGCGGTGCGCGACGACGATCACGTGCTCGCCATCTTCCGCCGCGACGGCTGTTGGGGCGCTATCGCCAAGTCGAATTACTCCGGACTGCGTTACCGCGAGCCGGTCTATCGCGGCCTGCGCGAGTTGGCGATGTCTTACTTCGAGCACTATTACAATCTGCGGCGCGAGAAGACGCTGCGCAATTACTCGCGCCCCGTCAACTTACACCGCTTCGATTCCATCCATTGGATGACTGCCGAAGAAGATGTGTGGGCGATACCGGAGTATCTGACCACGATCCACCACACGCCGCTCATCAAGCCGCGCGCGGCGCGCCTTCTCGGCCGGGTGGACGATCGCCTGTTCGCCGCCGGCCTGGTGGGGTTGGCGCGGTAGCAGCCACGGGTCCGCGGAAAAACGCGCCGGCATTATTCAACCCGCTCGCGCCAATAGCCAGGGCGTCGACGGCCTCGGCCTCCTCCAAAGCAGATGGTGAATTCGAACGGACGGACTGCTCACTGTTCCAGCCGGGACCGGAGACGGCGGCGCGCGTCCTCCCAGGGGATGAGAGGAACGGCTCCGCTGTCGATCTGCTGAAGACGCCGATAGATCTCCTCCCGCCAGGATTCTTCCGCGGCGGCATCGACCGCTTGATCCAGACTGCCGATCAAAGAGTCGACCAGCGCGGCGCGAATTTCAGGCGATAGGGCTGGCGCGTCTCTTAGCACCTCTGCGGCATCCCGTCCCATGAATCCAGTCTACCGCCGGCGGGAACCTTCCGCTATCCCCACCGAAACCATCCCCCATCAGTGTATCGACACCGGGCGCGCAGTCGAACCGGGGGCCGAAATGGGTTTGAAATCCGCGTAATCGACGTTCTTCGAATCCTCGGCCTCCAGGGCGCCCGAAAAGTACGCGGGCAGGTTGTCGCCCCAGCTCAAATCGAAGTCGCGAATACGAAGCCCGTCCGCATAGCGGACATAGAGCGCCGGGATGTCGTGCTTGAATATCGCCTCGCTCAAGCTGGTAGCCGTCCAGCGCAGGTCGAAGTTGCCGCCGACGGACTGCGCGGCCCGCTGCTGCGGCGCCCGCACGTGCATCCGGATCTGCTCCAGGTAGATATCCCGCACAATGCTGTCGGGCGCTCCGTAGATCGTCATTCCGCCCTCTGCCTCGAACGTGATATTCGTAAAGTGAATGTCCCGAACCTCCGCTTTTCCGTTGCCTTTCCGGGCTGCGATATAGATCGGTTCCCCTTTGCCCCACCAATGCCCGGTAATCAGGCTCGTCTCCATCGTTATATTGGAAAACAGCACATGAGCCGTGTGCTCCTCACCGAGACTGAAGACGGCGAGACCCCGATTGGCATGGATCGACAAGTTACTGAATGTGGTGTAACTCGTGTCCTCCAGCCGGACCGCGGCAGAGAGAGAGAATAGCGAGCAGTTACTGACATGCACGTCCTCGCTCGAAACGATCGCAAAATCGTCGTCGCCCGCCCGGATATCGCAATCCGAGATATGTATGTGCCTGCATCGCATACAGTCGATTCCGTCGTTGTTGGGAATCAGCACGTCGTTGTTGATGTGGACGCCGGCGATGGTGGCCCCTTCCGATCCTTGCAGGTGCAGCGTCCAATTCGGCGCGTTGCTCAGCGTCACGTCGCGGATCAGGATACTGCGGCAATCGGAAAGGATGATCATGGTTCCCGGCCGTCCGGCGGGACGCGTCTCCACGGGCCCGAATTCCAGGCCGAACTTCGCGGCATCGAAGTCCGCGCCTTGTCTCGTGTACTTGGCGTCGAAGTCGACGCCGGTGTGGAGCGATTTCAGGTCGAAGAAGGAGTCGCCGTTGCCATCGATCGTGCCACGGCCGGTGATGGCGATGTTATGCGCTTTCCGCGCCACGATCAGTCCCACGCGAAACCCTTCACCCGAACTGTCGACGCCATAGTTCCGGCCGAACCCGTATTCCGAGATACTGCCGTAGTCATTAACATTCGGGCTGGCCTGCAGCACGGCCCCCGCCTGGAGCTCGAGAGTTACATTGCTCAACAGTTCCACGGTGCCGCTCAGGTAAGTGCCCGGGGGAAAGACAACCGTCCCGCCGCCCGCGGCATTGGCCGCCGCAATTGCCTTTGCGATCGCGGCCGTATCGAGCGTCGTGCCATCGCCGAGCGCGCCCAGCGCACGCACGTTGAAGAACGAGCCCGCAGTCTCCGTCTTCTGGGCAAACGCCCCGGATCCGAACACGCACAGCGTCAACGCAGCCAGGCCAAGCGTTCTCACAAGTCCACCTCTCGACAGCTACATATAACACAGCGTCTGTGCAGTGCCAGCGAGGAAGGGCGCGCCTGGATGGCTAGCGATCGAGGGGGCGGGCCTGGTTGCCCAGGCGGCGGAGTTGCTGCTCCCGGAGTTGAGCGCGAGCGGCGGCTAGCTGCTTTTCGAGCTTCCGGCTGCGCTCGCGTTCGGCGTCCAGTTGCGTTCGCAGGCCGGCTACGGCCCGCGACATTTCTTCGCGCTCCTTCTTTAGCTGCGCGGCGTCCGGCTGAACGGCAATCGGCGGCGTGGCGGGCGCCGGCGGCTTCTGGCCCAGAAAGCTGGTGACCTGCCGCACTTTTGTTCCACCGGGCCGATCGAGCGCCAGCGTGACATCCACCCGCTCGTTGCGGCGGGCGTAAGTGAATACGCCGGAGGCCAGATGCCGCACATCCAGCGGGACGACGTTGAGCGGCGGATCGCCATCCGCGATTTCCAGGGAAGCGCCGGTGGCCGTCCGCACGGGCGCCGAGTTCGGATCCCAGCGAATCTGCAATTGCCCGGCTAGATCCACCGTGTTCAGGCGGACCGAGGCAGGATCGATTTCGGGCGGCGCCGCGTGCAACGGCGAAGCCGCGGCCGGATGCCAGACGTCCCGCTCGACATATGCCGCGACGCCCACGGCCAGCGCCAAACCCACCGCCAGCGCTACCTTGAGCCACGCCCACGAGCGCTTCTGCTCGTGCCCGTACTCGAACATGCTCGGGATGGGCAACTGGGCGGGGGTGGCGGCCTCGCCTTCCGGCTCGGAAGCGTGCGACGCCGCGGCTGCCGCGGGCGCGGCGGTTTGGGGTGCCACAG
>JBAVIH010000014.1:0-11878 GCA_049686695.1 Bryobacteraceae bacterium | reverse complement strand
AGACCAGGTGGGCTCGGTGCTGCTGGGCGACTACACGGAGATCAAGGAAGGCGACGAGGTGAAGCGCACGCGGCGCATCATGTCGGTGCCGGTGGGCGACGCACTGATCGGGCGCGTGGTGGATGCGCTGGGCCAGCCCATCGACGACAAGGGCCCCATCCTCACTTCGCAGTTCAACCCGGTGGAGCGCCTGGCGCCCGGCGTGGTGGCGCGCCAGCCGGTGAAGGAGCCGATGCAGACCGGTCTCAAGGCCATCGACGCCATGATCCCGATCGGCCGCGGGCAGCGCGAGCTGATCATCGGCGACCGGCAGACCGGCAAGACCGCCATCGCGCTCGACACCATCATCAACCAAAAGGGCGGCGACATGATTTGCATCTATGTCGCGATCGGCCAGAAGCGCTCGACGGTGGCCCAGGTGGTGAAGACGCTCACGGATTTCGGCGCCATGGAGTACACCATCGTGGTGGCGGCGACCGCGTCGGACCCGGCGCCGATGCAGTATATCGCCCCGTTCTCCGGCTGCGCGATGGGCGAATTCTTCCGCGACAACGGCAAACACGCGCTGTGCATCTACGACGATCTATCCAAGCACGCCGCCGCCTACCGCGAAATCTCGCTGCTGCTGCGGCGGCCGCCGGGACGCGAAGCCTATCCGGGCGACGTCTTCTATTTGCACAGCCGTCTGCTGGAGCGCGCGGCCAAGCTGAGCGCGGCGCACGGCGGCGGCTCGCTGACCGCTCTGCCGTTCATCGAGACCCAGGCCGGCGATGTGTCCGCTTACATTCCCACCAACGTCATCTCCATCACCGACGGCCAGATCTTTTTGGAATCCGACCTGTTCAACTCCAACGTGCGCCCGGCCATCAACGTGGGCATCTCGGTCAGCCGCGTCGGCGGCAACGCGCAGATCAAGGCCATGAAGCAGATCGCCGGCAGCATGCGCCTGGACCTGGCGCAATACCGGGACCTGGCGGCATTCGCCCAGTTCGGCAGCGATCTGGATAAGGCGTCGCTGGCGCAACTCAACCGCGGCAAGCACCTGGTGGAGATTCTCAAGCAGAACCAATACCAGCCGCTGCCGGTGGAAAAGCAGATCGCCATCATCTTCGCCGGCACGCAGGGCTACCTGGACGATCTGCCGGTGGAGCAGTGCCGCAAATTCGAGGACGAACTCTACCGCTTCATCGATAACGCGCACCCCTCGCTGTGGAACGAAATCCGCACCAAGAAGGCGCTGGACGACGAGCTGCGCGGCAAGCTGAAGGCCGCGGTGGAAGAGTTCAAGGCGCGGTTCGTGGCCGATTTGAAAACCGCGGAACCCGCGCATGCCTAGCCTCATCGACATCCGGCGGCGCATCCGCTCGGTCAAAAACACGCAGCAGATCACCAAGGCCATGAAGATGGTCTCGGCGGCCAAGCTGCGCCGCGCGCAGGATCGCGTGGTGCGGGCGCGCCCGTACGGCGCGATGCTGCGCAGCGTGCTGGCCAACGTGGCCGCGGCGGCCGCGCTCGACGACCTGGCCGGCCAGAACGAGCTGCTGGCCCGCCGCGAGGAGCACAACGTCCTGCTGCTGGTGATCAGCGCCGACAAGGGCCTGGCCGGCGCTTTCAATACCAACCTGATCAAGGGCGCGGTGCACTTCATCAGGGAGCGGCCCCAGGCTCAAGTCAAGCTGGAGTTGATCGGCCGCAAGGGACGCGATTTCTTCCGCAAACGCCGCGCTTCGATCACCGGCGATTCGATCGGCCTGGCCAACAAGCCCTCCTACGCCGATACGGCCATCATCGCGCGCAGGGTGATGGAAATGTACCGCCGCGCGGAAATCGACGCGGTCTATGTCATCTACAACGAGTTCAAAAACGTGGCCACGCAGAAGCTCACCGTGAAGCGGGTGCTGCCGGTGGAATTGCCCGAAGGGTCGGGCGCGGTGGACTACATCTTCGAGCAGCCGCCGGCCGCGATGCTGGACGTGCTGCTGCCGCGCTACGTGGAAATGGAGTTTTTCCGCGCGTTGGTCGAGTCCGCGGCCGCCGAGCACGCCGCGCGCATGACCGCCATGGAAGCGGCCACTTCGAACGCGGGCGAAATGATCGACAAGTTGACACTGTTCTTGAACCGCGTACGCCAGGCCAGCATCACCAAGGAAATTATCGAGGTGGTCAGCGGCGCCGCGGCAGCAGGGTAAAAGGAAGCTATGGCAAGCGACGGAACCATAATCGGAAAAGTAGTGCAAGTGGCCGGGCCGGCGGTGGACTGCGAGTTCCCCGAGGGGCAGATTCCCCTCATCTACACCGCCATTCGCATCACCAGCGAGGGATTCGACGCGCCCCAACCCATCGACATCATCTGCGAAGTGGAGCAGCACATCGGCGAAGGCCGCGTGCGCACGGTGGCCCTGCAGCCCACCGAGGGCCTGGTGCGCGGCATGCAGGCCATCAGCCTGGGCCACCCGGTGGAAGTGCCGGTGGGTCCTGAAACGCTGGGGCGCGTGCTAAACGTAATCGGCCAGCCGGTGGACGAAATGGGCCCGGTGAATGCCAAAACCTATTTCCCCATCCATCGGCCCTCGCCGTCGTTTGAGGACCAGTCGACGCGCCTGGAGATGTTCGAGACCGGCATCAAGGTGATCGACCTGCTCGAGCCCTATTTGCGCGGCGGCAAGATCGGCCTGTTCGGCGGCGCCGGAGTCGGCAAGACCGTCATCATCATGGAGCTGATCAACAACATCGCGCAGAAGCACGGCGGTGTTTCGGTGTTCGCCGGCGTGGGCGAGCGCACGAGAGAAGGCAACGACCTGTGGCTCGAGATGCAGGAATCCGGCGTCATCGATCCCAAGGATTACCGCAAGTCGAAATGCGCCATGATCTACGGCCAGATGACCGAGCCGCCCGGCGCGCGGCTGCGGGTGGGTCTCACCGGGCTGACCGTGGCCGAGTACTTCCGCGATCAGGAAGGGCAGGACGTGCTGCTCTTCATCGACAACATTTTCCGCTTTACGCAGGCGGGCTCGGAAGTTTCGGCGCTGCTCGGCCGCATGCCCTCCGCGGTGGGCTACCAGCCCAACCTGGCCACCGAAATGGGCGAATTGCAGGAGCGCATCACTTCCACCAAGAAAGGGTCGATCACGTCGGTGCAGGCCATTTACGTGCCCGCCGACGACTACACCGACCCGGCTCCCGCCACTGCCTTCGCGCACCTGGACGCCACCACCAACCTGTCGCGCGATATCGCCGCGCTGGGCATTTATCCGGCGGTGGATCCGCTGGCTTCCACCTCGCGCATCCTGGACCCCCTCATCATCGGCCAGGATCATTACGCATGCGCCCAAATGGTGAAGGGCATTCTGCAGCGCTACAAGGACCTGCAGGACATCATCGCCATCCTGGGCATCGACGAGCTCTCCGACGAAGACAAGCTCACCGTCGCCCGCGCCCGCAAGATTCAGCGCTTCCTCTCCCAGCCCTTCCACGTGGCCGAGCAGTTCACCGGCTTCAAGGGCAAATACGTGAAGCTGGAAGACACCGTGAAGGGCTTCCGCGAAATCGCCGAGGGCAAGCACGACGACCTGCCCGAACAGGCGTTCTACATGCAAGGACCCATCGAAGAGGTTTTGGAGCGCGCCGAAGAACTGAAGAAGGCCTGAGATGGCGGAAGCAATCGAACTCGAAGTGGCCACGCCCGAGCGCGCGGTGGTGAGCGAGCGGGTCACCGACGTGCAGGTGCCCGGGCAGGACGGTTACCTGGGCATTCTGCCCGGCCACGCCCCGCTGCTCAGCCTGCTCGGCGCCGGCGCGCTGAGTTACTCGGCCGGCGGCGTGCGCCATTTTCTGGCCGTGCAAGGCGGCCTGGTGGAAGTACTTACCGGCCAGGTGCGCGTGCTGGCCAACCTGGCCGAGCGCGCCGAAGACATCGACGTCGCGAAAGCCCGCGCCGACCTGGACCTCGCCCAGAAACAGATGTATGCCGCGACCACCGGCGACGCTTCCACCGCCGCCCTGGAAGCGGTAGCGCTGGCGAACGCGCGGATCGCGGCGGCGGCGGGGAAATAGCGGGGAAGCGCGGCCTGTGCCGCGGGTGTCCCGCGCGGCGGCGCGTGCGCCACATCCGAAGTCAAAACGGTACAAAAAGACGCTATAATACCTTGTTCAAACTTTCGGTGATGGAGCCCGCCATCAGCCGTCTCGGTCCTGGCTCGGGAATAGTAGCTCCTCCTCGTGAGGAGCTGTGATTCGGGGACGCGTGGCATTGGTCCCGAAGCAAACGGCGCGACCCACAGCGCGGATTCCAGCGAGTGATTCACGAACATGGTTTACAACTCATGGCTAGCGACGACCCTGAACCTGGCGGAGGAGGTGGCTCAGCGATACGACCTGGACGCGCTGTCCGGCCTTCTCGACAGGGCACGGGCATTGGCAGGAGGCTCCGAGATCAGCGTTGCCGTCCTGGGACGATTCAAGGTCGGCAAGAGCAGCTTCCTGAACCATTTTCTGGGGCGCGACGTCCTGCCGGTCGGTGTCGTGCCGGTTACGACCGTGGTCACGGCAATCAGCTTTGGCGATCACGAAGAGGCGCGCGTGCATCACCGGGATGGCCGCGATCCCGAAATTCCGCTCGCGCGTATCGGTAGCTACATTTCCGAGAAGGAAAACCCGGAGAACGCCAAGGAAGTCAGCATGATCACCGTGGAACTGCCGGAATTGCGGCGATTTCGCGGCTTGCAGTTCGTCGATACGCCGGGTCTGGAGAGTGCGCTGTCTCACAATACGCTGACCTCGTTGTCGTGGCTGCCGCACGCGGGACTGGCGTTAGTGGCGGTCAGCGTGGATCCGCCGCTTTCCCAGCGCGACATCGATCTGCTGAAGAGCCTGTACCGTTACACGCCGAAGGTGGCCGTGCTGCTCACCAAAGCCGACCTCCTCAGCGAACAGGAGCTCCAGGAAGTTGTCGGGTATGTGCGCGCACAGCTTGCCAGGAACTTCCCCGGAAAGCCTCAGGTCTTCCCATATTCGACGAAGCCAGGCTTCGAGCGCTTCCGCGAGGCGCTCGAAGCCGAGCTCGCCGGCGGGACCCTGGAGCACTTCGCCCAAGAGCGCGAGTCCATCCTGATGCGGAAGGTGGACACTCTCCTGCGGGAATGCAGCGACTACCTGACACTGAGTCTCAAGTCGGCTGAAATGCTGCTGCCTGGGCGCCAGGAGCTGAATGAGCAAGTGTTCGGCGAAAAGGAAGCCCTCGAAGATGTGAAGGCGGTGATCCGGCTGCTGACGCAAAATGCCGCGGCGGAAGCGCGGGCCGACATCGCTCAACGGCTCGAAACGTACCAGGGCGAAGTGGAGCGCGCGCTGCTCGAATCTTTCGAGAACGAGTTTCCGAAATGGACCAAGAGTCTTAGCACCATGCGCCGCTCGTTCGAAGACTGGCTGGCGAGCGCCCTGCGCGACGAGCTTACGGCGCTTTCCGACCGCCATCGCGATTCGATCCTGGAGCCTTTGCGCGAGGCGCGGGAACAGACGTTTCGCGTGCTGCAACAGTTTCGAGACCGCCTGTCGGATAGCGCGATGAAGGGGTTCGGCGTGCCGCTGCGGACGACGGAAGCCGAAATCGGCGTCATCGAGCCCAGCACACCGAACGTAAGAGTCGGCCGGGTGTTCGATCGAAACTGGGAAGTGCTGTCGCCCATTCTGCCTGCGTTTGCGATCGAGTCCGTGGTTCGCCGCCATTTCGCGCGTACCATCCCGCACCTGGTGGAACAGAATCTCAGCCGGCTCGCCGGGCAGTGGGAAGAGAGCGTCAATGGCGCGCTTTCGGCCGTCGAGAAGGAAGCCAAGCGGCGCCTGGACGAATTGATGGGCACGGTGGAACGGCTGGTGGGAAGCGGCAACAAGAAACGGACACCGCAGCTTCGCTCGGACCTGGCGCGAATCGACACGGCGCGGAAATCGCTGGTTGCGGGCAACCGGAACTCGATGGTTGCGAGCACCGCGCGCTGATGCGGCGCTTGTTGGCGCCGCACCCGCAAGAGCGGGCTACCACCTTGCGCTGAAACTACGCTTCATCCCTTCTTGGCCTTGGCGGCCAAGATCTTCTCACGGACCGCGCTGTAATCGAACACGACTTCCGAGATCGGGGTCCCGGCTATCTCGTTCCGGCTGGGGTCGCGCGCGCCGATTCCAAAATCTTCCCCGAGGCGCAGCATGCTGTCGGAATTGGAGAACGGGGGCGTCCCGCGGTCGGCCATCGGATTGAATCCCATCACGGCCATCGCCACCGCGTCGGTCGCCACACAGTTCGTCCCGGCAACCAGTACTCCAGGGTTGACCGCAGCTTGCGGCCGGTTGGGGCTTCCATAGTTGGTTTCCGCGCCGGTGGCGGCCCGAACGCCGTCGATGATCGCCAGGTGAACCGGCCGCGCCGCGCAGAGTTCGGCGATGATGCGCGGCAGCCGGTAGCCGGCATCCTTGGGCAGAGTCGGGTCTTTCTGCTGTGGCGCGCTCTTGGATGGCTGGCGGCGCGCAAAGTGAAACACCCCGCCGCGTCCGCCGTGAGGGCGCACGCTTGGTTCGTCCTCTCCGGCGCCCTCGCCATAAATGGTGATGGGGGTCGCTCCGTACACGTTCTTCATCGACAGAGTAACCCCGGTGGCGGCGTGTTCTTTCATCTTGGCGAGCGAGACGAAGACGTCGCAATCCTCATACGAGTGGTTCAGGTCGTAGCCGGGGTAGATCAGGCCTCCGCCCGGCACCGGGAACCGGGAGTATTTCTTCCCCTGCCCCAGGTAATTGGTGTTCTCGAATTCCACGTTGGCGGCGGCGCTCAGGATATCCTGCGGCTGCCAGTTCATCGACAGCATGACCTCTCCCAAGGTCTCGGCGGTCGACCACGGGCCCTCCACCACGCGGATCCGCCGGGCGCCTGCCTTCCCCATCAGGTGGACCGTCGCACCGATCACGCGGGGATGCGTCCAGAAAGTGTCCTCCATCTTGGCCGTGCCCAACCGCTGCCATCGAACGCCTATGAGGTTGATTTTGATCGCGACCGTCTTTCCCTTCACCAACCCACCCAGGCCGCCCAATTGGTCGAACATCTTCTCCATATTGGGGACCAGCTCGGGCCCATAGGTTTGGCATCGGGCCACAGCGACCCGCCCCGCCAGGGGTGCAGTCGCAAAACTCAAGGCAGGCCCAGCCAGCAGGGCCCCGGCGCCGGCTCCCGCGCCCGCCAGCCATTGTCTCCTAGTCAAGTCCTGTTTCATTGCGGTCTCTTTCGCCTCCTAGCTCTCCAACTCGACGGCGCCATACACGGAAATGCGCGGCACGGATAACTCCGCCCCGCCAGCTTCCTGAGGAGCCCATTGAAGCTCCGTGGGCGAGGCGATTTCGGGACTCACCAAACGGGCCGACCGGTGCGGTTCCTTCACGTAGAAAAGAGGTCCATCGCTTCCGGGCCGGCGCGAGTAGTTCAACAGGTGCATCACTCCCTGCCTGCCCTGAGCGGAAGTCTGGTACAAGAAATTCATGGACGGAGCGTTATACAGGCGGAACAGATCGTTCTTGTGACTGATGACGTTCTGGATATCCGCGACCAGATCGTACGCGTCCGGCGGATCTTCCTTGCATACCGCCAGCCGCCCCTTTCCCAAAACCCGAACACTGAAAAGAAGGTACGGTTCGGCCGGCACGGGCCGGCCCTCCGGATTCGGCCATTTGGAGGGCACGAAGAGGATTCCGCCACCCTTCGCGAAGGCGATCATTTTCTCCCGCAAGGCTGGGTCCGGCGGTTCCTGATCGACATAGAAGATCGCCTGCAGACCGGCGAAGGAAGCGCCCGTCGCCCGTGATCGCGCCATCACCCGGAACGGCTGGCGGATCCGGGGAAACAGATTGAGCGCCTCCTCACCGACATCCCAGCCGGACGCGCCGAAATTCGAGACGACCAGAAGCGGGCCCATCGGCTGATAGGTCCTGGCCTGGTTGTGCCGCTCGAAGAACGCCAGCATGTCGGCGACTTTCTTCCAGGTATCCACAGCCGGTTGTTTCTTCGCGGTCAAGTCCGCGCGCAACTGATCGTCCAGCGAAACCACCCACCTTGCCCCGTAGCTCGCAGGGTCCGCCACGGCCAGCATGTAAGCCTCGGCCGTCGGTTTCGCCTGCGGCGGCGCATCGAAGCCGATCCATACGCCTTTGTCGGGGGCGAGTGCGCGGACGATCAGGAGGACGGCTCCGTTGGAATCGACCCAAGGCAGATTGGTCGGCGCGCTGACCACGCCTCGGTCTTGCGGGATCCCGGGCCATAGACCGTCTGAAATACCGAGGATCGGGGAGTTCGCCGTCCACCTTCCCTGGATGGACTTATTCCACGGGATAACCGGGAGGCCGGCGCTTCCGGGCGGGTCGCCTTCCATGGCAACCGCGGAGAGACCCGCCGATTGGGCGGCCGCCATGGCGGCTGGCTTGTCCACTTCGCCCTCGATCAGGCCGACGAATTCCAGTCCGGACTGCCGGCCTTTTTCGATCAGCGGCTGAAGCGCCTGCTGCTGGCCGGTATCGGCCGGCAGACCCGAGGCCCAACTGACCACCAGGCAGTTTACCGGCGTACCCTGGATGGCCGCCAGTGAAGCCGGATCCTGCCAGTAGCGAAGAACCTCGGCTGTCTCCGCCAAGAAGCCTTTCGCCTTTTCGCGGCGTGCGATTTCCAAGGGGCCGGCCGGCCATCGCATCGGTACGGAGTCCGCGTTTAAAGCCATGCTTCCATTCCTCCCATTTCTTCGCAAGATCTATGCAATTGCATACTCGATCGCCTGTCTATCCGGACATTAGAGGATTTTCAGATCCGGTTTAGTATACACCCAACTTCCATATTTTGAATCCGCGATTTGATCCCTTCTAACGGGACGTTTCTGCTTCGAGACCGAACAGCGGGAACTCCTTGTGCGCGTCACATCCGATAAACTGTTGCTTGGTCTTTCAAGCCGGCAAATCGAGACGTTCGCGGACGTCAGACTGAGATGCCTGAAACCATCACTGCGCCGGGATTGCGCAGAGCGCTCACGCTCTGGGATCTCATCCTGTACGGGGTAATCGTGATTCAGCCGACCGCGCCGATGTCCGTCTTCGGCGTGCTCAGCGACCGCGGGCGCGGCCATGTGGTCACCACCATCCTCATCGCCATGGTGGCCATGCTGTTCACCGCCATCAGCTACGGCAGGATGGCGCGCGCCTATCCCAGCGCCGGCTCGGCCTTCACGTACGTCGGCCAGGAGATCAATCCGGCGCTCGGCTACGTCACCGGCTGGAGCATGGTGATGGACTACATGCTGAATCCCATGATCTGCGTGATCTGGATCAGCCAGCAGGCGCACGTCTTCGCCCCGGCCATTCCATACTGGGGCTGGGCCGTTCTGGTGGCGCTGGTATTCACCTGGCTGAACGTGCTCGGCGTGCGCACCTCGGCGCGGATCAACGCCGGGCTCGCCGCCGGAATGGGGGCGGTGATCCTCGTTTTCTTTGCCGCCGCCGCGCGTTACATCTTCGGCGGCGCGCACGATGGAATCGCCTTCTTCACCCGCCCCTTCTACGATCCGGCGACATTCAACTCCGGCGCTGTGCTCGGCGGCACTTCCATCGCGGTGCTCACTTACATCGGGTTCGACGGCATCTCGACTTTGTCGGAAGAAGCGGAGAACCCGCGCCGGAATATCCTGCTGGCGACCGTGCTGACGTGCGTGGTGATCGGCTTTCTCTCCGCGGTGGAGGTTTACGCGGCGCAGTTGCTGTGGCCGGCCTCGCAGCCATTCCCGGACGAGACCACGGCCTTCGTCTACGCCGCGGGACGGGCCTGGCGGCCGTTGCTCGCGATCGTCGGCTTCACCCTGGTGGTGGCGAACTTCGGCTCCGGCATGGGAGCGCAACTCGGCGCGGCGCGCCTGCTGTTCGGCATGGGGCGCAGCAACGCCCTGCCAAAATCGTTTTTCGGCGCCATCGAGCCGAAGCGCCGCATCCCGCGCAACAACGTGCTGTTCGTCGGCGTCTTCGCCCTGCTGGGCGCCCTGGCGATTCGCGACTTCGGTCTCGGCGCCGAATTGTTGAACTTCGGCGCGTTGATCGCGTTCATGGGCGTCAACCTGGCGGCGCTGATACGCTACTATGTGCGCGAGCGAGAGAAGAAACTGGTGAACCTGATACCGCCCGCGATCGGGTTCCTGGTCTGCCTGTTGCTGTGGCTGAACCTGAGCCGTACCGCGCAGGTCGCCGGCGCCATCTGGATGCTGGCCGGCATCGCTTTCGGCGCCTGGAAAACCCGCGGCTTTCGCGGGGATCTGGTGGATTTCTCGATCCCGGCTGAGGAGGAGTCATGAAATACCGCATCATTCTGTTGTTTGCTCTGCTGTCCTCGGTTTATGCGGCCGATACCAGGTTTCCGCTCGACGGCGGATGGCATATCCAGCCATCCGCCGACGCGAGTCAGGACCAGGTCTCGGCCGATACTCCGTTTCATCCGCGGCACTCCTACCGCGCCGCCGTGCCCTCCACCGTGATGGCCGCGCTGGTGGCCGATCGGGTTTACCCGGACCCCACCTTCGGCATGAACCTGCGCACGATTCCGGGCGTTACCTACCCGATCGGCGAGAACTTCTCCAACATCCCGATGCCGCCCGGCAGCCCGTTTGGCTCGTCCTGGTGGTATCGCACGCAGTTCACAGCGCCGGCGGAGTATGCGGGCAAGCGAGTCCAGCTTCATTTCGACGGCATCAACTTTCGCGCCAACGTCTGGCTCAACGGCCGGCAGATCGCCGGCGCGGACAAAATGGCCGGCGCCTGGCGCCTGTTCGAGTTCGACGTCACCGGGCTGGTGGTTCCGGGCAAGCCCAACGCGCTCGCCGTCGAGGTGTTTCCTCCCACGCCCGACGACCTGGCCATCACCTTCGTCGATTGGAACCCCGCGCCGCCCGACAAAGGAATGGGCATCTGGCGCGACGTCTACCTCACCAGCAGCGGCCCGGTGACCATCCGCTTCCCGCAGGTGATCACGAAATTGAATCTGCCCGCCGTCGACCAAGCGCACCTCACCGTCACCGCCGAATTGCACAATCAGACCGCCGGCCCGGTGGAGGGAGTCCTGAAAGGGCGGATCGAGAACATCGAGTTTTCTCAGCCGGTCACGCTCGGCCAGAGCGAAACGAAAGTGGTGACGTTTGCGCCGGACAAGTTCGCGCAACTGAATTTCTCGAAGCCGCGCCTCTGGTGGCCGGCCCAGGTGGGACCGCAAAACCTGTACGGGCTCGATCTGGAATTCGAAACCGCCGGCGCCGTGTCGGACCGCAGCGAGACGCGGTTCGGCGTCCGCGAAGTTTCGAGCGAGCTCGAAACCGCCAACGTCGGGGCGCCCGCCCAAGTTCACCGGATCTTCAGCATCAACGGCCGCCGCATCCTGATTCGCGGCGGAGGCTGGACCTTCGACATGTTGCTGCGCGCCTCGCCGCAGCGCCAGGAGGACGAGTTGCGGTACGTCCGCGATCTGAATCTGAACGCGGTGCGCATGGAAGGCAAGATCGAGAACGACAACTTCCTGCGGCTCGCCGACGAATACGGCATTCTGGTGATGGCCGGCTGGTGCTGTTGTGACCACTGGGAGCGCTGGGGGGACTGGGACGACGAAGACCGGCAAGTGGCGGCCGCATCCTTACGCGACCAGATCCGTCGCCTCCGCAGCCATCCCTCGGCGTTCAACTGGATGAACGGCAGCGACAATCCCCCGCCGCCTGAAATCGAGAAGATGTACGTCGGCATTCTCGAGGAGCTGAACTGGCCGAACCCGTTTGAATCGTCGGCCACCCAGAGACCGACGGCGGTGACGGGAGCCACCGGAGTCAAGATG
>JBAVIH010000013.1:0-10685 GCA_049686695.1 Bryobacteraceae bacterium | reverse complement strand
AGCCAGAAGCGCTCTATTCTCATTACTACGAACACAGCATTCTCCGAATGGGGCAACATCCTTTACAACACCACTATCGCCACGGCCATCGTGGATCGGCTGGTCGAGAACTCCGAGATCTTCCTGCTCGGCGGCGACAGCCTCCGCAAGGCCAAGACCGCTTCGACATCGCCGGCTGAGTAGCGCTGCCGGCTGCAGTCATGCGCCGCTCTGTGGCGATATCCCGAGCCGGAGGAGTCCGCCGGGTAACCCCTCAAGGGCGCTGCCAATGGGCGCGGGAGCTTCGGCTCCCGCTCTCTGGTCCTCTCCTCGATGTTCAACTTCAGCGCCAATCACCTGCTTCTGCTCTCGCGGATGGAATATCGCACCTGTGCCGTCCTGCTCATGAGAGACGACTCGACACGCCGCGTCTATCGGCTCCATGACTTCTCCAAATCCCAGACGCCCACACCGGGCCAATACTATTGCGTTTCTGGGAAGGTCAACAGCGCCGACAAACTCTACCTGGTGATCGAGTCCATCAAGCCGGATACCAAGCACAGCCGATGTTCCAGTTCCTGCTCCTGCCGACGGCGCGGGAGGATCGTCCATGGTCTGACTCTCCCTGCATGGAAAAAGCTCGGCCCATGGCTGCTCGGCATTCCGGCGGCTGGCGCCGGAGTGTGCCCGCCGGCCCCCACCGCCGCTTTTGGCAGCACCAAAACCGGCCAAAGTGGTGCCGTTTTATTCCGGCGCTAACAGGTTAACTCATACAAGTGATAGCGCGTAGGAGTTACGCCGAAGCGTTGAACGAAGGAGTCAGAATATTTCGGCTCCATCGCCACAAGTCGATATCCATGACTCGTCAAGATGCCCGTGAAGTCCGTCCGCGAGCCGTCCTCTTCTAGGCTCAATAACCGCTGACCAGCGTGGCCGTCTGAATTCGGAACGATCAGCAGATACGGGACCGAATGGACGCGGAGGAGATCGAGCCACCACGCAATGCTTCTACTGCAGCATTCGGGAAAAGAATGAATGTTGACTGCCACATCAACGGGGTTCTCCCTCAGCCATTCTTCAATCTCGAATAAAGGGACCATGCGGACGCGGCTTGGGGCCTGCCTGAATCGAAGATAATACTCACATACAAAGCTCGCTTCCGCAATGGCGTCAACGCACGCCACCGACACCGAAGGGAACGCCTGAGCGGCACGATGAGCCAACCGTCCGTAGCCGCTGCCAATATCCAGGATCTGGGCATGCGGCCGCGCGGCCACGCCGAGCCGACGACTCAGAAACGAAAGCTCGCACGCCGAGTCGAGACGGTCCCGGCTTACAAGCGTGTTGGCGACCGTCACAGTGTACGCGCCAAAAAGACCATCCTCGCCCAGGGCATTCAACAATGGCCCGAGTCCTTGGGCCAGGAGGTAGTAGTAACTTAGCGCGTAGGTGACTGGGAGGTTGAAGTTGCGGTGCTGCCACACAAACGCACAGTCTCCGCGAAAGCGATGGAGCGGCAGATCCTGCTCCACGTATGCTCGTGTCCATTGCGAGCACTTGATTGCATCCGCTGGCATTTTGGCATAATTCAGTCTTAGCTCTTGAAGTCTTGGGTTTGAACTCTGGAGGTATGCGGCAGCTGCCGGTGGCAGATCCGGCGCGGTTGGCTCACAATACGCCCGCACATAGTCCGCATCGAAGCCGACGCGATCAAGAACGGCAGGGATGGAGCGACGCCAAAGATCCTTGCTCGTTACTCGTTTCAGCCACAGCTGTGCATCCATTAGTTGAGCGAACAAGGCACGATAAAATTCTACCAGGGCGCGGCTGACTGCGCCAAGGCGGCTAGTGCAGAATTTAACGCAAGCATCCGACGCGAGGACGCGTCCTGACAGCCAGAAACCCCGGTGGAAAATGGGAGGCTGCGGCAGGCAAGCTATGGCCGACTCAATATTGGCGCGCAGTTGTGCCCGAATGCAAAGTATGGCTCCGGTTTTGGCGATCATGAGATTGGTGGCGGCCGCTTCGCAAGAAGTATCCAGCGGTGTGCAGAAGGCGCTAATGGAGATGGACGTGCGAGTGGCGACGGTGGTCAAGGACTTGAGCGGAGTATGGAAGGGTGTGATAGGCGTCGATCTGACGCGAATCGAGGCATGGATGCGCTGGCATGTGCGGTTCGGAATCGTACCGGTCCCGCCGCTACCACGGCGTCGTTTTCCGGATGGTTCAGTTGGCCCCGAACCCGTCGCGTTTCCGCCGATAGCGAGTGATCCTGCAACCCTCGAGGCCTCCGGCAGTCTTCCGTGGCAGCGGAAGAGTGGCTAATGGCGCGAACAATACGCGAACATCGAAGGGCCGAAAACGGCCCAAATGACCCTACACGGTCCCAAACCAGCTAAGCGATAAGCCTTTTCCTCCTAATGACATGCGCTGATATCAGACCACTTCGGCAATTCGGTAAGCAGCCCTGAAAAAGCTGGCGGCGGCGGTTCAACTCCGTCCCTCGCCACCATGTTTTCGAGTACTTACAAGCCATCCAAACAGCGAGTTGGTCCCAATTGGTCCCAAAACCCTTAGCCCAAAACTCGCTTGGACTCGTCATCGAAGCGACGGGCGTTGAGAAGTGTGAGTGCCTGGGTGGAAATGTCAAGCAAAGCTGTCGTCGGTGCTGGTGCAGGCGTAGCCGTATGCCATCACGGTCATTCTGATACTCCGGCTACTTTCGTTTCTTCCCCGCTCCAGCCGCGCGCCTGAGCGATCCCGGCCGGGCCGAGCCGGAGGCGAATCGACGGTGAACCGCGGGAGGTCGGTATTGCGATGCGCGAGAAATCGCTCGCCCGCAATTCCGGTGCGACTGTGTGCGGCGCGCACGGTCAGGCGTTCGCTGTCGAGCGCCTTGATGAATTCGGCGGCCAGTGTACTCAGCAGTATTCCTCAATTCCTCAGAGCATGTGCTTCCGAAGAACCGATGCTGTCTGAGGGAGACCCTGCCTTTCGAGCGTCTCCAAATACTCTGCCACCGCCTTGGGAGGATTCTTGAGACTCTGGCGATGATTCTGCGCCGCTGCCACCACAGCGCCAGGTGCAAGATCCAGCAGACGAACGACGAATTCGTCGTGACGATGACATCTGCATTGCCGCGAATAGCAGCCGCCAGCACATGCCTGTCGTCTCGGATAGAGCACGTTGGCGTCGTAAAAGGCGGTGAACACTGCCACGGTTTCTAGATCCCCTAGGCCGCTAGTTCTGCAAGTGCAGCCCGCCGATCAGCATCAGCACGGCGCTTGTATGCCATCAGCCCGTCGAATCGAACACGCCGATGCGTGCCTACCCGGCGAAGCTCGATTTTCCCTTCGTCGAGAAGTTGGATCAGAGAAGGCCGCGAAATGTCCAGCATGTCCGCCGCTTCCTGCGTGGTAAGTTCGGCGTGTACCGGGATCAGCGTGACGGCATTCCCCCGCGCCATCTCTTCAAGAATGTGAATCAACATCCGTACAGCGGAGGCCGGAATCTTCACTGTTCCTTTTGCTGGATCGTCGAGCATGCGAAGCCGGAGCGGCTCTGCCGTCTCAACACGTGAAGCGAGAACCCTGCCCGTTTCCTTGGCAAGTATCGCTTCCGCTTCAGACGGAAGCGTTGGCGCCGGTGTTCCTTGTGCCATGTCACCCACTTCTTTTTTCAGCCCTGAGTCTACGCAAGCACACAATCGAATCAAGCGTAACTCATCGCAGCAATCGAAATAGTGCTATTACGCGCCTTGGTGAGTGTGGCCGGCCAGCATGTCGCCGAGACGAAGAGCTGGTAACTATGGCTGTCATGCCGTGAGCGCCGGATAAGAACGCAGAGTCCAATAAGAGTCCATTAACGGACAGCCAAAAACAACTCCTGTAAAATCAGTGGCTTGGGATCATCAGCAATCAACCCGATAGACGCCAAATTCTGTATTTTCAATCTATGGTCAATTTCCCAAGCTGGACGTCGCGGGTTCGAGCCCCGTCTCCCGCTCCATGTTTTCAATGGTTTACATAGAAATCAAATACCCTCCATACCCTCCATTAAGAAGCTAAATGTATTGAACTCATGCGCTTGCCCGTCATTCTTGAGACCCATCTCTGAATTTGGCAGTTTGGGAACAATTCGAAGGACTTTGCGCGCCTCTAAGGCATTGATTTTATTAGCGCCTCAGTCGCGACGTCCAGCTTGATCAGTTGGCAGTCGTTGCAGGCTGGACACCAGTCCCGTGGCGTTGCGTTCTGCGGTCAGCCGTTGGGGCCAAATCCTGCGGCCCAGACTCCACTTGAGCTTCGGTTTCTCCGCCTCGTTGCAACAAGCCAAGTTAGTGGCGTTGGGGGCGATGATCTCAAGCTGCAATCTCGCCTGGCTCGAAAACCAGACAGTTCGCGGAACCGTGTGGAGCTCCCACTGTTTCGGCTAGATCTGAATTTGCGAGAGGCACAGTCTCAGCCTTCAAGGAACTCGATTCCAATCCGCAAGTCTCGGGGTCGCGCGAGGCTTAGCCGTCTCTGGAAGCGATGGAGCGAGCATGATCACGGCAGCATGATGTCCAACTGGACAAAACAGATTGTGTCCCGAAGGTCCGTTCCGTCGTTGCGCCCGCCCGTCCGAAACTTCGGTTGTGAAGCGAAAGGGACCTTCGCTGCCCGCCGCTGGTGCGAGGCTGATTGATCAGAAGCGACCCGGATGGTAGCTTTGGGGCTTCAGATGGAACCAACTACCGGTTATCGGTAAGCCGCAGCCTGAATGCGATACAGGTCCGAGTATTGGCCCCCTTTGGCCATCAACTCATCGTGCGTGCCGAATTCAACCAGCCGGGCGCCGTCGAGGACGACGATTAGATCGGCCATGCGGACCGTCGAGAAGCGGTGGGAGACGAGGATCGTGATGCGCCCGCTGCCGTTCTCGCCGGTGCGGCGCGCCGCCGCGGCGTAGTGCTCGAACAGCGTGTGTTCCGTCTCGGCGTCCAACGCGGCAGTGGGTTCGTCGAGCACCAGTAACAGCGGTCGATCGCGCATGAAGCCACGCGCCAGCGCGAGCTTCTGCCACTGGCCGAACGACAGCTCGGCTCCGCCCGGCCACGTCGGACCCAGTTGCGTCGCGAGGCCCAATGCCAGATGCGCAACCACGTCGCCGGCGCCGGCGCGCTCGACGGCCGCGGCCACCGCTGGCTCATCGTCCAGCCGTGGGACGTCGCCCAGACCGACCGCCTGCCCCGCGCGGAATTCGAAGCGGAAAAAATCCTGGAACGCGCCCGCCAGACGCGCTCGCCATTCGCCTGCCGGCACACGCGCCAGCGGCGTGTCGTCCACCAGGATCGAACCGGATGACGGTTCGTACATCTTCGTCAGTAGCTTGACCAGCGTCGTTTTGCCCGCGCCATTCTCGCCGACGACGGCGACCACCGCGCCCGCCGGCAGCGTCAACGACACATCGTCCAGCACTACGCGCGACGTGCCGGGATACGCGAACGACACGTGGTCAAGCAGGATGCCGCGGTCGAGCGCGGTTGGAACTGGTCGGTCACCCGCGGCGGCGACTCGAGCGGCGTAGTCCTCAAGCCATGCCAGGCGCCGCGAGCCGTCCATCCAGAACCCGCGCAGAAATCCGATCTCGCCGACCGTGGCGCCGATGTACGCCGACAGCCGCGCACCGGCGGCCAGCAACAGCAACACCTGGCTGGCCGGCGCGCGGAGACCATATGACACGAACACGATCGCGCCGACATACGCGAGGCCGAAGATCGCCCACGCCAACGCGTGCCAAAACGCCGAGCCCCATCTGGCAGCCGACACCGGTCCGTACCAGCGCTCCCACGCCGCCCGGCGCTCTTCGATCAGGCGCTCGCCAATCCCGGTGACCCGCACTTCTTTCCCGGGTGGCGCGGTTGTAGCGATCGTGAACAGGTGGCGCGCCAGCCGGCCGGCCTGTGCGCCGCGCTCCTGCGCCGACCGCTCGACCTCGGGCCGCCAGGTCGACGTCAACACGGTCGGGACCGCGAACACCGCGAGCAGGATGAGCGCCGGGTGAATCGACATCAGCAGGGCCATGGTCACGCCCAGCCGCAGGATCCAGCCGAGCGTGGAAAACACCGCCACGTACATGTGGTCGAGCACGAACACCTGGTTGCGCAGCATGGACAACCGGTCGAGATACTCCGGTCGTTCCTGATGCGCGATCGTCGCGACCGATGCCTGCAATTGCGCGACGTGGGATTCGAGCGCGATCGTCACCTTATCGCGGAAGCGGCGCTGCACGCGGGTGCTAAGGGTGCGCAGAAACCAGGTCGCGGCAGTTGAAACGGCGAGACCGATCGCCGCGCCTTCCACCATCCTTGGTCTGTGTGCGAGCACACCCTTCCCGAGCAGCATCAGCCACAACGCGAGGAGCGCATCGGGCAACGCGGCGAGCTGCGACAGTCCGAACGATGCGACCATCAAGCGCGGCTCATGACGATACCCCAGCTTGCACAACCGCCACATGGACGACAGCGCCGGCGGCAACGGCTCGATTGCGTGATCGCGCTCAGGAGAGGACGTCATACGTCGTACCCTCCTCATCATCCGGAACGTTGAAACGCTGCGCCTGCAGATCGAACATCGTTCGATACCGGCCGCCGAGCGCCATCAATTCGTCGTGCGTACCATGCTCGATCACGCGGCCGTGTTCAAGCACGCAGATGCGGTCGGCGTGACGGACGGTGGAGAAGCGATGCGAAATCAGAACGGTGGTACAATGGCGCGTCGCCGCGAGCAGTCGATCGAAGATCTCGGCTTCCCCACGCACGTCGAGCTGCGCGGTGGGCTCGTCGAGCAGCACCACCCCGGCGCCGAGCTTAACGGCTGCCAGCGCCCGTGCGAGCGCGATGCGCTGCCATTGGCCGCCCGATAGATCGGTGCCGTCTGAATAACCGCGCGCCAGCACCGTGTCCAATGAGGCCAGGTTCGCCGCTCCCGCCGATTCGAGCGCGGCCAGAATGACGCTGTCCGGCGCGCCCCCCGGCGCCACATTGTCGCGCAGCGGCAGCTCCAGGCGCATGAAGTCCTGAAACACGGCCGCGACGCGGGAGCGCCACGACGCGAGATCGAACTCACGGATGTCGGCGCCGTCGATCTCGATCGTGCCTTCCTGCGGATCGTACAGCCGGCACAGCAGCTTGGCGATGGTCGTCTTACCGGCGCCGTTCTGTCCCACGATGGCGAGCGACGAGCCGGCGGGAATCGTGAGATCCAAGTGGTCAAGGACGAGGGCCGCGTCGCTGCCAGGAGCCGACGCGCCGGCAGGGTACGCGAACGTGACATCGCGGAGGCGAATCTCGCGCGCGGGTGTCCTGTCCGCGCGGCGATCTCCGGAGTCGAGCGCACCGGCCGGACGCATCGCGGGCTCCAGTCGCAGCACTGCGGCGACGGGGGCGGCCGCCCCATCAAGCGCCCAACTGAATCCGCCGAAGGCGAGCAGCGACACGCCGATGGCACACTGCACGTAGACCACGGCTTGCCCCAGACTGATGCGGCCATCGGCGGCGGCGGCTGCGAGCAACCAGAACACCACCACGTTCGAGGAGACGACCAGCAGCATGCTCCAGATCACCGGGCGCTCGCGCAGACGTGTGGCGGCGTACTGAAACTCGTGCAAGCGAGTCCGCCGGGCGATGAATCGGTCGATGGTCCAGCCGGCCAAGCCGAATAGGCGCAGCTCCTTACTCGCGGGCGGGTCCACCGCCAGCCGGTAAGCGTAGTCGGAATCGCGCTGCGCACCGCGCACTTCCTCGGTGTTGCGGTCCCACCAGATCGCGCTTTCGCGCAGCAACCAGTGCGTAGCCAGCCATGCCCCCACGAGCAAGACCGGTGCCCACCAGGCGTACCGTGCGAGGATGAGGGCGGACGCGACACCGCCGATCATTTCGACCATGCCGTTTGCGATGAAATCCATCGAGATCGCCAGCGGCGGACCGGTCATGCCAAGGTCGAAGTCACGCGCGACCGTGAGGTCGCCGGTGAGTGCCGGGTCCTCCAGGTGGCCCATGCCCGGCGGTCGCACGCAGGCCTCGGTGAGCCGGTCGTACAGCCAGGCGGCAGTGCGGTCGCCGAGGTTGGCGCTGACGGCCTGATGGATCGGGCTGAGCACCTGAAGAAGCACGAAGATCATGCCCGCAACCGCCAGCGGACCGGCCAGGGAACCGCCGCGCTGCACGGCGCCGACCAGCACACCCATGGCGATCGCGAACGCCGCCGGCAGAATCCCGCGGAGCAGAAGGGCCGTCCACCAGGCAGCGGCCAGACCTAGGTCCGCCTTCGGCAGGACGGCAAAGAACTTCCACTCCTTGCGCTCGGTTAGCCGTGGGAGCATCACAGTATTCTGTCACAAGTGACCGCCCCCAGAAGCACAGAGCGATCCGCTTGCGATTGTGACGTCCGGCCGGCTCGACCCAGCGACTTATTGTCACACTCCGAGCATCGCGTCAGTGCAGAACGAGCCGCAAACTTCTGTCAAAACATGAACTTCGCGCCTAACTGAACCAGCCGGGGAGGCGCCGCACTAACGACAGGGCCGAACGTTGCGCTGCCGATATTGCCGTCAACGGCTTGCGGTCCAAAGAACTGAGCATGGTTAAGAAGGTTGAAGGCTTCGAGCCGGAACTGGACTGATTTGGATTCGGTAAGCCGCAGGTTCTTGAGAAGCGCCATATCGAAGTTCTCCATTCCGGGGCCATGGAAATAGCGTCGTGAGGCGTCGCCCGGGGTGCCGAGGGCATTCTCGCTGAAGAGCCCCGCATTGAAATAGGGCTGCCCGTTTCGGGGATTGTGATTCAGATTCAGGCGACCAGCCGCGACATCCGGTTCATCCACTCCATAGTTGTTGATCCCATTTGGCTCCGCGCCCAACAGAGAGTTGTCGCCGTAGTTGATGAGGGTCACTGGGAGACCGCTGCTGAAGCGCGTGATCCCCGAGAGTTCCCATCCCTCCATCCATCGGTTTGCGGCATGGAGAAAACGCCTGAACGGGACCTGGTAGCTGTAGCTCACGACAAAGTTGTGTGTTGTGTCGAAAGCCGACAGGGCCCTGCTGAGCGACGGATTGAGAGGGTTGACCTCTTCGCCCAGATTGGAGGATTGATCCAGGGACTTGCTGTACGTATACGCGGCCAACAACTGCAGCGGTCCGCTGCTGTGCCTCAAGGTGACCTGCAGGGAGTTGTAGTTAGAATTGCCAATGCTGGTCTCCATAGTGTCGCTTCCAAAATCGGGCCCCAAGGGCCCTCTCGTCCCATCGATCACCTGGCCTGTTGCCGTGGTGAAAACATTGCTCTCGCCGAATGGACCGCAGGGAGTCTGACCTGGTGCCAGGTTGGCCGGGTTGCTGAGTTGCAAACATAGTGCGGGGTTGCCGGGATTGGCCTCCCGGAGCACAAGAAGGTGATGCGTTTGAGTGCCCACATAACTTGCGTCGAGCACGGTGTTATCTCCGAAGCCACGCTCGATCGAGAGCATGTATTCTTCGGCATAGGGAATCTTGTTGCCCACCGGATAGGTTGGCATCCCGCTGATGGGTTCAAACTGCGACCAGTCGAAACTCGCGTCCGGGTGGCCCGCTGCGGTGCCCAGGGACGCAAGCTGAACCGGGAAATACTGGCCCACGTTGTGGCCGTTGGCCGCCGTAACGAACGGGGTGGCGAACAGTGGCGGAGCGGGGCTCGTATACGTGGTTCCATACGGCGCATTCGCGCTCATGATGCCAATGGTCAGCGCTTCGATAGCGGTGTAAAACATGCCATAACTGGCTGTCACGCTTGTTTTGCCGGGGCCGCCGAATATTCTGCCGAGCAAGCTGTCCTTGCCGGCGCCGGGCGACCAGGCCAAACCGACACGCGGTGCAAGATCCAGATTGCCGGCGGGTGCCAGCGTGCGCGGGACTCCTGGATCGGTCGGAAACAGGATGCCGGCGGGCGCACCCGGAAAGACGACTGATTGCCGGCCCGACTCGAACGTGGCGATCTGGTTGTACTTTTCATACCAGGGCTCGATTCGGTCCCAGCGCAGGCCATAGTTCAATGTGAGATTCTTCTTCACGCGCCAACTATCCTGGGCGTACAGGCCAACATACTTATTGCGGCCGTAGAAGGATTGAAGCTGGCTCTGGTTGTACTGACTCGGGATGCCCAAAAGGAAATCCGCAAAGTCGTCTCCGGTTTCGCTGCCGAAGAATACGAAATTGCCATTCAACTGGGCGATTGGATCGGTGTTGACCTGATCGTAGTGGAACTCCGCACCCAGCTTGATGGTGTGGGTCCCCACGACTTTGGAAAAGCCGTCGCGCCATTGAAATGTGTTGTTGGCCTGCTTCAACTGGTTTGTGTTGGTTCCAATCGAGAAGTTGCTGAAGTCGACGCTTTCCACGCCCTCGGTTTTGGGCGATAACGGAACGATGCCGGGCGTATTCTGGCCCACCACGAACCCTTGCGACGCCAGGCTTGTGCCGACGCCGCCAACCGGCTGGCCGAGATCCGTTGCGTCGCGCATGAAGCTGAAGTGGAGATCGTTGACGGCGGTCATGCCGATTGTCGTGGTGTCACCCAGGGAGAGTAATTGCGCACGGCCGGAATTCAGGGCGTTGAAACCCGGTACATTCGCGCCGCCTTGAGCGACAGGATACGGATTGTTCTGCGACCAGTCGTCCAGCGAGTAGTAAGC
>JBAVIH010000012.1:0-3107 GCA_049686695.1 Bryobacteraceae bacterium | reverse complement strand
GATCGAGATAATCCGGCCGACCGGCGTCCATGATGGATTCGTTGATGGCGGCGCACCTTGCAGGTAGCCAGTGACCAGAGTGCCGGCCGACACGCTATCGATGGCTCCGCCGATGATCCCCCCGTGAATCTCGTGCTTGGCCTTCAACCGGACCTTGCTGACATAGGGAGACGGCAGGGCCCATGTTGAGCGCACCAGCGGCCCAGCGAATGTGATCGAGCCGGGCGTGTAGGTGTTGTTCGCGCCCGCCGTCAGCGTTCCGGTGGCCTGCGCGCAGATCAAATCGTCCTGCGTCGCGACGAATAGCACATAGGAAACCAGGCCCGAAACAGCCGGCCAGGTGATGTCTTCCAACGTGAACGAGTCGGTTCCAGAGGCCGAGGTCCCCACGATGGCGATACTGGACGGGGCCGAGGGAAGCCCGTTCGAGTCGATCGCGCAGATGGCCACGCGGAGCGTCACATTGGCCGGCAGCGATCCGCCGGTCGCGGACTGTGAGACCGCGCCGATTCCTGGGGCGCCGGCCCCGGTAGAGCTGAACTCGTTGACCGGCAGCTTTCCGGTCACCATCAGGTTGGCCAGCATGCTGCCATCGGCCATCTGCGCGTAAGACTGATTGGTGTCGAAGGTCCACTCGTCGGGAAACAGCGCGTCGTTCGCCGCAGCCTGGACCTGGTACGGAGCCCACGCGGGCCCCAGCGGGATCGGATAGTACAAGCCGGGCAGCGGCGAGGGCACCACGTCCATGGGCTTCGGTCCCACGTCCAGGTCGTACATCGAGTCGGTGACGGTTTGCCCCTCGATCTGCACCGACCAGTCTTTCTTCAGGCTCCATCGCTGAATCCGGAAGCACATTGTGATGACCTGGAACGCGAGGCCAGTCCCGCTCGGAGGCGCTGGCGAGGTCGTGATCGTCGATCCGTCGCTCGCCACGGCCGTGATCGTGACCTGTTCGCCGCCGATCACGATCACTTTGTCGATCAGCCCCGTGTCGCCGTCCGCCGTCCCCGCATAGGTCCACGGATCACCGCTCTCCCATGTCGCCGTGTCGCCGGACACGTTGCATGTCCCGCGCACGCCAGGCACGTCGGGGTGGGTCATCGAGACCACTTGCCCCACTTCATTTCCCAGGCCCAGGAGCGTGGTCTGCCAGACGGCCGTCCGCGCGTTCCGCCACTCCCACGTCGTAACTCCCCCGAGTTCCTCCCTTGTCCGAGTAACCGCCACGCGTAACGCCTGGCTCAGCGTGGACATCCCCACCGAGTGCATCTGGCTGGTGAGCGGAGATCCGGCGCGGCCGTAGTAAGCTGCGTGGCTCTTGTCGCAGTACTCTGCCGTGTTCGCCTGGTATTGATAGGCGACGTCGGCGAAGGAAAGCACCAGGTGCTCGAACCCGGCCTGGATCGGCGCGAGGCGCAGACTCTGGAACAGCGAGTTGGCGAGCGTGTAAGCATCGACCGCGCTCGCGTTGATACGGCAGCCGAGTTTCAGCCGCCCGAACTCCCAGGTGTAGAAGCCCAGGCAGCAGTTGAGCACCTCGGTGAGCCAGTCGCGGAACGGCTTCTGGCTGCTCACGCTTCCCTGAAACTGGAACTGCGTCTCGGTGCCCTGAACGCTGGTCACCGTGACAAGCCCAAGCGAGAGCGCCTGCGCAATCGGCATGGTGGCCTTCACGCCGCTCCCCTCCGGGGGCGGCGGTGGCGGGCTGCTCCAAAATGAGAACGAGTAACTGCCGTCCGGGTTCAGGTTGATTTGCGGAGCGGTCAGCGCCTCCCCAGCCGGCGTTAGCGCGTAGTTCACGATCGGCGAAGTCACGCCCAAAATCGGGGCTACCTGAGCCGCGGCGATCTCTGCCGCGCCGCTTCCATCGCCCACCACCAACGAGGGCAGCACGAACGTGGCGAGCTGCGCGGACGAACTTGGGCCGGCGCCGCCGGCGGGATTCGAGTCGGTGGACGGGTCGCCATAGAGACCCATCGCGCGCAGCAGCATGTTAGCGGCGATCCAGAACGGATTGATGCGGCCCTTGACCGCGATGCGGTTGCCGTACTGGTCCCAGGCCCAGCCCCACATGCCGTAATCGATGGGGACGGTCATCTGGTGCTGGTCGGGGGTGCTTGGCTGAATCGTGGTCGATTTGACGATGCGGATCTCGCACGCCGCCGTGCCAGCGGCATAGACATTCGGTTCCCAGACCTGCGGAGACCCTTGGCCCATCGAGAAATAGTCGCTGCTCGCGTTCGCCGGGTCGTTGCCGGGGATGAACCGCAGACCCATGCCAGGCTGGTCCTTGGTGATGTTGAGATTGCCATCGACCTTTAGGCCTTGCCAGAGGTACCCATCGACCGTGGGGGCCACCGCGTATTTGTAGCCATCCGCGTTCGTAACGACCACCGACGGGGTGAACCCGCCCAGCGGCCCGGCGCCGAGAATGCCGAGCGAGTCCGCGTAGCCCGATTCGTCGCGGTAGCCCACCATCATCGCGGCGGCCATGAATGCATAGAGTGGGTTGCCGCCCGAGTTGCACCAGATCTCCGCCAGCGCCAGACCCCAGATCGTGTCGGAGATGATGGACGTCGCGGTGACAGTGTTGCGGCCGAAGCCGAGGAAGCCGGTCGAATCGTCCTTGATGATCACGCCCTGCGGGTCGGCCTGCTGGCCGCCAAAGTAGGGCGCCATGCCGTGCACCTGGCAGCCGTTCGCCGATTCGAGGTAATAGTCGCAACTCGTGGGATCGCCGCCGGCCGCCGTCACTGCGGCGGCGCTCGCGCCCTTGGTGGCCCACGGGCAGTTCACGCCGTCGTTGTAGGTCTTCCAGCACTGTCGGCTGACCTGCCGCTCCGGGTACTGGTTCATGATCTGGAAGAAGCCGTCGGAGCAGGTCACCGGGAAGACCGGCGTCCCGTCGCTCGTGAAGTTCTGGATCACGCCTTTCCAAAGCTGCAGCAGAATCCCGGAGTTGACGTGGAAGAGGCACAGGTCGATCTCGGCGTACTTCAGATCCGTGTCGTTGGCAAGCTGCGTCATCACGCGGTCGCCATTGCCGAAGGTGAAGCGGACGTTATCGGAGGTGCCTTTGATGTCCTGTGAGATCAGCACGTCGGAGC
>JBAVIH010000011.1:0-18773 GCA_049686695.1 Bryobacteraceae bacterium | reverse complement strand
GCTCGGCGGCATGCGCGTGGCGGTGGCGCGGCGCAAACCGGGGCTGGCCCTTACCGCCGCTTTCGATACCGGCGAAAGAATAGGGTCCACGGATGAACACGGATATGAAAACAAGAGTCTTATCAGTGTTCACCCGTGTTTATCCGTGGCTCGAAATGAATTCTTCACGGCTTCCGAGGGAGAGGCCTGAACATGTTCGCCTGTTTACATGGCACGGGAAACCTGGCGGCGGTGGCGTTCGATTTTTCGCCGCTGGTGGAGCGGACCGCGCCCGATACCGTCACCTGCGACGTAGCCGGCTTGGACCGCCTCTTCGGCGCGGCGCAGGACCTGGCCGCGGCCCTCAAACGCCGCGCCGCCGAAACCGGTGCGCTGGCGGCCATCGCGCTGGCCGCCAATCCCGATGCAGCCATTTGCGCCGCCCGCGGATTCTCCGGCGTCAGCATCGTTCCGCAGGGCGATGAAGCCAAGTTCCTGGGCGTCCTGCCGGTGGCGCTGCTGGGGCCTTCCGCCGAATTGCGGGAAACCCTGGAGCGCTGGGGCATTCGCCGTTTTCGGGATCTGGCCGCGCTGCCGCCGCTGGGGATTGCCGAGCGGCTGGGCGAGGAAGGGTTGCAACTGCGCGAACTGGCGCGCGGGGAAGCCGGGCGCAAGCTGGTTCCGCTCGAAGAGCCGGAGCGGTTTGAAGATGAGATCGAGCTGGAATATCCGGTGGAGCTGCTGGAGCCGCTCGAATTTCTGCTGGCGCGCCTGCTCAACGGCCTCACCACGCGGCTGGCCACGCGCGGGCTGGCCACCAATGAGCTGCGCCTTCGCCTGGATCTCGAAACCCGCGCCACGCACGAATGCACGTTGCGGCTGCCGGCGCCATCGCTCGATGGCAAATCGTTTTTGAAATTGCTGCGGCTTGACCTGGCAGCCCATCCGCCCGCGGCGCCCATCGAACGGATCCGGCTGGGCGTGAATCCCGTGAAGCCGCAAGCCGCGCAGGGCGGCCTTTTTGTGCTCGCCGCGCCGGAGCCCGTGAAGCTGGAGCTGACCCTGGCGCGCATCCAGGCGATCGTCGGCGAAGGCCGCGCGGGCTGCCCCGAACTGCTCGACACGCACCGTCCCGACGCGTTTCGCATACGGAAGCCGGGGGACGGACAGCACTGTCCCAAGGCGCCGCTTTTGCGCCGCGTGGACAGTGCCGTCCGTCCCCCGCACCTTATTTTCCGCATGTATCGCCCGCCCCGCGCGGCCCGCGTCACCCTGGCTTCCGGCCAGCCCAGTTTCCTCGCCGCCGAACGAATTCGCGGCCGCATTCTCAAACGCGCCGGCCCCTGGCGAACTTCCGGCGACTGGTGGACCGCCGACCCCTGGTCGCGCGACGAATGGGATATCGCGCTTTCCGATGGCGCCCTCTACCGCATCTATTGCGAGGTTCGTGGCTGGTTTGTGGAAGGAAGTTATGACTGAGGCGAAACTCTTGGAAAAACAACGGGCAAGCTAAAGCATGCCCTACCATGTACGTGGAACTGCACGCACGCTCGGGTTTCAGTTTTCTCGAAGGCGCTTCGGTGCCGGAAGAGATGGCGGGAGCCTGCGCGCAATCGGGCGCGCCCGCCATGGCGCTGGTGGACCGCAACGGCGTCTACGGCGCCCCGCGTTTTCACATGGCGGCGAAAAAGGCCGGCCTCCGCGCCCACATCGGTTCGGAAATCGCCTGCACCAACGGCAACTCCTACCCGCTGCTGGCGGCCACGCGCGAAGGCTATCAAAACCTCTGCCGGCTGATCACCCGCATGAAGCTGCGCGCTAAAAAGGGCGAAGGAGAGGCCACCCTCGACGAGTTGGCCGAATTCGCGCGCGGCCTGATCTGCCTCACCCGCCATCCCGAGCAGCGGCTGCTCGATATCTTCGGCCGCTCCAACGTGTATGCCGAGATTCAGCGCCACCACCGGCGGGAAGAGGAGGCGGCCAACCAGGACATCGTCGAACGCGCGCGGCGTTTGCGCATCCCGCTGGTAGCCGCCAACGGCGCCGCTTACGCGACGCCCGCCCAGCGTGAGCTGCTGGACGTGTTCACCTGCATCCGCAACCATGTGACGCTCGCCTCCGCCGGCCGCCTGCTCGAACGCAATGCCGAACGCCACGTCAAAACTCCGGCGGAAATGGCGCGCCTGTTCGCCGACCTGCCCGAGGCGCTCGACGCTACACTCGAAATCTCCGCGCGCCTGGAATTCACGCTCGACCGTCTGGGCTACGAATTTCCGCGCTATCCCGTGCCCGAGGGCGAAACCATGGCCGGCTTTTTGCGCGCGCGCGTGGACGAAGGTGCGCGCCGCCGCTACCAGCCGTATCACGAGCGCGCGCGGCGGCAGATCGAGCGCGAGCTGGCGCTGATCGAAAAGCTCAAGCTGCCGGGCTATTTCCTGATCGTCTGGGACATCGTATGCTTCGCCAAGCGAAACGGCATCCTGGCGCAGGGCCGCGGCTCGGCCGCCAACAGCGCGGTCTGCTATGCGCTCGAAATCACCGCCGTGGACCCGGTCGGCATGGATCTGCTGTTCGAGCGCTTCCTTTCCGAAGAACGCGGCGAATGGCCCGACATCGATATCGATCTGCCCAGCGGCGAACAGCGCGAACGGGTCATCCAACATGTGTACCAGCGCTTCGGAAAGCTGGGCGCGGCGATGACCGCCAACGTCATCACCTATCGCGGCCGCTCCGCCGCGCGCGAAGTGGGCAAGGCGCTGGGCTTCGAAATCGCCTCGCTCGAAAAACTTTCCAAACTGGCGCATACGTGGGAGTGGCGCGATCCCCAGGACTCGACCGACCGCCAGTTTCGCGAGGCCGGCCTGGATCTCGCCCATCCGCGCGTGCGCAAATTCTGCGAGCTCTACAAAATGGCGCAGGACATGCCGCGGCACCTCGGCCAGCATTCCGGCGGCATGGTGATCTGCCAGGGGCAACTGGATTCGGTGGTGCCGCTCGAACCGGCCGCCATGCCCGGCCGCGTGGTGGTGCAGTGGGACAAGGAAGACTGCGCCGACATGGGGATCATCAAGGTGGACCTGCTCGGCCTGGGCATGATGGCGGTGATTCAGGACAGCTTGAAAACGATTCCCGAAATTTACGGCGAGCCGGTGGACCTGGCGCGCCTGCCGCAGGACGATCCGGCGGTTTATTCCGCGCTCCAGCGGGCCGACACCATCGGCATGTTCCAGGTGGAAAGCCGCGCCCAAATGGCCTGCCTGCCGCGGATGAAGCCGCGCCGCTTTTACGACATCGTGGTGCAGGTGGCGATCATCCGGCCGGGCCCCATCGTGGGCAAAATGGTGCATCCTTATTTGAACCGGCGGCAGGGCCGGGAAGCTGCCGATTGCCTGCACCCTTCGCTCGAACCGGTGCTGCGCCGCACCCTGGGTGTGCCGCTGTTTCAGGAGCAGTTGCTGCGGATGGCCATGATCGCCGCCGGATTCAGCGGCGGCGAAGCCGAGGAACTGCGCCGCGCCATGGGATTCAAGCGCTCGGAAAAACGCATGGCGGATCTCGAAGGGCGGCTGCGCGCCGGGATGGAATCGAAGGGCATTACCGGCGCGGTGCAGGACGCCATCGTACAGTCCATCACCGCTTTCGCGCTGTACGGTTTTCCGGAATCGCACGCGGCAAGTTTTGCCCTGCTGGCCTATGCCAGCGCGTATTTGAAGTGCCATTACCTGGCGGCGTTCACCTGCGCCATGCTGAACAACCAGCCGATGGGGTTTTACTCTCCCGCCGTGCTGATCAAAGACGCGCAGCGGCACGGCCTGCGGGTGTTGCCGGTGGACGCGATGGAATCGGATTGGGATTGCACGGTGGAGGCGCAGCCCGTGCAAAGTGGGGCGGACGGGGTGCCCTCTGGGCCCGTCCGCGCGCGACCCCCTGGTCGCGCTCCTGCGCCAATTATCAACTCACATGCGAATAGCTTGTCCCTGCGCCTCGGGTTGCGCTACGCCAGGGGATTGCGCGAAGAGGCCGGCCGCGCCATCGTTCGCGCCCGCCCGTTCTCGAGCATCGACGACCTGGCGCTGCGCGTGCCCAAGCTGCGCAAGGACGAAATCAATCGCCTGGCGGAAATCGGCGCGCTGAACTCGATCGGCGGGACGGCGCGGAGGTTGACAGGCGAACAGTTGACAGGCGAAAGCGCCTGTCCCACTTTGCGCATATGTGGGACAGGCGCTTCCGCCTGTCAACCCACTTTCCATCGCCGCGACGCGCTCTGGCAGGCCCAGCGCGCCACGCTGCCGGTGGGCCCGCTGCTCGCGCCGCAGGAGGAAACCGGCGTTGGCTCGCCGCTCGCGCCGATGGATACCGAAGAGCGCCTGTGGGCCGATTACCGCGGCACCGGCCTGACTATCGGCCGCCATCCCATGGCGCATCGCCGCGCCGAAATGGACGCGCTCAAAGTGACTCGCGCCGCCGATCTGGCGCGCCTGCCCAACGGCCGCCTGGTGCGGATTGCCGGATGTGTGATCGTGCGCCAGCGCCCTGGCACGGCCAAGGGCTTCGTCTTCCTCAGCCTGGAAGACGAATCCGGCGTCTTCAACGTCATCATCGACCCGAAGACTTTCGATCGTTTCAAATTCGTCGTGCTGGGCGAGCGGTTTCTGCTGATCGATGGCGTGCTGCAAAGCGTCGATGACGTGGTCTCGGTGAAAGCCGCGCGCGTGGCCGCCCTGCCCGAAGGCGCCGCCGCCGAAGTGCACAATTTCCGGTAGGGCGACACTTCCGCGATGCGCCGCGGATCGGGCGTCCGCCCCACCTGATGCGAGTTGGACATATAATCTAGGTAGCAGAGTGAACTGGGTTACCTACCCTTGCAGAAGGGATCATCCTTGGAAATGTCCACGCTAGAAGTATCGCCGGCGGAGCCCCTGTCCGCCCACGCCGGCCATTCGGTCGTCAACAATTTCAGCCTCCAGGTGGCCACCGTCAACGGCAGCGGCAGCCAGACCGCCAACTCCGTTCTGATGCGCGCCATCTTTCAGATGGGCATCCCGGTTTCGGGCAAGAACATGTTCCCGTCGAATATCGCCGGGCTGCCCACGTGGTTCACCATCCGCGCCAGCAAGCACGGCTATATCGGCCGCCGCAAGGAGATCGATTTCCTGGTGGCGATGAACCCGGAAACCGCGCGCGAGGACGTCATGAAGCTGGACGCCGGCGCGGCGGTGGTCTACGACGAACCGCTCAAGCTCGGCGAACTGCGCGGCGATCTGCATTTCTACCCGGTGCCGTTCGACAAGCTGGTGGGGCCGGTGTGCCCGGAGGCCAAGCTGCGCAAACTGGTCCGCAACATGATTTACACGGGCGTGGTGGCGTGGCTGCTCGAGATCGAAATGGAAGAGGTGCACCGCGCGCTGGTGAAGCAGTTCGGCAAGCGCAAGGCCAAGGCCGCCGAGCTCAACTGGGGCGCCGCGCAGGCCGGCTTCGATTACGCTTCGAAGAATCTCACCAAGGCCGATCCCTGCCGCGTGGAGCGGATGAACGCGACCGCCGGCAAGATCATCATCGATGGCAACGCGGCGTGCGCGCTGGGCGCCATGTTCGCCGGTGTTACGGTGGTCACCTGGTACCCGATCACGCCATCCTCGACGCTGGTGGAAACGCTGATCGGATACATGCGGCGTTTCCGGGTGGATCCGGAAACCGGCAAGGCCAGTTATGCCATCGTGCAGGCGGAGGATGAACTGGCTTCCATCGGGATGGCGCTGGGCGCCGGCTGGGCGGGCGCGCGCTCGATGACGGCCACGGCCGGCCCCGGCCTCTCCCTGATGAGCGAGTTCATCGGCTTGGGATATTACGCCGAAGTGCCGGCGGTGATCTACGACGTGGAGCGCGTTGGCCCCTCCACCGGCCTGCCCACACGCACCCAGCAGGGCGACCTGCTCACCACGGCTTACCTCTCCCACGGCGACACCAAGCACCCCATGTTCTTCCCGTGCTCGATGGAAGAGTGCTTCGGCATGTCGATCGAGGCATTCGAATTCGCCGAACGCTTTCAGACGCCGGTGTTCGTTCTCACGGATCTCGATCTGGGGATGAACAACTGGATGTCGGATGCGTTCCCCTACCCGGAAAAGCCGATGAACCGCGGCAAAGTTCTCACGGCGGAAGATCTGGACCGGCTGGGCGGCTTCGAGCGGTACCTCGACGTGGATGGCGACGGCGTCGGCTACCGCACGCTCCCCGGCACCAATCATCCCAAGGCGGGCTACTTCACGCGCGGCAGCGGCCACAACGAGAAGGCGCAGTACACCGAGCGCGAGGACGACTACATCAACAACATGGACCGCCTGGCGCACAAGTTCGAGGTGATGCGCGGCCACCTTCCCGAGCCGGCCGGGGAAACCCGCGCCGGCGCCCGCATCGGCATGATCGCCATCGGAAGCTCCGACTACGCGGCGCGCGAAAGCTGCGACCAGTTGGAGGCCGAATACGGCGTGGCGGTGAGTTACCTGCGGCTGCGGGCGTTCCCGTTCACCGCGCATCTGGAAGAATTCATCCGGCGCCACGACCGGGTTTACGTGATCGATCAGAACCGCGATGCGCAGCTTCTGCAGTTGATGCGCCTGGATCTGGAGGCGGACCTGATCGCCCGGCTGCGCAGCGTGCGCTACTACAGCGGAATGCCCATCGACGCCCGCAGCATCACCGGCGAGATCGTCAAACAGGAGGGAAAATGAGCACCGCCGCCGCGCCGCCGCCCAGGAAAACCAACCGCATCGGGCTCGAGGTCCTCAATTACAAGGGGAGCAAAACCACGCTGTGCGCCGGCTGCGGCCACAATGCGATTTCCGAGCGCGTGGTGGAGTGCTTCTACGAACTCGGGGTGCAGCCGTGGCAGGTGGCCAAGTTTTCCGGGATCGGCTGCTCGTCGAAATCGCCGGCGTATTTTCTGGGGACTTCGCACGCTTTCAACGGCGTGCATGGGCGCATGCCGGCTCTCGCCACCGGAGCCATCCTGGCCAATAGCAACCTGCTTGGCCTGGGCGTCAGCGGCGACGGCGACACGGCCTCGATCGGGCTCGGCCAGTTCATGCACCTGGTGCGCCGCAACGTGCCGATGATCTACATCGTCGAAGACAACGGCGTATATGGCCTGACCAAGGGCCAGTTTTCCGCCACCGCCGATCTGGGCTCGACGCAGAAGACCGGCGCCGCCAACGATCTGCCGCCGTTCGACTGCTGCGCGCTGGCCTTGCAGTGGGGCGCCACCTTCGTGGCGCGCTCCTTCAGCGGCGACAAGAAGCAGTTGCAGGCCATCCTGAAGACCGCCATTTCGCATCGCGGCCTCTCGGTGATCGACGTGATTTCTCCCTGCGTGACGTTCAACGATCACCAAGGGTCCACCAAGAGCTACGCGTACATGAAGGATCACGACCTGGTGCTGCAAGAGCTGGATTACGTGCCGGCCCGGGAGGATATCGCGGTCGAAATTCCCGAGGGGGGAACGATGGACGTGCGGCTGCACGACGGCTCCCACCTGCGCATCCGCAAGCTGGGCCGCGATTTCGATCCCACCAGCCGGCTGGCGGCGATGGCCGCCATCGAGGAAGCCGAAGCCAAGGGCGAAGTGCTCACCGGCGTGCTCTACGTCAACACCGGCAAGCCCACCTTCCTGGATCTGCTGAATCTTCCAGCCGAACCGATCGCCACGCTGCCCGAATCGCGGGTGCGGCCGTCGCGGGCGGCGCTCGAAGAAGTGATGGAAGAACTGCGGTAAGGCGTGAAATGCAAAAGGCCGATGCACCTTTCGGGTGCACCGGCCTTTTTGAGAACTGTGGCTGGTCGGAGAACTACGCGCGGCGCTTACGCGCCAGAGCGGCGAGCCCGATGAACAAACCGCCTACCAGAGCCATGGTTGTCGGCTCGGGGAGGGCAGTGGAACCGACGGCTCCGCCGATCGTCGTGTCGCCCGTTCCAGCCCCTCCCCCTCCGCCGGAATCGGGGGCGACCAGATTCGTCGTGGGGTTGATAGTGAAATAAGTGTAGCCGAAAGAGCCACTACCCCCGGCGAGCGCATTGTTTGTGCCCGCGCCGACCTGGAGACTCACCGGCGTCGTCCAGGTGATGTTAATGGTGCTTTGATCCGCGTAGACCATACCACCCGTCGAAGTGCCAATGAACTCCCCGTAGGCGTTGTCAGTCTCGTCCCAGAGGTACAGATCGGCAGTGAAAGCGCCAAACGTCGCATCGGCGGTGCCTGCTGCCGCCGTCGAACAAGTCGCGCACGCGACGACGAAGTCTCCATAATTGATGAAGGACGGTACGCCTATAGCAGTGACGTTGTCCCCGGTGAACGTGATCGTCGCAGCTCCGACTGCGGCGGTCCCGCCCGTGCTGCTCAGGACCGTGCTCATGCCGCCGTTGAAGGCCGTTGTGTAGGGGTTCATTGGGAACGCTAGCGCCGTATCGTAGTTGATGGTGCTGGCGCTGGCAATACCAGCCAACATCAAGACAGCCGCCGCGATCAAAGCAATTTGAATAATACGTCCGAGTTTCATGTTTTTGTTTTCCTCCGTTACCCGGAATCAAAACTTTGCCGTCCCGGTCGGCAGGCACCTGAGCCACTACGATTTTTCGGGTCCTTTATGATCGTACTCAGAAGCAGGGGAAAATTCAACTGGATTTTGGAAGTTTTTTGAGGCTGGGCACCAAGAATCTGTCCTTAGTACTAGTACTGTCGCGATGGCTGAGTCGCTCCCAGTGACGCAATCCCTAAGCAATGGTTCGACTTAACACATGTTTCGAGAAGCTGCGCGGCTGCGCAACTCACCCCTGGTACGGGGATGCGCCGCCCTCCGTGGGACGGAACGTTATCCTTTTTGCGCCTCGGGCACCCGAATTCCGCAGAAACGGCCCGGAGTCGGCCGATTCGCGCCGGCGGCCACTCGTACGGTCGGTTTCCAGCATACCGATATCTGGAACCGACGAGCTGTTCCGGCGTATAGTGATGGCAGCACTATGTCGAGCAACAGGAGAGACTGGCTGCGGTCGGCGCTGGCCCTGGCGGGCGCGCCGATCGAGTGGAGTTCCTTCCCGGTGGCCCACGCGGCGCCGGCCGATGCCGATCGGTTCGATGCTATCGTGATTGGCTCGGGCTTGGGCGGGTTGAGTTGCGCGGCGGCCTTCGCGCGGCAGGGTTTCCAGGTCCTGGTGCTGGAACAGCACGATAAGCCCGGCGGTTATGCCACAGCCTTCGAGCGGCCCGGCGGGTTCGTCTTCGACGTCTCGCTCCATTCGACGACGGTGGGCGAGCGCGCGGGGGTCCGCAACCTGATTGCGGGCTTCCCCGAAATCGAGGACGTCGAGTTCGTCCCCCACCCCAGCCTGTATCGCGCCATCTTTCCCAACCACGAGATCCGCGCCGGGCAGCGCGACCTGCCGGGGTACGTCCGCAGCCTGGGCGACAGCTTCCCGGAGGAACGGGAGGGCATTCAGGCGCTGATCGACGATATGACCGCGCTCAGCCGCGAGGTTGGCCGGCTCCCCGCCAAGCCGGACATGAGCCGGATGGCGGCCGATTATCCGCACGTGATGGCATGTTTCGGCCGGACCTGGGGCGCCATGATGGACAGGCGCCTCAAGGATCCCAAGCTGAAGGCGATAGTGTCCTGCCTGTGGACCTATTACGGCCTGCCGCCGTCCAAGCTATCCAGCTTCTACTACGCGCTGCCGACCATCCAGTACCTGGCCGAAGGCGGCTACTACCCGAGAGGGCGCTCGCAGAGCATCAGCAACGCCTTCGTGAAGTTCATCGAGGGGCGTGGCGGCAAGGTTGTGCTGAACACGCGGGTGGAGAAGGTGCTCGCCAAGGACGGCGCGGCATATGGGGTGAGGACGGCCGGCGGGCAGGAATACCGGGCGCGCGCGGTGGTTTCGAATGTCAACGCCTACGACACCTTTCACAAAATGCTGGAGCCGGACGAACGGCTTGCGGCGTACCTGGCCCGCATGGATGGCTTCTCGGCCAGCCTCTCGAGCCTCATCGTCTTCCTGGGCCTGAAACAGGACCTGGTCCGCAAGATCGGGCTGCGGGACACCGAGATCTTCTATTCGGCCGGTTACGACCCCGAGGCCGGTTACCAGGCCGCGCTCAATGCCGACATGAGCGACACGAGTTTCGGCGCGATGCTGTACGACAACCTCTTCGAGGGATATTCGCCGGCCGGAAAAAATACCCTGACGCTGATCAAACTCCAGGGTTACGATCACTGGAAACCGTACGAAGCGGGGTACCGGAAGGGCGACAAGGCCGCCTACCGGAAAGAGAAGGAACGGATGGCGGAGGTGCTGATCCGGCAGGCGGAGCGGGTGCTGCTGCCGGGCCTATCCCAGGCGATCGAAATCAAGGAAATCGCAACTCCGTTGACCAACGTGCGGTACACCGGCAACTATCGGGGGGCGATTTACGGCTGGGACCAGACGGTGGACAACTCCGAGCCGCGGCGGCTGGGGCATTCGACGCCAATCCGGAACCTGTATCTATCCGGCGCCTGGACCTCGCCCGGCGGCGGCTACGGCGGCGTCCTCGTCAGCGGGCTGCGATGCTTCGCGGAAGCGATGGCCCACTGGGGGTAAAGAAGGCAAGGGGTTAGCGGTATCGTCGCCGGCAACCCCTTCCCTGAGAGTCACGCCGCGGGGCGGAAAGAAAGCCGAGATGACTCCCGGCTCAGCCGGCTGTCCAGCCGGCGCCAGGCTCTTTTAGGTGGTGGCGCGCTTGGCGACGACGTTGGCGGTCCGGCTGTTGCCGTCCCGGCCGGGCATGGTGATTTCGATCTTCATGCTGTCGCCGTCGAGGGTTCCCTTATAGGTGGTGACGAACGAGTTGCCGTTGAACTCGCGCTTCACCGAGAAGCTGATGTTGTTGCCATCCACCTTACCATCCGATATGGGGGTCTCCATGGCGTTGCCGTCCCGTCCGGGGCGGGTCAAAGTGCCGGTCAGGGTACTGCCATCGACTTTCAGATTCAGGGTCACCTGGACCGGACCGCCGCGGCCTTCCTGTTCGAAAGCCCATTTGCCGCCGGCGTCGGCAGCCATGAGGCAGAACGTCACCGCCAGCAAAATCGTGGTTACAAAGAGCGACTTTTTGATCATAGTAACTGGCTAGGCGTCGGGGAATGGCGGAACGTTACCGGGGCGGATGGAATGAGTTGCCGATCGTCAATCCGCGCGCACAGACGCAGCCGTAGCGCCGGCGGTCTCTGCCGCCGGTGTTACGGGGCGGCGCGGGGCTGTTAGAATGGTGCGTTGCCGGAACTGGTCGCGACCGTAGTTGTTCCCACGCTGGCAGCCGACCGAAGACTGCTCGAATGCCTGGAGTCGCTCGGGAAACAGACGCGGCGCGATTTTGAAGTCATCGTGGTGGATAACAGCGGGCGCGGGATGGTGCTGCGCCAGGGCGTGCCACCGGGGGTCCGCGTCATCGAAAACAGCCGCAACGTAGGTTTCGGGGCAGCCGTCAACCAGGGGCTGCTCGAATCCGGCGCGCCGTATCTGGCCACCTTGAACGACGACGCGGTGGCGCACGCCGGGTGGATCGAGGCGCTGGTCCGGGCGCTCGACAGGCGGCCGGATGCGGGAATGTGCGCGTCGCAGGTGCGGCTCTACGGCGAGAACCGGCTGGATTCGGCCGGCATGCTTCTGGCGCGCGATGGCAGCAGCAAGCAGCGCGGGCACGGGAGAGCGCCGGAGGATTTTCCGGTGGAAGAGGAGGTGCTGTTGCCGAGCGGATCGGCGGCCATGTACCGGCGGGCGATGCTCGGGGAGATTGGAGGCTTCGACGAACGCTTCTTCCTGTATTGCGAGGACACGGACCTGGGTCTGCGGGCGCGGTGGCGGGGATGGAAGTGCGTGTATTCGCCGCTGGCGGTGGTGGAGCACCACTATTCGCACTCGGCGGGGGAGGCGTCTCCGTTGAAGGCCTACCTGGTGGAGCGTAACCGGCTGTTCGTGCTGGCGAAGAATTTTCCGGCGCGGATGTTGGGGCCGGCGCCGCTGGCCGCGATGGCGCGGTATTTCTGGCACTTCCTATACCTTGCACAGGGCCGGGGCAGCGCAGCGCGGTTTCGCGCGGGCGGACACAGCGGCGCGCGCATGCTGTGGTACGTGATTCGGGCGCACGCGAGCGTGCTGCGGCATGGCCGATGGTTGTGGCGGGAACGCAGGCGGATACGGGGCGGCGCCCGCATCACGCCGGCCGTGTTCCGCCGCCTGGCGCGGAGTTATTCGATCGGCGCCCGGCGGGTGGCGGAGCAATGAACATGCAGGCGCCCGGACCCGGCTCGCTGCTGGTGATCGTTCCGGCTTACAACGAAGAGGGCGCCGTGGGCGACGTGGTCCGCGAACTGGAGCGGGAACTGCCCGGCGTTCCGGTGCTGGTGATCGACGATAGTTCGATGGATGCGACGGTAGCGGTGGCGCGCGCGGCGGGCGCGCACATTCTCCCCCTGCCGCACCACCTCGGCCTGGGCGGAGCGGTGCAGGCCGGCTACAAGCTGGCGTTCGAGCTTGGTTTCGAATACGTGATTCGGGTAGATGGCGACGGGCAGCACGACCCGCGCGACATTCCGCGAATCCTGGAGAAGCTGAAGGAATCCGGCGCCGAGATGGTGATTGGCGCGCGCATGAATGGGGAGCGCGCGCACGCGGCGCGGGCGCTGGGCGCGCGTTTCTTCCGCGTGGTGCTGCGCCCGATCCTGGGCAAAGCGGTGCAGGACCCCACTTCCGGCTTCGTGGGAGTCAACCGGCGCGCGCTGGCCCTGTTCAGCGCCAGCTTTCCGCTCGAATACCCGGAGATCGAGGCGCTGGTGGTGCTGCAGCGGCGGAGGTTCCGTTTCGAGGAAGTGCCGTGCAGAATGCGTCCGCGCAAGGCCGGGCGTTCCTCGATCAACGGGCTGAGACCGCTTTACTATATCGTCCACGTGTTGCTGGGCGTGTTTGTGAACATACTGAGATATGACGGCCGGTGGCGCCGGCTCCGGCCTGGCCGGAATTCGGGATCGAGCGCCGGCGGCGGAGGATAGATGGACCATTTGTTGCACGTCAGCGCGGCGGTTTCCCTGCTGCTCATCCTGATGGTGCTGATTTCGGTGCGGCGCTCGCATATCCGGGTGGAGTATTCGGTGACGTGGCTGGTGGCGGCGAGCGCGATGCTGGCGCTGTCGCTGTCGCGGCCGGCGGTCGAACACATCAAGAACCTGCTCGGGCTGCCGGACACGCCGCTGGCGGTTTTTCTGCTCGGGAGCGCGGTTTTCCTGGTGGTGTTCTTCCGGTTCACGGTGATCGTCTCGCAACTGCGCGACGACAACATCGCGCTGGCGCAACGGGTAGCCATTCTCGAGTTTCACCTGCGCGCGCTCAGTCGTCATGAAAGCTAAGGCGGAGAAGAAGAAACGCGCCGCGGCCGTGGCCCAACCTGCCGCCCCGCGCCGGGACTGGCGTCCTTACGTAGCGGGCGGCGCTGCTCTGGCCGCGGCAGTGTGGGCGTACGCTCCCGCGCTGAACGGGGCTTTCCTGTTCGACGATACGGCTCTCCCATTCGCGCTGCCCGATGCGGCGGCGCCGTTCCCGACCTGGGTCCGCGGCGTGCGCCCGGTGTTGATGGCCAGCTATTGGTTGAACGCGCGGATCTCCGGCGACGACCCGTTTTCCTACCACGTGGTCAGCCTGATGATCCACCTGGCCGCGGCGGCGCTGGTGTTTGTGATCGTGCGCCGGCTGCTGGAGTGGTCGCAGGCCCCGGCGGCGCGCCGTACGCTGCTCGCGGGCTTCGCGGGAGGACTGTTTCTGCTGCACCCCGTCCAAACCGAGGCGGTGGCCTACCTGGCCGGCCGCTCCGAGGCGCTGAGCGTGACGATGGTGCTGGCCGCCTACGCGGTGTTCGTTTACCGCCGGCAGGCGGCCATCGGGTGGGGCACCATGCTGCTGGTGGTGACGCTGTTCGGCCTGGCGGTGCTTTCGAAGGAGCACACGATCGTCCTGCCGGCGCTGCTGCTGCTGACCGACTTCTGGTGGAATCCGGGGTTTTCTTTCCGCGGCGCGCGCGCCAACTGGCGCCTGTACGCTCCGCTGGCGCTGGGCGCGGCCGGCGCGGTGGCGCTTTTCTGGAGGGTGATCCTGTACTCGCCGAGCGCGGGCTTCAGCCTGCGCGGCGTGACCTGGTATCAGTATTTGTTTACCCAGGGGCGGGCGCTGTTCGTCTACCCGGCCGAGTTCCTGCTGCCCGTGCGGCTGACCGCCGATTGGGACTTTCCGGTTTCCCGCGGCGTTTTCGACCACGGCGCCATCTTCGGTCTGATCGCGCTGGTGGCGTTGGCCGCCGCGGCGTGGCACTACCGCCGGCGGTTTCCGCTGGCGTGCTTCGGCTTCTTCGCCTACCTGGTGCTGATGTCGCCGACCTCGTCCGTCCTGCCGATCGCCGACCCGGTGGCGGAGCGGCGGATTTACCTGGGGATGCTGGGTCTGCTGCTGATCGTGGTGGACCTGGTGGGGCGCGTGCGCATGGACTCGAGGAAGCTGGCGGCGGTATTGGTCACTGTGTTGCTAGCGGCCGCGGCGATTACCCACGCGCGCGCGGCGGTTTGGGCGGACCCGGTTGTGCTGTGGCAGGACACGGCGTCGAAATCGCCGCACAAGCGGCGCGTGCTGTTTCAACTGGCGAGCGCATACGCCGACGCGGGCCGCTGCCAGGATGCGGTGGAGGAATATCACAAGGTCGCGCAGGAGTGGCCGCCGGATTACAACCTGCTGGTGGATTGGGCGCTGGCCTACGATTGCGTGAACCAGCCGGACCTGGCTCTGGAAAAGCTGCGGGAGGCTGCGAACATGGAGACGACCGCGCACGTGTACTCGCAGATCGCCATGATCTATGCCAAGCGCCGCCGGTGGTCCGAAGCGCTGGATGCCCTGGCCATCGCGGAACGGCTCGATCCGAGCTACGCCGTCACGTACGCATACAGAGGCAAGATTTTCTTCAATCTGAATCGCGTGGCGGAGGCGGTTGCGGATTACCGGCGGGCGCTGGTTTTGCAGCCGTCGCTGGGGCCGGTGGTGCAGCCGGATTTGGCCCAGGCGCAAGCCAGGCTGGCCGGACGCTGACATGCCGCCACTCACGATCGGCGTCAACGCGTTGTACCTGCTTCCCGGCGGGGTGGGCGGCACCGAGATCTACTTGCGCGGCCTGCTGGCGGGGCTGGCCGAGATCGATCCGGTAAACCGCTACGTGATTTTCACCAACCGCGAAACCGGCCCCGGCCTGGCGCCGCCGCGGTCCAACTTTCGCGTGGCGAAGCAAGCCGTGCGCGCCGCGCGGCGTCCGCGGCGGATTCTGTGGGAGCAATCCGTGCTGGCGCTGGAGGCGGCGCGCCGCCACCTGGACGTGATGTTCAACGCGGGATTCACCGCGCCGCTCGCGGCGCCCTGCCCACAGGTCACCATGTTTCACGACCTGCAGCACAAGCGGCATCCCGAGAACTTCCGCTGGTTCGATTTGCCGGTGTGGCGATTCCTCCTCTTCTGGTCGGCGCACGTTTCGCGCCTGCTGCTGGCGCCTTCGCAAGCCACCGCGGACGATCTGAAGCGCTATTACCGGCTGCCGGAAGGCAAGGTCCGGGTGGCGCAGCATGGGGTTGACGCGGCCTTCTTCGGGATCGCAGGGCGCCGCCGGCCGGAGCGCTTCCTGCTGGCTGTTTCCACCTTGCACCCGCACAAGAACCTGGACGCGTTGCTGCGCGCGTATGCGGGGTTTCGCGAGCGCCACCCCGACATCCGCCTGGTGGTTTGCGGCCTGCACGGATTCTCCGCCGGCTATTTGCACAACCTGCGCGAAGCGCTGGGGCTGCGCGACGCGGTGGATTTTCCCGGCTGGATTCCGCGCGAGGATCTTTACGGTTTGTTCTCGCGCGCCTGGGCGTTCGTCTATCCGTCGCTGTTCGAGGGTTTCGGCCTGCCGGTTCTGGAAGCGCTGGCCGCCGGGGTGCCGACCGCATGCTCGGGCGTAGAGCCGCTCAATTCCATCGCCGGCGAGGCTGCCCTGCGGTTCGATCCGCGCGACCAGCAAGCGTTGCTCGATGCCATGTACCGCATCACCGAGGACGAAGAGTTGCGGCGCAGGCTCTCGAGCGAAGGCCCGGCGCGCGCATCCCACTTCTCCTGGAGATTTACGGCCCAGACCACGCTCGAGGCGCTGGAAGACGCCGCGCGAGGGTAGGGGACGGTATTTTCCAGCAGCGCCGGCGGTCTCTGCCGCCGGTGTTTTTCCTTTGTCTTTATTCCTGTCTGCCGGCAGCGCCCTCAGCGCGGGGCGGCTGCGACGTTGAATCCGCCCACTACGATGTTGGGGCGCTCGCCGCGCGTATCGGCATCGTTCAACCTGGTGACGATCGTGCGCCTTTCGCCGGGCATCAGCGCGATGTAGTTATCGCTATAAAGCGCCGGCAGGATGCGGTCTCCGCTTTGCGCGCGCACGGCCTTGACGGTGACCATGAGGGCCGGCTGCGCGGAAGCGTTGTGCAGCCCGGTCGTCAGCAGCCATTCGCCGCCCTGCCGTTCCACCTGGGTGGTGGCTTTCACGTCGACTTTCGGCAGTGCGCGGATAGCGCGAAAGTCGTTTTCCTCGACGCCGCGCAGATAGAAGTTTTCCGAGATCGCCGCATCGCCGCGGCGCATCTTCAAGCGGATAAAATGTACCGGCGTCAGCGTGGAAGGAAACTCGAGGTGAACGAAAATGACCTCGCTGTCCTCGGGGCTATCCACGGTAGCGGTCTTGCTCCAGGCAACCGAACCATCCATGTTGAGCAGTTCGGCTGTCGCGGTCAGGCCCTTGGCGTTGCCGCCGCTGTAGTTGACCACTTCGACGTTGTTGGTGACCGGATTCCACTGGATGTGCAGCGGCTCGGACCCTTTCTTGGAGCCGAAGTAACCGGCGGTCGGGTCGAAATAATAATCGTAGGTCTGCCAGACCATGGAGGGCCAGCACGGATGGCTCATCCACAGCAGCATGCCCATGCGGTTCTTGCCCTGCGCTTCGAACATGGCGCGGTAGCCGTCGTAATTGATGAACTGCGCCAGTTCGACCCACTCCTCGGCATTGGACGCACCGCCGTAGTGATTATCGATCATCTGGCGGAACGATTCGCCGCGCTGCGCGCCCTGCAGGCTGAAATCGTGCATCCCCCACACGTCGCCCTGCGGCCAGCGTGCCGCTTCGGGCATCATGAGGCGCAGGCTGTCCATGGTGACGATGTTGGGCATGCCGAGTTCGCTCGAAAGTTTGGGGGTGGCCTTCTGCTCGAAGTAGAAACGGGGCGATAGCGCGTTATAGGGGCCATGGCCGGTGACGACGTCGTCGGCCGAGCTGGGAATGTAATGGATGGCCGGCGCCAGTTCGGCCAGGATGCCGCGCAGGCCGCGCTCGATCGGTTCCGGCGGGTACCCTTCATTGCGGCCCACGTAGAGGCCGATGGAAGCGTGGTGGCGCATGCGCAGCACGTAATCGCGCGCGTTGGCCAGGAACATGGCGTTATCGTCGGGGTCCGGCCCGTCCCAGGGGTTGGCCAGCCAGAAATCCTGCCAGACCACGATCCCGTAGCGGTCGCAGGCGTCGTAAAAAGCTTCGTCGCCGGTCTGCCCCACCCAGTTGCGGATCATGGTGAAATTCATGTCGCGGTGATAGCGCACCGCGGCGTCGTATTCGCGGGCGCGGTAGCGGAGCATGGATTCGGGGAAGCCCCAATTGCCGCCGCGCGCCACGAAGCGGCGCCCGTTGGCGAAGATGCGCAGCGCGCCGCCTTCCTCGCTGTAAGTGAAGCGGCGCACGCCGGCGTTGAAGCTCTTGCGGTCGGAGACCGCGCCGTTGGCGGCGAACTCCAGTTCCACGCGATACAGATTGGGATCGCCGTAGCCGTTCGGCCACCACAGCTTGGGATTGTGCAGGCGCAGGGCGGGTTCGGCGGCGGGATCGAGCTTGACGGTCTTCGAGGCGTTGGGGGGGATGGTGACGGCCTGCTCGAAGGCGGCCTCGCCGAAGCGTCCGCGCAGCTTGCCGCTGACGGCGGCGGCCGAATGGTTGGCGAGGGTGGCCTCGATGGCAACTTCCGCCGACGAAGCGTCGGTCGAGATCGAGACCGTGTCGGCCTGCGGATTTTCGATGCTCACGGGGCCGGTCGAACTCAAAAACACGTCGCCCCAGATGCCGGTGTTGCGTCCGCGGACGGTGGGAATCCAGTCCCATCCGACCGAAGCGTGCATGGTGGGATTATCCGCGCCCAGCACGCCGCCGTTCTTGCCGGGGCTTTGAAAGTCCTTTTCCGTAACGCTGCCGGGGTTGGCGTTCTTGAGGACGCGCACGGCCAGCGCGTTGGGCTGACCGGGGCGCAGCAGCGCGGTCACATCGAAACGGCCGGTGATAAATCCACCGTCGATGCGGCCCAGCCGCTGGCCGTTGAGAAACACTTCCGCTTTCCAGTTCACGCCATCGAAATTCAGGAAGACGCGACGGCCGGCCGCAGCCGGCGAAGCGGTGAATTCGCTGCGGTACCAGAAATCGGAGTAGAAGAACGAATCCGAGATGGCGTTCTGGTTGTCGCCATAATTCGGATCGGGGATGGCGCCGTCGTTGAAGTAGCTGGAGAGCACGGTGGCGGGCACGGTGGCAATCATCCAGCCGGCGTCCTGGAATCCGGAGGTGGAGAGCGCGGCGCCGGTGGCTTGCGCCTGGGAAGCGCGCTGGAGACGCCATGCGC
>JBAVIH010000010.1:0-6909 GCA_049686695.1 Bryobacteraceae bacterium | reverse complement strand
CCCTGGCGGCGGCCCTGCTGGCGCTGTTGCCGCTGGGCGCAGCCGGCCAGGAATCGCAACAGGGGCCGCTGGAGCCCGAGTCCGGCGGCTGGGCGCTGACCTATCGCGGAACCGCGCCGGCGGCGCGCACGCTTCGCATCAATGGGTCCGGGCCGGTGACTCTGCAGGGCGGGACTGAAGCGGCCTTCGTGTACACCGTGCGGCTGAGCGTGGCGGCGCACTCGGAGGCCGAGGCGCGGAGCATCCTGGACCGCGCGACGCTTCAGGTGATCCGCGGCTCGAGCGTGATTTTGACGGCGCCCGGCGGACCGGTGCGGGCGCGGATCGTGGTGAAGGCGCCCGCTTTGGGCTCGGCCAGGATCGTCGACTCCGAGGGCGCCATCGAGGCCAGTGGAATCGAAGGCGAACTGGATGTGCAATCGCGCATCGGCGAAGTGACGGTGGACCGCATCGGCGGCCCGTGCACGGTGACCACCGGCGGCGGCGACGTGCGGATCGGCGAGGTGCGCGGCAATCTGCGGTGCCTGACCGGCAGCGGCAAGATCACCTTGAAGTCGGCGCGCCAGGCAGCCGTGCTCGAAACATTCGGCGGCGATATTGTGGTGGGCGAGGTGGCGGGCGGCCTGCGCGCGCAGACTGCTGCCGGCAGCATCCGCGTCCATGCGGCGGGCGGAACGGTGACCGCCATCACCGGCGGCGGCGAAGTGGCCATCGAAAAGGCCGGCGGCACCGTCACCGTGCGCAACCTGGCCGGGCCGGTTCAACTGGGCGGCGCGCAGGGCGGGTTCGAGTGCCAGTCCGCCGCCGGCGGCATCCGTTTGAGCGGCGTGACCGGGCCGATGCGGGTTTCCACTTCGCTCGGCAGCATTCTGGCCGACCTGACCGGCGCGCATTTGGCCGATTCGTTCCTGGCCACCACCGGCGGTGACATTACGGTGCTGATCCCGTCTAACCTCGGTGTGAGCATACATGCCGAGAACCGGATGGCGGACACGTTGCGCCGCATCGTATCCGACTTTCCGGCGGTTCCGGTGACGCGCATGGGCAGCCGCGTGGTGGCGCAAGGCGCCGTCAACGGCGGCGGCCCGCTGCTGCGCATCTCCGGCGCGGGCGGCACCATCTTCATCAGGCGGCGATAGAGGCAATCGAGACGACAGGCGATAGAGGCAATCCAAGCGAGGCGAATATGACGACGAAATCTGTGTGGGCAATTGCGTTGCTGGCCGGCAGCGCGCTGGCGCCGGCGACGTGGGCGCAGAATCCGGCGCCGCGCGGGCACGCGGGCATGACGATAATGGCGGACGGCAGCTATCTGGGAGTGGGCGTTCTCGATGTGGATGCCGAGCGCGCCAAGGCGCTCAAGCTCAAGGAAGACCGCGGCGTGGAAGTCAGCAGCGTGACCGAAGGCGGCCCGGCCGACAAGGCCGGCATCAAGCAGGGCGACGTGGTGCTCGAATACAACGGCCAGCCGGTGGAAGGCATCGCGCAGTTTCAACGGTTGGTGCACGAAACACCGGCCAGGCGCCAGGTCAAAATCGAACTCTGGCGCAACGGCGCCGCGCTCACTTTGATGGCGACGGTGGAGACGCGCATTGTCAAGGGTTTTTCGCTGGACTCGCCCGACTGGGACATCAACACGCTCGGCAATCCGTCGACGTTTCAGATGCCGGCGATGCCGGCGATGCCGCCGATGCAGCCGTTCGATATACCGAACATGATCCTCGTCACGCCGTCGCGCCGGCTCGGCATCGAAGGCGAAGGGCTGGCAGACGAGCCGCAGTTCGCCGAATTCCTGGGCGTGAAAGAGGGCGTGCTGGTGAAATCGGTGGTGAAGAATTCCGCCGCCGAGAGAGCCGGCATCAAGGCCGGCGACGTGATCACCAGGATCGGCGACAGCAAAGTCGGCAGCTCGCGCGACATCACGGGTATGCTGCGCGCCAACCACCAGAACCAGACCTTCACCCTCACCGTGGTGCGGAATAAGAAGGAGCTGCAAATCACGGTAACCATCGAGGACCGCACCGGCCAGAATGCGGTGCGCGATGTGGCGCAGTGCTGAAAGGGCGCTGCGCCGGTGGAGCTTCCGCATCCTGAGCCAGGGTAGGACGATCGGTTTTTGTCGTGTGTCGGGTTTCAACTCGTGGCGGGGCGCGACAGACCACGAAAAGCGATGGTGTGTCCTCCCAGGCCGGTCCCGCACTGACCAAAACTACTATAGGAGCTTGAAAAGCGCTCGAAACGACCGCTTGCTGACGCGCGCGGCTCCGTAAGCGTCGCGGAACCAGCCAGGACTCTTCGGAGCCACGACCGTCAGGGAGTGGTCGAGCATGCTTTTCAACATTCACCGAAGGGTCGAGACGGATCTCGACCAAGCAGGCTTGACAGCCGCCCCCACCTCCGAAACCGAAATGTCATTTGGACAAGGTAAGCTGTGAAAGGAGCTTTGAATGCCGCCTCTCGCAACCGATACCAGCCCCGTGTCCGACCTGAGCGCTTACGGGCAAGCGCGATCCACGATTTCGGGGGCGCCGCTGAGCGCCGAAGATCTGCGTCGTACGCACGCGTACTGGCGAGCCTGCAATTACCTCAGCCTCGGGATGATCTATCTCGTCGAAAACCCGCTGCTGAAGGAGCCGCTGCGGCCCGAGCACATCAAGAATCGCCTGCTCGGGCACTGGGGATCGAGCCCCGGCCTGTCGTTCCTTTACGTGCACTTGAATCGGTTGATCAAGAAATACGATCTGGACGCGATCTTCATGGCCGGGCCGGGACATGGCGCACCGGGCGTGCTGGGGCCGGTATACCTGGAGGGTACCTACTCGGAAATCTATCCCGACAAGAGCGAGGACGAGGAGGGAATGCGCGAATTCTTCAAGCAATTCTCCTTCCCGGGTGGGATCGGCAGCCACTGCACGCCGGAGACGCCCGGCTCGATCCACGAAGGCGGTGAGTTGGGCTACGTGCTGTCTCACGCCTGCGGCGCGGCTTTCGACAATCCGGAACTGATCGTCGCCGCGGTGGTGGGCGATGGCGAATCCGAAACCGGCGCGCTGGCGACCTCCTGGCACATCGACAAGTTCCTCAATCCGATTCGCGACGGCGCGGTTCTGCCCATCCTCCATCTCAACGGCTACAAGATCAACAACCCCACGCTGCTGGCGCGCATCAGCCACCTGGAGCTGGAGCAACTGTTCCGCGGCTACGGGTGGACGCCTTACTTCGTGGAGGGATCCGACCCGGACTCGATGCACCAGGCCATGGCCGCCACCCTGGAGCACGCAATCGCCGAGATCCGCCGGGTGCGGGAGGAAGCGCGCTCCACCGGCGTGGCCGAGCGGCTGCGCTGGCCGATGATCGTGATGCGCACGCCCAAAGGCTGGGGCGCGCCGCTCGAGGTGGGCGGCCATCGCCTGGAAGGCTCCTGGCGCGCGCACCAGGTTCCCCTGCCCGATGTCAAAAAGAACCCCGACCAACTGGCCGTGCTGGAACACTGGATGCGCAGCCAGAAACCGGAGGAGCTGTTCGATGCCGCCGGCAAGCTGCGGCCGGAGCTGAAAGAACTGGCGCCGGCCGGCACGCGCCGCATGAGCGCCAACCCCCACGCCAATGGAGGCATCCTCAAACGGGCTTTGCGGCTGCCGGATTTCCGCAGCTACGGAGTGGCCCTCGAGCAGCCCGGAAAATCGGAAGCCGAAAACACGCGCCCGCTCGGCGTGTTCCTGCGCGACGTGATGAAGGCGAACATGAATAACTTCCGCGTCTTCGGCCCCGACGAAAACACCTCCAACAAGCTGGACGCCATTTACCAGGCAGCCCGGAAGTTCTGGATCGCCGAGTACTTTCCCGAGGATGCCGATGGCACCGAGCTCGCGCCCGACGGCCGGGTGATGGAAATGCTCAGCGAACACACGGTCGAGGGAATGCTCGAAGGCTACCTGCTGAGCGGGCGCCACGGCTTCCTCTCCAGCTACGAAGCCTTCGTGCACGTGATCGATTCGATGTTCAACCAGCACGCCAAGTGGCTCTCGATCTCCAGCCGCTTGTCGTGGCGCCAGCGCGTGGCTTCGCTGAACCTGCTGATCACGTCCACCGTGTGGCGGCAGGACCACAACGGCTTCACTCATCAGGATCCCGGCTTCCTGGACGTGGTGGTCAACAAGAGCGCCAGCGTCACCCGCATCTATCTTCCGCCCGACGTGAATTCGCTGCTATCGGTCGCCGCTCACTGCCTGAAGAGCGAAAACTACGTCAACGTGATCGTCTCCGACAAGCAGATGCACTTGCAGTATATGGATATGGACGCCGCCATCCAGCACTGCACCAAGGGCATCGGCATTTGGGAGTGGGCGAGCACCGATTCGAGCGGCGAGCCGGAATTGGTGATGGCTTCGGCCGGCGACATTCCCACCCAGGAGGCGTTGGCCGCCACGGTTCTGCTGCGCAAGGAGTTTCCCGATGTGAAGATCCGCTTCATCAACGTCGTCGATCTCTTCAAGCTGCAACCCAGCACGGAGCATCCGCACGGATTGACGGACCGCGACTTCGATTCGCTGTTCACCGTCGACAAGCCGGTCATCTTCAACTTCCACGGCTATCCGTGGCTGATACACCGGCTGGCGTACCGCCGCACGAACCATGTCAACATGCACGTGCGCGGCTACAAGGAAAAGGGCAACATCAACACGCCCATGGAGCTGGCGATCAACAACGAGATCGACCGCTTCAGCCTGGCCATCGACGCGATCGACCGCACGCCCCGGCTGCAGCGGATCGGCGCGCACGCCAAAGAGCGTTTCCGCAACATGCAGATCGAGTGCCGCAACTACGCCTACGAGCACGGCGTCGACAGCCCGGAAATCAACGGATGGAAGTGGCCGTACTGAGCGCAAAGGCAGAGGTCAAGCCACAGATGAACACAGATAGATACAGATAGAAGTCGTGTAGCTTCGGACTTTCTTTTCCATCCGTGTTCATCGGTGTTCATCCGTGGCCATAATTCTTTACTATCCCGGATGCGGCTCGCCCAGTATGCAGCGCACGGTGTCGCGCGCGATCAGCAGCTCTTCATCGGTTGGAATCACCCACGCGTGGAGCGTGGAATCGTCGGCCGAGATCTGGCCTTCCTTTCCCACCAGTTGCTCGTTCCGGCCCTGGTCGAGCTTCAGGCCGGCCCAGGCGAGGCCTTCGCAGATCCGGCCGCGAACTTGCGACGAGTTTTCGCCGATGCCGCCGGTGAAAATCACCGCGTCCGCTCCGCCCATGGCCGCCAGAAACGCGCCGACATACTTACGCGCCCGGTAGCAGAATATCTCGATGGCTAAGCGCACGCGCCGGTCTTCGTGTACCTGAAGCTCCTCCTCGAGCACTTTCATGTCGTTGGTCAGGCCGGAAATGCCCAGCAGTCCGGACTGGGTATTGAGCACCGACTCGACCTCTTGCGGCGAGAGCCCTTCCTTGCTCGCCATCAGGTTGAGAATGGCTGGATCCAGGTCGCCGGAGCGTGTCCCCATCACCAGGCCCTCCAGCGGCGTCATGCCCATCGACGTATCCACCGAACGGCCGCCGCGAATGGCGCAGGCCGAACAGCCGTTGCCCAGGTGCAACGTCACCAGGTTGGTCTGCTCGCGCGTCAGGCTCCGCAGCATCCGGTACCGATACGCCACGTAACGGTGCGACGTGCCATGGAAGCCGTAACGGCGGATGCGATGGCGGCGGTACAGATGATAGGGCAGCGCATACAGGTAAGCCTGTTCGGCGATGGTGGAGTGAAACGCGGTGTCGAACACCGCCACTTGCGGCGTCTGGCGGCCGAAGATCTCGCGCACGGCCAGAATGCCTTTCACATTGTTGGGGTTGTGCAAAGGCGCCAGGTCGATGCAGTCTTCGATGCCTTTCAAAACGTCATCGGTGATCAGGGCCGATTCGTGGAACATCTCGCCGCCGTGCACCACCCGATGTCCCACCGCGTGCAAGTCGCCCAGGCTGCGGATCTCGGCCACCTCGGAGGTGTCCGAGGCCAGCCAGCGCAGCACGTAATCGAGCGCCGCGGCAACGTCGCGGATGGGCGCCGTCAGCTTCTTTCGTGGACCATTCCGGTTCTGCACGGTGACGATGGCCTCGCCACCAATCCGTTCCACCTGTCCGCGGCACAGGCGTTCGTCGCTCGCCTTCTTGATCCGGTCGAGATCGGTCGCAATCACCTGAAATTTCAGGCTGGAGCTACCCGCATTGAGTACTAAGACATTCATCGGTTCACTCCACTCTTAACAGATGGCAGCCGTGATGTCCCGTCCGGAGAAGACAAACGGGCAAGCTAAAACATGCCCCACCGAGTGCCGCCGGTGGGGCATGCTTTAGCTTGCCCGTATCAAAAGAAACCTCATGGCCACGCGCGCCGTTGCGGCGGGGCCTCCCCGGCTCTCTGTCTTACGGCTTCTTGACTGGCGCGGGCGCTGCCGGCGCCGCGGCGGGCGGCTTCGGAGCTTCCGCGACCGGATGGGCCTGGTCGTAGAGCCGGACGATGTCGGGCGTGATGTTGGTGGAAGCGGCTGCCCAGAGCACGTCGGTTTGCGGGTTGCTCACGTCCAGCACCACGGCATAATGATTCTGCGTCGCGTACTCTTCGACGATCTTCATCATCTTGCCGCCCAGGTCCTGCATGATGCGGCCCTGCTCCGCCTCCAGGTCGTCGTTCATGTCCTGGCCCCTGCGGGTCACTTCCTTGGTGCCAACGTCGATTTCCTTCCGCAGCCGCTCCTGAGCCTCATCGCTCATGGTGGCGCTGCCTTTGCGCAACTGTTCCTGAAGGGCTTCGACCTCGGAGCGTTTCTTGTCCAGTTCCGTCTTGCGCGGATTGAACTTGGCCTGCACGTCGGCGGCCGCCTTCTGCCCGTCCTTGGTGTTCAGGAT
>JBAVIH010000009.1:0-6491 GCA_049686695.1 Bryobacteraceae bacterium | reverse complement strand
GCTCTCCGGGCCTGGCGCGCGCCATCTGCGACCGGCACGCCGGCATCGGCGCCGACGGCTGGATGCTGATCGATCCGCCGGCGGACGCGCAGACGGAAAGCGCGATCGAGCTGTACAATTCCGATGGCAGCGCTCCCGAGCTTTCCGGCAACGGCACGCGCTGTGCCGCCGCTTTCCTGATCCACCATGGCCATGCCGCGGACATGGTCCGCATTCGGACCGGCGCGGGCGTCAAGACGCTGCGTTTGCTGGAGCGCGACGGCCGGCAATTCCTGTTCGAAATGGATATGGGCCGGCCGGCGACGCTGGCCGAACGCTTCGACCTGCCACTTTCGGCGGGCGCGCGCGACGTCACCCTGGTTGACGCCGGCAACCCGCAATGCGCCGTCCCGGTGGCCGATTTCGATTTCGACTGGCGCGCGATGGGAGCCGAAATCGAGCGCCACCCGCACTTCCCCAACCGCACCAATGTCTCGTTCGTCAATCCCGTGGATGCGCACTCGATCGAGGTCCGTTTCTGGGAGCGCGGCGCGGGCGAGACGATGAGCTCGGGCACCGGATCCACTGGCGCCGCGGTGGCGGCAGTGGCGCGCGGCCTGGCGCAATCGCCGCTGCGCGTCGTCACCCCGGCGGGACCGCTCGACATCCGCATCGAAGGAAACGTCTTCCTGAGAGGCCCGGCGGTCCTGGTGGGCGAGGGTTTTTTCTTTTGCTTGTGAGAGAATAACATTGAAATGCCTGAAGCTCTGCTAACCGATCACCCGACCACTCAAATCCTGCGGCACAAGATCCTCGAAAAGCGCGCCCGCGTGGGAATCGTGGGACTGGGATACGTCGGGCTGCCGCTGGCTGTCGAATTCGCCAGGGCCGGATTTTCCGTAACCGGAATCGACATCAGCCAGGAGAAGGTCGGGAGGGTCAACGCCGGCGATTCCTACGTGGGCGACGTGCCCAGCGCCACGCTCGCGCCGCTGGTCGAATCCGGCAAGTTGCGCGCGACCACCGATTTTTCGGCCGTGCTCGAACTCGACACCATCAACATCTGCGTGCCGACGCCGCTCAGGAAAACCAAGGACCCGGACATGAGCTTCATCGTCAGCTCCTGCCAGGAAATCGCCCACCACTTTCATGCCGGAGCCCTGGTGATTCTCGAATCCACCACTTATCCCGGCACCACGGAAGAGGTTGTGTTGCCGATCCTGTCGAAGTCCGGCCTGGAAGTGGGACGCGATTTCTTTCTCTGCTTTTCGCCCGAGCGCGTGGATCCCGGCAACCCCAAATTCCAAACCGCCAACATTCCCAAGGTGGTGGGCGGCTGCACGCCCATCTGCACCGAAATGGGCCGCCTGCTGTATTCGCAGGCCCTGGAGCAGGTGATCCCGGTGAGTTCCACGCAGGTGGCCGAGATGGTCAAGCTGCTCGAAAACACGTTCCGCATGATCAACATCGGCCTGGTGAACGAAATCGCGCTGATGTGCGACCGCATGGGCATCAACGTGTGGGAAGTGATCGACGCCGCGGCCACCAAGCCGTTCGGCTTTATGCCGTTCTATCCCGGTCCCGGCCTGGGCGGCCACTGCATCCCGATCGACCCGTTCTATCTTTCCTGGAAGACCAAGCAGGCCGGCATCGAGGCGCGCTTCATCGAACTGGCCGGCTATATCAACGGCCAGATGCCGCACTTCGTGCACGACAAGGTGCAGAACGCGCTCAACGACGCCAGCAAGCCGGTCAAGGGATCGCGCATCCACGTGATGGGCGTGGCCTACAAGCGCAACATCGACGACCTGCGCGAATCGCCCGCGCTCGACGTGTTGCTGCTGCTGGCGCGGCACGGCGCCATCGTCAGCTATAGCGATCCGTACGTTCCGCACCTGCGCCTGGACGGCTTGCACCTGGATGCCCAACCCGAATCCGCCGCCGCGGACGCCGATTGCGTGGTGATCATCACCGACCACACCTCATTCGACTACCGGGCCCTGGTGGAGCGCGCGCCGCTGATCGTGGACACGCGCAACGCGCTCAAAGGGTTCACGTCGCCGAAAATCGTGCGCCTCTAAATCACAGGTAGGACAGACCATCGCCTTTCGTGGTCTGTCATCGCCCGCCAAGCGCGACGCCTTGACCGACGACCAAAACCGATCGTCTGTCCCACCTCACAGGGCTCACCCGCGCTCGAGTTTGTAGACCGTGATCTCCGGTGGCGCGCCGATGCGGATGGGTATGCCGATGGTGCCGATGCCGCGATTCACGTACAATTGGCCGCCGGGTTTCCGGAACAGGCCGGCCACGTATGGCGTCGCTAGGCGGCTGGGCGCGATCTCCGGGCTGATGAATTCGAGCGCCGCCTGGCCGCCGTGCGTGTGCCCCGCGATGCTTAAATCGATGCCCAACGCGGCGGCGCGGTCGAAGGTGTCCGGATTATGGCTGAGCAGGATGTTCACCTGGCCGCGGGCGATCCGGCTCTCGATATTGCCGAGCAGCCGTTTCACCGGCGCGGAAGGGCCAAAGCGGTGGCGGCTTTGGAAGTCGACGCCGATCAGGTTGAACCAGTCACCGCCCACGGCGATGGGGACACTCGCGCCGCGCAGCATTCGGACCTGGCCGGCGGCAAACAGGCGCGTGATGGAATCTTCCGCGCCCGCCCACGCCTCATGGTTGCCCAGGCAGCCATAAATGCCGAACGGCGCGCGCAGTCCGGTCAGCGCGTCCACCACGGCGTACTGCGTGTCTGCGTCGTGGGTGACGAAGTCGCCGGTCAGCACGATCAGATCCGGCTTCAGGGCGTTGGCGATTTGGGCGAACTTGCGAATCTGTTCTTCGGGCATGAACGGCCCGATGTGGATATCGGAAAGCTGCGCGATGCGAAAGCCGTGAAACGCGGGCGGCAGGTTGGCGAGGCGGATAGGCTGCTCGACCGTCTCGAGATTCAGGCGTCCGTAGAACAGTCCGTAGGCGCCGCCCAGAAACGGAGCGGCGGTGACCAGATTAGCGGTCTGCAGGAGAAAATCGCGCCGGGCGGGCGATGCGATTTCGGCGCGCCCGGGCGACCGCCTCGCTACCGCGCGCGCGCCGGCCAAAATCGCGAACGGAATCGCCAGCAGGAATCCGACCATTGAGCTCGAGATCCACCAGGCGAACGGCGCGGTCAACAGCGCATCGCGGAGGGTCATGTGCACCGGCTCCGGCCGCCGCACGACGTCGCGCACGAGGTACGCGAACATCGCCACCACCAGCGCCGGAGCGGCCGCGCACACCAGCCTGCGAAGAGCGGGGGAGGCGATCTTCCGCCGCGCCAGCCGCACCGCGCGCCATCCCCAATACAACTGCGACGAGCCGAGGATCAGAAGAACGATTGCGAAAAAGGACATCGGGGAAAAGAAAAATGGCCACGGATGAACACAGATGAACACGGATCGGAAACAAGAATCTTATCTGTGTTCATCTGCGTCATCCGTGGCTCGAAGTGAATTAACTAGTGGTCGCGCTCCGTCACCAGGCCGGTCACCGCCATCAGGGCCCGTTGGTAGGCCGATTCCGGAAACTCGCTCATCACCTGCCGCGCCCGCTCGGTGAACGTCTGGGCGCGCTCGCGAACCCGGTCGATACCGTCGTAGCGCTCCACCAGCGCCAGGATCTGCGCGAACTGGATGCGCTGGTAGCTGCGTTGTTCGAGCACCGTCTCGACCAGCCGGCGCTCGGCGGCCGTGGCGCTCTCGAGCGCGTAGACCAGCGGCAGGGTGACTTTGCCCTCGCGCAAATCGCCGCCTACGGGCTTGCCCAGCACATTCTCGCGGGCCGTGAAATCCAGCACGTCGTCGATCAACTGAAACGCCATCCCCAGGTTCCAGGCGAATTCGCCCAGCTTTTCCTGGGTCTGCGCGTCACTGTGCGCCGACACCGCGCCCAGCCGCGCGCACACCGAGAAGAGGCGCGCCGTCTTGCGGTCCACCAGTTCCATGCAGTCGGCTTCGGTGATGTCGATGCGGCCGATGCGTTCGAGCTGCAGCAGTTCGCCCTCCACCATCATTTGCGTGAGGCCGATCAGCAAATCGAGGATCAGAAAATTGCGTTCCCGCAGCGCGATCTGGAAGGCCTGCATGTACAGCCAGTCCCCGGCGAGCACGCAGGTGTGATTGCCCCACTTGACGTTGCTGGAGGGGCGGCCGCGGCGCGTTTCGGCGGCGTCGATGATGTCGTCATGCACCAGCGTGGCGGCGTGGATTAACTCCACCACCGCGCCCATCTGGATGGCGCTGGGTCCGGCGTTGCCGTGCCCCACCAGCTTGGCCGACATCAGCAGCAAGGCCGGGCGCAGCCGCTTGCCGCCGGCCGATTGCAGATAGCGCCCGATGGCCGTGACCGGGTCCACGGAGGCCACCGACTCGGCGGCAATCTTCTTCTCCACCTGTTCCAGATCGTTCTGGACCAGATCGAAAATCCCCCGCGCTGCCTGGGCCTGCCCCAGCTTGCCTAAGTTCATGTTTGGTTCCCCAGTTTAACCGTTTGGAGTCCCGCCCCGCAAACACAGCCGCTCGAAATTGTCCGCCGTCAGCGCGGCGATCTCCTCGACCGTCTGGCCCCGCACTTCCGCCAACCGCCGCGCGGTGTCGGCCACAAACGCCGGCTCGTTGCGTTTGCCGCGGTGCGGCGCCGGCGCCAGGTAGGGGCAATCGGTCTCGATCAGCAGGCGGTCGTCCGGCGTGAGACGCGCCGCCTCGCGCACCGCTTCCGCTTTCGGAAACGTCAGCACGCCGCCAAACGCGAGGTGGAAGCCGGCGTCCAGCGCCTGCCGCGCTTGTGTGGCATCTCCGGTGAAACAATGCAGAATGCCTTCGCCGCGCCACTCGCGGTGGAGAATCTCGAAGGTGTCCTCCCAGGCCTCTCGCGTGTGGACGATAATCGGCAGCTTCGCCTCGGCCGCGATGCCCAACTGCCGCGAAAACACCGCGCGCTGCACGTCGCGCGGCGAAAAATCGTAATGATAGTCGAGCCCGATCTCGCCGATAGCCACAACCTTTGGATGCGCGGACAGCTCGCGGAGACGCTCGAAAGTCGCCGCGGTGGCTTTCGCCGCGTCGTGCGGATGAACCCCCACCGTGGCCAGCACGAACGGATGTTCGGCGGCCAGGCGCAGGCCGGCTTCCAGATCGGGGGGACCGCCGCCGGTTCCGATGGCGAGCATACGCTCCACGCCGGCGGCGCGGGCGCGCTCGATCACCGCCGCGCGGTCCAGGTTGAATTGAGCGTCGTCCAGGTGAGTGTGCGAATCGATCAGCCTCACTTGAGGCGCGCCCCCACCGGGATCTCCTCGTGGAAACCCGCCAGCACCGGCTTACCGCCTTCCACCGACGCCGCCACGATCATCCCGTTCGATTCGATGCCGCGCAGTTTCCGCGGCTGCAAATTGGCGACAATTACCACTTTGCGGTTCAGCAGCTCGACCGGCGTATAGGCCTCGGCGATGCCGGCGACGATGGTGCGCGGCTCGGCTTCGCCGATGTCCACTTTCATGTGCATCAGCTTGTCGGCGCCCTTCACGCGCTCGGCGGAAAGGATCAGGCCCACACGCAGATCCACCTTGGAGAAATCTTCGATGCCGATCTTGGCCGGCTCCGCCGTCACGGGTGCGGCGGGTGCCGGCGCCGGCACCGGCGCCATTTTGCCCATCATCACCGCTTGCTCGGCGGTTACTTTCTCTTCGAGCGCGCGCATCTGCTCGATGGCCGGCTTGGCCTCGATGCGCGGGAACACGGGCGAGACTTCGCCGATCCGCTGGCCGGGCTTGAGGCCGCCCCATTCGAGCGTGGCGAATTGCACGCTTTCGATTGGCTCCGGCATGCCGAGTTGCGCCCAGATCTTGCGCGAGGATTCCGGCAAGACCGGCGAAACCAGCGCGGTGACGATGCGCAACGCCTCGGCGGCGCTGTACAGCGTGGAATCGAGCCGCTTTTGCGCTGCCGGATCGCCGGCCTTCCGCGCCAGGTTCCACGGCGCGCGCGCCACGATGAACTTGTCCACGGTCGAGATCAGCGCCCAGATCGCTTCCAGGCCTTTCGAAAACTCGAAGCGGTCGAACGTCTCCATCACGGCATTGATCGCGTTGTAAGCGATCACCGCGATTTCCGGCTCCTCCCCCCCGTCGGGCACTACGCCCTGCCGGTACTGGTGAATCATCGTCAGCGTGCGGCTCGCCAAATTGCCCAGGCCGTTGGCGAGATCCGAGTTGTAGCGGCCAATCAACGCATCGTAGCTGAAACTGCCATCCTGTCCGAAGACGACCTCGCGCAGGAGGAAGTAGCGCAGCGCGTCGGCGCCCATCACTTTCTGTATCGGCTCGGAGCGCACGATGTTGCCGCGCGATTTCGACATTTTGTCGTTCTCGAACAGCAGCCACCCATGCGCGAAAATGCGTTTCGGCAGAGGCAGCCCGGCGGCCATCAGGAACGCCGGCCAGAACACGGCGTGGAAACGCACGATCTCCTTGCCGA
>JBAVIH010000008.1:0-19316 GCA_049686695.1 Bryobacteraceae bacterium | reverse complement strand
GGCGGAAAGCGGGACGTGGAGCCGGGCGCGGCGCCGGGCGCGGCGCCGCATGGAACCCGGGCGTGTGCGGTTCCTCCGCTCCGCCGTGGCCGAAGTGGCGCGCGTTGTGATCGGCGTTCGGGTCGTGCGATCCCGGCGACGAGTACGGCGAGTTGCGGTAAGAGCCGCTTTTAGAAGCGTATTGCGAATCGCGGAACCCGCCGCTCCGGGCGTAGCTGGAGCCGGCATACCGATCGTGCGTGGCTGTGCCCTGCGAACCGTACCGTTGGGCGCCGGCCGCTTCGTCGTGGCCATAATAGCTCCGACCGCTGCGCCACGAGCTGTGATAGCCTTCCCAATCGTAACGTTCGATGGGCCGGTACGAGTGGTTGAAAAGCAGGTCGCGCATCAGCGCGTACTGGCCGTAGAAGACCCAGAAGTCGCGGCCGTCGCGATGGTCCCAGTAGCCGTACTGATTCGACCCTTGGCCGGGCGGCGCCATGTAGGCGAAGCCGGCGGGCTGCGCCACCCGTTCGGCTTCGGAATCGAACTTGCCGGCGGGCTTGTGCTCGATGGCCATGCCCAGGTCGTTGCGCATGGCGTCGTAGGTGGCGCTGGGAACATCCACCCACGCTTCCTCGGATGTGCTGGCGCCGGCTTTGGCGGCGGCATCCTCCACCCGCGTCTTCACGGTGCGGATTTCCTGTTCGTAACGGAGCGCGCTGCCCGAGCCGCGCGTTTCCATGTCGACCAGAATCTTGTCCCACGAGTAATAAAGTTGCCCGTCGAGCGAGCGGACTTCCTCGGCCTGCTGCGGCAGCCGGGCGGCGGCGTTGTGCAGGGTGTCCTGCGTGGCGATCAGCCCGGCAAAATCGAGATGCTCGAAATCGCCGGCAGCGGCTTGCCGGCGCTGGTCGGCGCTCGATTGCCACAGAACGTCGCCTTGGGTGACGATGCTGCGAAGCCCGGCCACGCGCGCGTCCAGATCGGTCTTCTTCTCCGGCCAATCGGTTTCGCTCTTGATGACCCCGGCCTCCACCGGCGTCAGGTCGAAGCCGCGTATCGCCTGGTAGTCGCGGCCCATCTGCTCCAGCCGCTGCGGCAACTCGCGCTTCAGTTCGATCCAGTGGGCGGCGTCTTTCTGAATGCCCGTGGCCGAGCTCACCGCGTCGCCGCGGACGCCGCGCTCTTCGGCCAGCAGCGATTCCACCTTCTGCCGGTCCTGCCGGCGATTCTGCTTCTGCAATCGCGACAGCTCGTCCATGTCGCGCTGCGCGTCGCCAAGCCGCGACTCCGATAGCGCCAGCCCAGCGGGCCATTGGATGGCGGCGGGGACGGCGTGGAACAGCGCGTGGTCGGATGCGACCTCGCCCTTCACCTCGCCGCTCGCTTGCGCGACCTGTTGTTGCGCGCTCTCGAGAGCGGCGCGTTCGCTATCGATTTGTTGGCGCAGGTTGCGCGGCAGGTTGTCGAGGCCGGCGGTAAGCACCACCCCGATCGACACCGTCAGCAATACCGCGAGGAGTTTCAGTCCGGATCGATTCATCGAATGCCGCCACCTTTCCGGATGCGGCGCGGCTGCGGCCGGTCCCAGTCCGGCGCCCTCAGCCCTTGCTTCCCCGGTAGATCGTCACGTCGCCGGCGGGGATTCCCCTGTAACGCGTGACGGCGAACGGCTCGGCTTGCTCCTTGCGGACCAAGAGGATGCCGGGGCCGTTCTGCTCCCGATATTCCCAACAGTAGAATCCCGCTGGCTGCGGCTGGTCGCTGCGGGTGGTCTGGACTTCACGGCTCATCCGGTACAGCCAGAGCTTGCCGTCGAAATCGAACGTGTCGGCGGTGTTCTGGCGCTCGTCCATTTGCGCGAGGTCCTCTTCGCTCAGGCCCAGGTCTTCGAGCGTGGGCTGTTTCGCGTCCGTCGAGACGCTGACCGCCTGGTCGGCGCTCGAGTCCACCCGCATTGCCACGCGCCGCTCTTTGTAGGGGCCGCTCAGCTCGAACCAGTTGTGCGCGCCGGCTTGGAACCAGGTGCAGCGGTCGGAGGTGAAATCGAGGTCGGTCATGTCGTCGCCCGCCCCGGCGATGGAAATCACGTCGCCCGCGCGCGCCTGCGATGGCTTCAAATTGGCCAGGTCTTCCGCCGGCGCCGCGGAAACGTGAGGCTTCTTGAACAGTTGCATCAGCACCATTACCAGTAAGGCAACCAGAACGCCGGTCAGCGTGAATGTGATCGGGCCCATCCCGGTTTACGCCTTGGCCTTTTCGCCGGCCTGCTCGCCGGTCGAGACCGCCGGGCTGCCGCTGGCCAGTTCCTTGGGAATATAGGGCGGCGGCACGGGCGCTTTGGCGCCTTGCCGTTCCGCTTTGAGCGCGGCCAGATCCGCATCCACCCCGTGGCCGCTGAGCGCGGCAAACTGCTTTTCGAGATCGTCATCGGTGCCGACCGAGGCCAGTTGGTCGAATGCCTTGGCCGTCGCCTCTTCTTTCGAGACCGTGTCTTCGAAGCGGTTGAGCGCGGCGAACGCGTTATCGGCGTTGCCCACGCCGGCCATGGCTTCGGCCACCTTGCGCTGCGCGGCTGCGGCGTTCTTGCGCGCCACCAGCGTGGTGGCGGTTCGCTCGCCTTCGTCGATTTTGCGCTTCAGCTCGCCCACCTGGCTCTTCAGCTTTTCGCTGGTTTGCTGCGCCGCCTGAACGGCCTGTTGCATGGACGCGATCTGGCGGTCGCATTCGCCCTTCTTGGCCAGCGCCTTCTTGGCCAGGTCTTCGTTGCCGGCGTCCAGCGCCTGGCCCGCCCGGTCCTTCCAGTCCTGCGCCTGCCGCACGTACTTCTGGTATTCGGCGTCCAGGCGGTTGTAGTTGCTCATGGCCACGGCCGAAGCGCGCACCACGTTGTTCAACTCGTTCCGCATGTCCGCCACGGTCTGATTGATGGTGGCTTCGAAAGTGGCGTCCTCGATGGCATCGACGCCCGAATTGGCCTGGCCGCGCGCCACGCGGCCCAGTCTCGACATGAAATCGCCTAGAAATGGCATCGTGTTCCTCTCTTACGAACTCAAACCGCTCAGCACCTTGCGGGCTGTCATCACATCCACCAGCAGGAAATGGACGCAGGAGAGAACCTCGTCCTCGTCGTCCGGCCCTCCGTCCTCCAGTTTGCAGAAGTTGTTCAAGGTCACGGCCAGCTTGCCGTCGCCCGCGTCATAAAGCTGGAAATACGAAGTGGAAATGCCGTTATCGGCGGCCAGCATGCTGGCCATGATTTCCGGCGTGATGGCCGCCTTGGGCGCCACCGTGCATACCAGCGAAAGGAACAGGATGTCGCCCTGGAGCACCGCCCGCGCGGTGACTCCGCTTTCGACCTCCCGGATGGTCAGTGTATCTGGCGCTGGCTCGGAGACTTCGTAACCTTTCTCCGCCAGAAGCGCGTGGATGGGGCCCAGAAGCGGGCTGGTTGTGGCTGTCATAAGGTCTCGCAAGTATTACGCGGGCGCGCCCGCCAAAGTTCCGTTGGGACGAAGCGCCGCGCAACCTATTGTACGCCAGGAAGTAGGCCGATCGCCTCCTTGTCGTCTGTCAAGCGTTCGCGCCCGGGCGAAGCACGACAGACCACGAAAACCGATGGTCTGTCCTATCCGGCCTCAGCTCACCCAGGGTCCGCGGCCGTCGCGCTTTCTCATGAAAGTCTGAAACTTCCTTTTCGCGCGCCGGAGCTTCCACTGGCGGTACGCGCCGCCAATATCGGGCCGCGGCAGCCGCGGCAGCCGCCTCCTCAGGTACAGAAAACCGAAAGCCGCTCCGCCCAGGTGGGCGATCGTGCTGACGCCCGTATTCGGCCCGAAGGTGAGCAACAGTTCGACGGCGACGTATATCATCACCAGGTATTTGGCTTTGATGGGGAACAGGATCATTAGCACGATCTGGTTGGGGTACATCACGGCAAAGGCCACCAGCACTCCGAAGATCGCTCCGCTCGATCCCAGCGTAATCGCGCCCCAGTCGCCAAGCAGTATGTTGACCACCAGCACGCACACGCCCGCCGCAATCCCGCAGTAGAAGTAGAACTTGAGAAACTGGCGCGTGCCCCAGTCGCGTTCGAGCTGCGCTCCGAAAAACCATAGGGTGAGCAGGTTGAACAGTATGTGCAGGATATTTCCGTGCAGAAACATGTAGGTGACAAGCTGCCACACGAACAGGTTTCTCACCACCGCCGCCGCCGAGAGCGCCAGCACCAGCTTGATGTGCCGCTGCACCTGGAAGGGGCTCAGATAGGTCAGCACGAAAATGACCGTGTTGACGATCAACAGCCACTTCACGCCGGGCGGAAAGTAGTCATGGATGAAAATGCTGCCGGACGAATACCGGGCGTAGCGAGCCATGGCGTATCTCTAAACGTTCAGAATATCAGATGAGTTACGGCGCGCTCGTTCACGCTGTGATCGACGGGTTATGATCGTCGCGCTTGCCATAGCGCGCCAACATGCGCGAGCACACCTGCAACAGCACCGCGACCGCCATCCACACCTGCCAATGCGAGAACACGCCGGAGGCAATGGCGAATTTGCCGGTCCAGTTCAGATCCGCGGCGATGCGCCACAAGGCCAGCACCGACGCCAGAAACGCTGCCGGTGTCAACAAGGCCGATACCGCCAGCGCCACCCGCCTGTTCCTGCGGCGCGCCCTGCCCACCCGCAATCCCTTGCCGAAACGGATCCTGACCAACATGGCTTCCGCGCGCGTCCTCCGCACGCCCGCCCCGCGAGTCGATTCCCGCGCAACTACCAATCTAACAGCAATTGCGTTAGATTAGAGACCATTATGCATCGTTTCAATACCGCAGTATTCGGCACCGGCTTCGTCGGCCGCGTCCACCTCGAAGGCATTCGCCGGCTCGGCTTCGTCCACGTTTACGCCATCGGCGAGAGCAACACCGAAAAGGCCAGGCAACTCGGCGACGAGTTTCACGTCGATAAGACCGACTCCGACTACCACAAGATCCTGGAAGATCCGGCAGTGGACGCCGTCCATGTCTGCACGCCCAACGTCCTGCACTTCCCCATGGTCCGCGACGCGCTGCAGGCCGGCAAGCATGTGATTTGCGAAAAGCCGCTGGCGACTTCGGTCGAGGAAGCCGCCCAACTGGTCGCGCTCGCCCGCCAGACCGGCCGCCGCAACTGCACCTTCCACAATCTCCGCTTCTATCCGCAGGTGCAGCAGATGCGCCGCATGCGCGAAGCCGGCGACCTGGGCGAAATACTGGTGGTGCAGGGCACCTACTCGCAGGACTGGCTACTCTACGATACCGATTGGAACTGGCGCCTGGACTCCAAGGCCAACGGCCGCTCCCGCTGCCTGGCCGACATCGGCTCCCACTTCTGCGACATGGCCGAGCACGTGACCGGCGCGCGCATCACTTCGCTGTGCGCGGACATCCAGACCTTCCACAAGACGCGCAAACGCCCCAAGGGTCCGGTCGAGACCTTCGCCGGGAAGACACTGGCGCCCGAAGACTACCAGGAGGTGCCGATCGACACGGAAGATTACGGCGGCGTCATCTTTCGCATGGGCGACCGCACCCGAGGCGCCTTCACCGTCAGCCAGGTGTCGGCCGGCCGTAAGAACGGGCTCGGCATCGAGATCTACGGCAGCAAGGCCGGCGTGGCCTGGAACCAGGAACGCCCCGACGAGCTGTGGATCGGCCACCGCAACACGCCCAATGAGCTCATCGTCAAGGATCCCTCCCTGCTTAAGCCAGCCGCCCGCCCGTATGCCGATCTGCCCGGCGGCCATAGCGAAGGCTACGACGACACCTTCAAGCAGGTCTTCCGGCGCTTCTACCAGTCGATTGACGATCCGTCCGCCGAACCCCAATATCCGCAGTTCGCCGACGGCCTCCGCCAGTTGCAGATCCTGGAAGCCGAACTGGCCAGCGCCGATGCCCGCGCCTGGGTCGCCGTACCCGCCTTCCAGCCCGCTTAAGGGTGGGGCATGCTTTAGCTTGCCCAAAATAGTTCGAAGAGTGTTCGCAAGCCAAGCATTACAGGGCAAGCTGAAGCATGCCCTACCACTGCGCGCGGAATGCGTCGATCTCGGCAATCTCCCCGGCGCCTAACCGGAACTCCATCGCGCCCAGCACTTCGCGGGCCTGCGCGGCCGAGCGCATTCCTACGATCGCCCCCGTGATCGCCGGGTGCCGCAGCGTCCACGCAATCGCCACCTCGCCGGCCGATCGCCCGTGCCGCGCTCCAATGCGCTTCATCAGCTCCGCCATCTCGAGGTTTCGCCCCAGGTGCGGCTCCCGGAACGCCAGCGCGTTGCGGCGGAAATCGTCGGGCGCGAAGTTGGCCACCCGCTCGCGCGTCATCTTGCCCGTCAGCAGGCCCGATTTCATCGGCGAGTACGCAATCACTCCGATGTCGTTCCGCTGGCAATAGGGCAGTATTTCACTCTCGATTTCCGGCGAAATCGCCGAATACGGCGGTTGCAGCGACGCAATCGGCGCGATCGGCCGGCACCGCTCCATCTGCGCGGCGTCGAAGTTGGAGACTCCGATCCAGCGCACTTTGCCTTCTTCGCGCAGCTTCTCGATCGTCGTCCATGCTTCTTCTATATCCGCATCCGGCTCGGGCCGGTGGATCTGGTACAGATCGATCGTCTCCACCTTCAGCCGCCGCAGGCTGGCTTCGCACTCGCGCCTCACCGAATCCGCCTTCAGGCTCCCCGAGATTTCCCTTTGCGCGTTCCACACCCGCGAGCATTTGGTGAACACGTACGGCTTTTCGGCGCGGCCCTCCAGCGCGCGCGCCACCACCTCTTCGGAATGCCCCAGCCCGTAGATCGCGGCGGTGTCGATCCAGTTCACGCCGGCATCCAGCGCCGCGTGGATCGCGGCAATCGATTCCGCATCGTCCTGCGGCCCCCAGGAGAACTTCCATCCGCCGCCGCCCATCGCCCACGCGCCCACGCCCACCGGCGTGATCTCCAGATCGCTCGTTCCCAGCCGTTTTTTCGCCATGCCTTCAATTCTAATCCCCGTTTCGCCGCTGTGAAATAATCGTTACTGGGCTCGAACGATCCATGGACGCCTCGCCTCTGCTCGCGCGCATCGCCGAACTGCTCGGGCGCCACTCCCTCGAAGCCATCCTGGTGGGCAACGCCGCCGCGGCCCTGGCGGGCGCCCCCGTCACCACCATCGACTTCGACTTCCTCTTTCGAAAAACGCCCGCCAACCTGCGCAAGCTGAAAGCCATCGCCACGGAATTGGAAGCCGTCATCCTCACTCCTTATTACCCCGTGAGCGGCCTCTACCGCATCTGCCGCGACGCCGACGGATTGCAGCTCGATTTCATGACCGTGATCGATGGCATCCGCTCGTTCGAGGCATTGCGCGGCCGGGCGCGTGCGGTCCGGTTCGGCAACGCCAGCCTGCAGGTCGCGGACCTGGCTGATATCATCAGGAGCAAGAAGGCGGCCGCCCGGCCCAGCGACCCGGCGGCCTTGCCGGCGCTGGAGAAAACACTTGCCGAAATGTCGCATCACCCGTAAGGATCGTCTCGCCGCTCTCAAAAAGGAAAGTGACGCGGCCCTGCGCGACCAGATCCGCCGGCTGCTCGCGCTGCCCATCGAACGCCGCACGCACTTCCTCCGCAAACGCATCGGCTTCCGCATGTCCTGCTTGTAATCGGCCTATACTATGTGGACGTGAGAGCCACTCTGTGCGTCCTTTTTCTGGCCGGCCTTCCCTTGATCGCCGCCGCCATTCATCCACGTCAATTGCGCCTGGAATATCGCGACAACGCGTTGGGCATCGACGTCGCCGCGCCGCGCTTCAGTTGGCTCGCGACTTCCGACAACGCAAAAGCTCGCGGCCTGCGCCAAATCGCCTATCGCATCCTGGTGGCATCGAGCGAGCGCGCGCTCCGCGCCGGCTCCGGCGACCTGTGGGATTCAGGCCGCGTGGCGTCGGCCGACTCGGCGCAAATCGTCTATGCCGGCAAGCCGCTGGCCTCCCGCGCCGCCGCCTTCTGGAAGGTGCAGGTGTGGGACCAGGACGGGCAGCCAAGCGAATGGAGCACGCCCGCCGAGTGGAGCATGGGCCTGTTGCGGCCCGAGGACTGGCAGGCTAAATGGATCGGCCTCGATGAGCCCCAAGGCTCGCAGGCTCCCGATCGCCGTCTGCCGGCGCGCTATCTGCGCACCGAATTCACGGCCGGCAAGACGGTCCGCCGCGCCATGGTCTACTATTCCGGCCTGGGCACTTCCGAGCTGTATCTGAACGGCGCCAAGGTGGGCGACCACGTGCTCTCGCCCGGTCTCACCGATTACGACAAGCGCGCACTTTACGTCACCTTCGACGTCACCCGCCAATTGACTGCCGGGAAAAATACGATCGGGTTGATCCTCGGCAACGGCCGGTTCTACGCGCCGCGCGCCGAACGCACGCGCAACTTCGGTTTCCCTAAAGCCATTCTGCGGCTCGATATCGAATACCAGGATGGATCGAACGCCACGGTCGTCTCCGGACCCGAGTGGAAGCTCTCTAGCAATGGCCCGATTCTCGCCAACAACGAATACGATGGCGAAGAGTACGATGCCCGCCGCGAGCTCGCCGGCTGGGACCGCCCCGGCTTCGACGATTCCGCGTGGACCGCCGCGCAGTTGGTCGCCCCGCCCGGCGGGCCGCTGGCCGCGCAGATGGCCAACCCTCTGCGCGTGGTCGAAACCCTCCATCCGGTGAGCGTCAATCCGCTGAAACCCGGCGTGTGGATTTTCGATATGGGCCAGAACATGGTCGGCTGGTGCCGTTTGCACGTCGCCGGCCCCAAGGGCGCGCAGGTTCAATTGCGTCATGCCGAAACGCTCGCCGCCGATGGCTCGCTCTACGTCGCCAACCTCCGCAGCGCGCGGGCCACCGACGTCTACACGCTCAAAGGCGAAGGCGCCGAGGTGTACGAGCCGCGCTTCACTTATCACGGCTTCCGCTATGTGGAACTCACCGGTTGGCCTGGCGGCGCTGCGCCCACCACGGCCGCGCTCGAGGGCCGCGTGGTCCACGACGACATGCAGCCCGTAGCCGATTTCTCCAGCTCCAGCGACATGCTGAACCGGATCCACCACAACGTGTTTTGGGGCATCCGCGGCAACTACCGCAGCATTCCCACCGATTGCCCGCAGCGCGACGAGCGCCAGGGATGGCTCGGCGACCGCTCGCAGGTGAGCCGCAGCGAATCCTACATGTTCGACATCGCCGCGTTTTACTCCAAGTGGGAGCAGGACCTCGCCGACGCGCAGCACGACAATGGCAGCATTCCCGATGTGGCGCCCAACTACTGGCCGCTTTATAACGACGACATCACCTGGCCCAGCACCTTCCTCTTCGTGCCCGGCATGCTGTACGACCAGTATGGCGACCGCCGCGTGCTGGAGCGCGCCTATCCGGCGATCAAAGAATGGATCGAGCACGAACGCGGCTATCTGCAGAACGGCTTGATGCCCAAAGACATGTACGCCGATTGGTGCGTGCCGCCCGAAGATCCCAAGCTGATCCATTCCAAGGATCCCGCCCGTGTCACCAATCGCATGCTGATCGCGACGGCGTATTACTATGACCTGTTGCGGCTTGCCGCGCACTATGCCCGCATGCTGGATCAGCCCGCCGACGCGGCCGGTTATGAAGCGCTCGCCGAACAGGTGAATGCGGCTTTTCAGAAGCGCTTCCTGAATCCCTCCACCGGCGTCTACGACAACGCCACGCAGACATCCAGCATCCTGCCGCTGTTCTTCAATCTGGCGCCGGCCGAAAACCGCGCCGCCCTGCTCGCCAGCCTGGTCAACAATATCGAGCACGTGACCAACGGCCATGTCGGCACCGGCCTGGTGGGTGCGCAGTTCCTCATGCGCACGCTCACCGATAATGGCCGCGCCGATCTGGCCTATGAGATCGCCACCCAGCCCACTTACCCCGGCTGGGGCTACATGGTTTCGAAGGGCGCCACCACGATTTGGGAGCTATGGAACGGCGACACCGCCGATCCGGCCATGAACTCCGGCAACCACGTGATGCAGATCGGCGACCTCGCCGTCTGGATGTACGAATACCTGGCCGGCATCCGCCCCGATCCGGCCAATCCCGGCTTCCGCCACGTTCTCATCCATCCGTATCCCGCCGGCGATTTGACCTTCGTCAAGGCGTCGCACCAATCGCTCTACGGCAAGGTTGCGACTTCGTGGAAGCGCGACGGCGGCGCGTTCACGCTGGCGGTTTCGATTCCGCCCAACACGTCGGCCACCGTGTGGATGCCCGCCAAAGACGCCGCGGCCGTCACCGAGTCCGGCTCCCCGGCGGCTAGCGCGCGTGGCGTGAAGTTCCTGCGTACCGAGGGCGATTCTGCGCTGTTCGAACTCGAATCCGGCGATTACGTTCTGCGAACGAAGTAGGCCGTGGGGCGGACCCCCAGGTCCGCGCGGGTCCCCCTGGACCCGCTGTCCTGTCGGCGAATCAAGCGGCCGGTGCGGCAGGCCGGAGCAAGGGGTTCGGCGCGAACGAGGGCGTCCGCCCCACCATACCCGCCGGCGCTCACGCGTGCAGCAAGTCCGGCAGGCGGGCCAGTTCCGCGTCAGTGCTATTGTCCGGTACCGAGCAGCCGGGCGTGAGAAGGAACTTGCCGCCGGCGGCCTGTGCGGCGGCTTGCCATTGGCTGTGCAATTGGTCCGAAGTGAGGGTCCGGTAGTTGACTTCGTCGATGCCGCCCGCGATCACCCAGCTCGGGAACTGCTTGCGCACCTCGGCCATCGGGATGCCGGAAACGTGCAGCGAGTAGTTGATCACCGGCGCTGTGAAGTCGCGGAAGAACTCGAGATAACCGGGTTGCACGTGCAGGTGGAGAAACGTCAGCTTGGTTTCGCCGATCGCTTCGAGGAATCGCTTGTCGAAGGGCCGGCTGAATTTCTCGTAATCGGCGGGCGGCATCTCCGCCTGGTTGGCGTTGGCGACGGAGTATAAAATGCCCACCACGCCCTGGATGGCCAGCACGCGCCGCGCATGGTTGATTTCGGAGCGCGTGATCGCGTCGAGCGCATCCATCAGCGCTTGCGGGTTTTCGTCCTTCAGGCGCAGCACCTCCTCCTTGGAGGAGAGCTTCTGCGCCACGTTCCACGGGTTGAAGACCGTCTCCATCATGTAAGCCGAGCCGCCCACGCCGTCGCGAATCAGTTCCAGGGCCCGAATCTGCTGCGGGTACGGATTGGCTTCCACCTTGAGCTCGTACCACTTGCCGGCCGGCTTCGGGTACGGAAAATCGCTCATCACCTTGACGATGTCGGTGCGGTATGCGCGGTGAAACTCGAGCGTGCGCGCGGCGTGCTCTTCCGGCGTCTTCAGCCCGAAATGATGCCAGAACGTGAAGGCCGGGCGATCTAGTTCCTTCCCGGCGAGCGCGCGATCCACGCGTTCAATGTGGGAAAGCGCGGCCCCGCGCAGGAATACCGGTGCAGCCGCGGCGCCGGCCACCCCCAGCAGGAAATTGCGTCTCAGCATCTTCAATCAGTCTCCTTGGTCTTTTACTGTAACATCGACAGCTGCGCACGCCCCGAGCCGCACGTTCCCGCCGCTTGCCGGTGCGCCGGAAACTGGGACAATAAGAAAGATATGCGGACTCTGGTTTTGTTGTTTGTCGCACTCGTCGCTCTTGCCCAGTCCTTCGAAGACCGCACCAGGCAGGCGCTCGATCAGCTCCTGGCACGCAAGTTCGACACGTTCTACGCGGCGTTTTCACCGCAGATGAAGAGCGCCATCAGCCTCGAAACTTTCTCCGGGCAGATGGGTCAGATCGTGGCTCTCGGCGCCCCCGAAAGCATCGGAGCGGCACGCACCACCAAGGTAGCCGATTACACGGTAGTGGTCATCACGGTCCGTTGGCGGCCGGTCTCCCTGGACTTCCAAGTCAGTTGGGACAAGAATGGGCAGGTCGGCGGCACTTACTGGCGTCCGGTTGCCGCGGCTGCGCCGCCATGGCAAAGTCCGGCGTACGCGCACGCCGATTCGTTCACTTCGCTCGACCTGACCGTGGGCGACGATGCCTGGAAGCTTCCCGCGACGCTCACGATTCCGAATGGCAGCGGCCCGTTTCCCGCGGTGGTGTTGGTGCATGGCTCCGGACCAAGCGACCGCGATGAGACCGTCGGTGGCGTGAAGGTATTTCGGGACCTGGCCGAAGGGCTGTCCTCCCGCGGTGTCGCCGTCCTGCGGTATGTCAAGCGCACTCTGCAATACCCGAAGGAATGCGCGGCCGATCCGGACTTCACCATGAACCACGAGACGGTGGACGATGCCGTGCGCGCGGCTGCCGTGGTCAGAAAGCAGGCGCGCATCGACCCCGCCGCGGTCTATGTGCTGGGTCACAGTCAGGGCGGGTACCTCGCGCCGCGGATCATGAAGCGCGATGCGAAGCTGGCCGGTTTCATCGTGATGGCCGGAAATGTGCGGCCGCTCGGGGAATTGATCGTCGAGCAGTCCGAATATCTCGCCGGTCTCGATGGCCCTCCGGCCGCGGAGGCGCGGGCCAGGCTGGAGGCTGTCCGGAAGGACCCGTTCGCGGGATTCGGAGTCCCTCCGCAGTATCTCGCCGACTTGAAGGACTATCACCCGGACTCGGAGGCGAAGGCGATCGATATGGCGATGCTGATCCTGCAAGGCGAGCGCGATTATCAGGTGACCATGAAGGACTTCGCCTTATGGAAGGCCGCCCTTGGCGGCCGGAAGAATGTCGTGTTCCGCACTTACCCGCAAGTGAATCATCTGTTTGTCGCCGGCGTTGGGAAATCTTCGCCAGCCGAGTACGACAAGCCTGGTCACGTGGCAGAAGTGGTGGTTGACGACATCGCGAATTGGATCCATCGGTAAGGCGTGTCCTGGTCCCCCTTCGCCTCGCGCCATCTCGCGCTTCCCGTGGTATCGCCAGCGCCGGTAACCGCGGTTCTGCTATACTTGACCTTTCGACTCGATTGGGAGATTTGTGCTTTATGGCAAGAGTATGTGAGATCTGCGGCCGCGGCCCCGTGTTCGGAAACCGCATCAGCCACGCCCACAACGTCACCAAGCGGCGCTGGGACCTGAATTTGCAATCGGTTCGCGCCGTGGTCAACGGGGCGGCCCGCCGCCTGCGGGTCTGCACGTCGTGTATCCGCAGCGGCAAAGTTCAGAAAGTCGCGTAGTCCGCTTCCCCTAAAACCCGTCACACCATGCCGCCGGGCGGCTTGGCCTCGGCTGGACGCCCGTCCTGCGCCCCTTGTTTCGAACTTGTCTTCAGCCTAAAATCGGACTGGAGGGTCCGATTGATGGCTTCGATGGAGCGGGTCCGGGATTTCCTGAGCCAGAGGCGCCTGGCGTTCGTGGGTGTTTCGCGGCAGCCCAAGGATTATTCGCGGGCGCTGTTTCGCGAGTTCGGAGCGCGCGGCTATGACGCGGTTCCCGTCAACCCCGCCGTCGCCGAAATCGAGGGGCGCCGCTGCTTCGCCCGCGTGCAGGATATCGAACCGGTCCCCGATGGCGTGATCTTGTTGACCTCGCCCGCCGTGACCGAGGCCGTGGTCGGCGATTGCATCCAGGCCGGCATCAAGCGTATTTGGATGTGCCGCACCGGCGGGAAAGGCTCGGTCAGCGCGCAGGCCGTCGGCGCATGCGAAGCAAACGGGATCTCCGTGATCCCCGGCGAATGCCCGTTCATGTTCCTCGGCGGCAAATACCAGCAGGGCGGCGGATGGGTCCATCGCTTCCACGGGTTCATCAAGAAGATCACCGGCTCGTACCCCAACTGAATCGCCCCTTACCGGCACGGGCCGGTGTGTAGCAGTTCCTTATCGATCCTGAGCAGCACACATCCCGGCTGATCGATCTTCTCGAGCGCCAGGCCGTTCCAGAACAGGCTGGCGCCGGCCCACGCTTCGGGAATGGTGACGCGCATTTCGGTCACGGCGCGGCTGATGATGAGGATCTGCTTCTGCCCCGGCTCGTATCTGCCTTGCACGCGCGCGGTGGGCACGAAATCGTGGTGGGGAACCAGGATGCGCGTCTCCACGCGTGTCCGCTCCTTGCCGCGCTGAAGCATTGCCACCACGCGCCGCTCCTCGGTGGCCTTGGCCATCAGGTCCTGAAACTCGTGCGCATCCGCGATGGGGTGGCCGTCGATGGCGGTGATGCGGTCGCCCATTTTGAGCGGCCCCGAGTACTTCTCGGGCAGGTGGGAAATCAGCACGCCGGGCCCCGGATCGTCGGGCTTGTAACCGAAGGCGCCCATATCGAGCGCGGCCGGCGCGGCGGTTGCCACCAGCGTGCGCGGCAGCACATCGTTGCTCTCGCTCAAATCGAACTTGCCGGGCGTGAGCCAGAAGCAGGTCGCAAACGTGGGGGAATCGGTCTCGCAATCCACGTCCAGCGGAAACGGATCGTGCGTCCGCGCCCTCAACCAGGCGAACACATCGGCGTTCTTCGTCTCGCTGGCGGAGCGCCATTCCATCCACATGCCGGCGGCTTTCAACTTCTGCGCCGTGGCCTCATCCGCGTCATTGCCGGTGACCCACAGAACCGGAGAGTTGTTGAAGTTGACGGTGTAGATGCGCCCGGTCGAGAGCGCCGCCTGCGGCGAGCCGCCAATCGCAAGGCCTGCGGCGAACACGTCGGGCAGGCGCGAGATGGTATAGAAGACCTCGGCCGCCGAATCGCCGCGGCCGGCCAGATACACCCGCGCCGGGTCCACTCCACTGTTCTGAATGGCCGAACCGACCGCCTCGGCGACCGCCAGCGCGCGCGTGTCCAGAGGATCCGTGGATGCGCCGCCGGGCACGATAGTCTGCCAGCCCGCCTCTTGCGCCACCGCCTGCCAGTGCGCGGCGTCTTTCGCATCGATCGCCGCCAAAGCGGGCTTTTTCTCGGCCGCCTGCGCACGGACGAGGCCGCACGCCAGCAGGCTAATTATGCTGCATGCGAGTGCGGATTCTATGCGCCAGTTTTTCAATGTCTTCGGCCTTCTTGTGGTCGGCGAGGGAAAAAACGTAGCGGCTGCTCTTCTCCAGGTCGCCGCGCAACTGCTGCGCCAGTTCCGCCAACTCCGCCGCGTCCTTGCGGTTTTCGACCAGCTCCTCCTTGAGGAGTTCCTCGCGCTGCAATCTGCCGCCGGGGATCTTGAACACCGGCGTCCGCGGCTCGGGTTGCGGCGCCTGGGCCAGGCATAGGGCGGCGAAAGCCGCCAGAAGAGTGCATCGGCGGAAACGATGTTTCATGGCGAGTGCCTGCCCTATTATGATAGTCCGGCGCGAGTGCCCTGTTATCATAACCACTAGATGGATCTCATGCTTGTGGAGCTAGTGGATCCGCAGTCATGAAAAATGGAGCCGCCGCCGTTATGAAAAAGATCGCGTGTTTGGTTCTGGTTCTGGCAGCCGGCCTGTCGGCGCAGGTGGCGCGCGAGGCCAACAGCGGTTATCAAACCGAGGAACAGCGCAAGCAGATGGCCGCCGGCCTGGGTAATCCGCAACGCGAACAGACCCAGAAGCCGGGGTTGCTGATTCGCGAAATGCGCCTGCAGCCGGGCATGACCGTGGCCGACATCGGCACCGGCGTAGGATTCATGCTGCCGTACCTCAGTAAGGCGGTCGGACCCAACGGCCACGTGATCGCCGAAGACATCTTCGACGATTTCCTTTCCGAAGCCAAGCTGAAGGCCGTCCAGGCCGGCCTCGAAAACGTGACCTTCGTCAAGGGCGCCGAGACCGACCCCGGCCTGCCCGATGGCCAGTTGGACATGGCGCTGGCGCTCGACGTCTATCACCACTTCGATTATCCGGAGAAGATGCTGGCCGCCATTCACAAGGCGCTCAAGGACGGCGGCAAGCTGATCGTCGTAGAGTATTACAAGAGGGAGTCGGCGATGCCCAACGGGCGGGCGCTCACGCACATCCGCCTCGACATGCCCGACGTCATCAAGGAGGTGGAAGCCAACCACTTTCACCTGCTGGAAGAGAAGGAGCACGTCCGCGACGTGCAATACATGCTGATCCTGGAGAAAAATTAGGAACGGAATGAGAAACTTTTTACGAGTTGCGACGTGCGCCGCGCTGGCGCTGCTGTTGCCGAACGTCTACGCACAGGCCTCCGGCGGCGCCGCCCAGGAGCCGGGCATCACCCGCGGCCAGGCCGACGAGATCCTGCAGGAACTGCGGCAGATCCGGCAGTTGCTGGAACGCCAGCAGCAGCAACAGCCCGCCGGCCCGCCGGTCAAGATCAAGATGAACCTCGAAGGCGCGCTGATGCTGGGCTCCAAGGACGCGCCGGTCACTATGGTCGAGTTCACCGACTATCAGTGCCCCTTCTGCCAGGCCTTTCACACCCAGACTTTCGGCGATCTGAAAAAGAACTTCATCGACACCGGAAAGGTCCGGTTCTTCAGCCGCGACCTGCCGCTCGATTCCATGCACCCCAATGCCATGCGCGCCGCCGAAGCCGGACGCTGCGCCGCCGAGCAGGGGTTGGCCCAGTTCTGGAAGTTGCGCGACGTGATGGGCCATCACCCCGACAAGCTGGATATGGACAGCCTGCTGGCTGACGCCGAGTTTCTCAAGCTGGACGTGAACGCATTCCGCGTTTGCGTGGTGAGCGAAAGGCACAAGGCCGATATCCAGGCCGACATGATGGAAGCCATGCGCATCGGGAGCGACGGCACTCCCGCCTTCGTGGTCGGCAAGAGCACCGCCGAAGGCGTTGAGGGCGATCTGGTGGTTGGCGCGCAGCCCTACAACACTTTCGAGCTGAAGCTGCGCTCCCTCGAAACAAAGTAGGGGCCGGGCATGCCCGGCCCGCGGAGTTTCCGCATTTTCGCGAGAAATCCGGGCGCCGGCGGTGTTGCCGCCGGTTCTTCCGCGCTGGCGCGCCGCACTACACTGGTAATGTGAATTCCACTCGACGCGCCGCACCGCTCTGTGGCGCACTCCGGGCCGTCCTGACTATCGTTGCGCTGGCTGGTGCGCTGTGGCCGCAAGCCGCTCCCCAGCCCGCTTCGAGCTGCGATAACACGCCGGCGTGGTCGCCTTGTGAACTGGTATTCGAGCTGAGCCCCAAGGCTGCCGCCACGCACAAAGATCCTTACGCGAGCGTCGATTTGCGCGCCGAGTTCCGTTCGTCCGGGATGCGCACCTACGCCTTGCCGGCCTATTGGGATGGCGGCGGCCGCATGGTGCTGCGCTTCTCTCCCACCGAGGCCGGACGCTGGGAATACCGCCTCTCGAGCAACGTGGCCGAATGGGACGGGCTCACCGGCGCATTCACCGCCGTCGCTTCCGATGCGCCCGGCTTTCTCCGCGTGGCCAACATCCATCATTGGGCGACCATCGTCGCCAACCGGCCGCACCTGTGGATGGGCGCGAGCGAGATGCGCTTCGCCTGGATGGACGACGCCGATTTCCGCGCCGTGGTGGATGCCCGCGCCGCCCAGAAGTTCAATCACCTGCGCGGCTTGGTGCTCGGCGAAGGCTCCGGCTCCGGCTTCCGCGGCCCCGGCAGTCCCGACCTGGCGCACTTCGAGCGCCTCGACCGGCGCATCGCCTACATCAATTCCAAGGGTCTAATTGCCGACCTGGTGTTGGCTCCCAGTCCCGCCGCGCTCGTACGCCTGCTGCCGGACGCTGCGGCGCGCCGCTTTTTCATCCGCTTTCTGGTGGGCCGTTACGCCACCAGGAACGTCACCTGGCAAGGTCTCGAGGAATTCGAAAGCCAGTCCGGCGCGCGCGCACTGCTCCAGGAAACCGGCGCTCTGATCAAAGCGTTCGACCCTTACCAGCACCCGCGCTCGACCGGCGCCCACGTCACCTCGGCCCCGCTGCTCGATGACGGCTGGATGGATTTCGCCGCGTACGGAACCGCCGATGCCGCCGTGGGAGCCATCGAACATCAGCTCTACCAGGTGCCGGGCGTGGCCCTCGAGTTCGCCCGCGAGGACGCCGGGGCAGGGAAGACCGGGCCCAACGACGTGGATTCGGCCGAACTGCGCCGCCGCCTCTGGACCTCCGCCATGAACGGCCAGTACCCCACCTACTCGAATACCGGCGGAGGCGCGCGTTCCGTCGATTCGCCCGGCGCCAAGGCCATGACGGTCTGGTTCAACCTGATGGCCGGCACGCGCCATTGGGACCTCGAGCCCTACTTCGAACTGGATGGTGGCCGCGCCCTGGCCCTCCCCGGCGTCGAGTACATCGTGTATATCGATAAGCCCGGCCCGGTCGAGCTCACCGTCGAGCACCACGGCTACGACGTCTACTGGCTGGATCCCGCCGACGGCTCCATCACCGGGCGCCGCAGGTGGGGCGGCCAGCGCTTCACCGGCGAGCCTCCCGACCGCTATCACGACTGGGTCTTGCGCCTGGTCCGCGCTTCCACCGTCGAAAGCATGAATCGCAGTTACAAATTCGAATCGCGCGACGTGCCGGTGCAGGAGATCGTGGTCGATCCCGAAAAAGTCCCCTATGAAATCGAGCGGCCCACCGGCGCGCTCACCGCCGGTCGCGCGGCCAACTTCTCGGTCAAGGTCAAGCGCACCAGCCGCGCCAGCCGCGCCATGCTCTGGATGTGGACCGCCGAGGTCACCGCGGACCACCAGGGCTATCGCGTGCTCGGCTCCGCGCCGCAAGGCGATTTCACGCTGCCCGCCACCCTGGGGGTCAACTATCCCGGCATCGCGCTGCTGCGCCTCTACGCCATCAACGGCTACGGCACCGTTTACATGGCGGCCAAAGGATACGATTTCAACCAGTGACGCCCCTCATTCTGGCCGTCGATACCACCCACGCGCACGGCAGCCTGGCGCTGGCCCGCGCGGGCGAACTGCTCGAGCAGGTCGATCTCGAATCGCCCTCCGGCTTCGCTCATGTGATTTACGCCCACCTGGAAGCGCTGCTCGGCCGGCATCGCGTTTCGGTTGCCGATGTGGATTGCTTCGCCGCCGCATCCGGCCCCGGCGCGTTTACCGGCGTGCGGGTCTGTCTGGCCTGCGTCAAGGGGCTGGCCGAAGCGGCCGCCAAACCGGCGGTCGCGGTATCGAATCTCGAGGCCATCTCGAGCTTCGGCGCGGCGCCCTTGCGCGCGGCCCTGTTCGACGCCCGCCGCGGCGAAGTCTATGCGGCGGTCTATGATGCCGATGGCCGCACGGTGTTTCCCGAAACCGTCGCCGCGCCGGCGCGCTGGCTCGAGGCGTTGCCGGATGGCGTCGAACTGGTTTCGCCGGATTTTGGTGCGTTCGCCGATGCGCTCGCCGCCTCGCGCTTTCGCGATGCGCCCCGCACCACCGCGCCGC
>JBAVIH010000007.1:0-2677 GCA_049686695.1 Bryobacteraceae bacterium | reverse complement strand
TCGCCGGATCGCTGCCGGTGACGTAGCGCAGCCCCATGCCCGGCTGGTACTTCGTGACGTTCAGGTTGCCATCGAGCTTGAGGCCCTGCCACAAGTACCCATCGACCATGGGCGCCACCACATACCGATAGCCGTCCGCGTTCGTGACCACCATCGACGCGGTGAATCCGCCGAGAGGGCCAGCGCTGAGAATACCGAGCGAGTCGGCGTAACCCGATTCGTCGCGGTAATCCACCATCAGGGCTGTGGCCAGGAAGGCAAACAGCGGGTTCCCACCGCTGTTGCACCAGATCTCCGGCAGCGCCAGACCCCAGATCGTGTCCGAGACAATAGAAGTCGCGGTTACTGTGTTGCGCCCGAAACCAAGGAAGCCGGTGGAATCGTCCTTGATGACGACACCCTGCGGGTCGGCCTGGTGCCCGCCAAAATAGGGAGCCATGCCGTGAACCTGGCAACCGTTCGCCGATTCGAGGTAATAGTCGCAGCTCGTGGGATCGCCGCCAGCAGCCGTCACTGCCGCGGCGCTGCGACCCCTTGAGGCCCACGGACAGTTCACGCCATCGTTGTAACTCTTCCAGCACTGGCGGCTCAGTTGCCGCTCCGGGTACTGGTTCATAATCTGGAAGAACCCGTCGGAGCAAGTGACCGGGAAGATCGGCGTGCCATCGCTGGTGAAGTTCTGGATGACCCCCTTCCAGAGTTGCAGCAGAATCCCGGAGTTCACGTGGAAGAGGCAGAGGTCGATCTCGGCGTTTTTCAGGTCCGTGTCGTTGGCGAGCTGCGTCATCACCCGGTCGCCGTTGCCAAACGTGAAGCGGACGTTGTCCGACGTGCCTTTGATGTCCTGCGAAATCAGCACGTCGGAACCCGGCTCGCCGATGCCGACGAGGCGGGGCAGGTATAGCTGGCCGCCCACCGTGACGCGACGGTCGGAGACATAGATGTCGGGGACCGCGGACTCGCGCACGCGGATGTGGACCAGGGGGACGATCTGCTGGACTTCGGAAAGCAGGGCGGTGGACAGTGCGCTGGAGGGGAACCGGAGGCAGGTGGAATTGACCGCGTAGGTGGGCGCTTGTGTCGGATCGACGACCTCGATGAGATTCAACCCGACCTGGACAGCGTTGCGGAGGTATTCAAAGGAGATCGGCGTCTGCTCGAAGGTCACCAGCACGCCGGTGGTCGAGCCGCCGGGATTGGGGACCGTGTAGGTGAACGCCTTCCACGGTCCCTGCATGGACTCCCAGAACGCCTTGAGCTGGTTCGTTTCGGCCCAGTTCAGGTTCTGGTGCTTGAACTGAAACTTTCGTGGGCCGATCCCGACGTAGTACCGCTGCTCCTGCTTGGCGTCGAGGCTGCCGAAGCGATGCACGATCACCGGGCGTTCGACGGAGAAGCCGAACGGGTACTGCGTGGTGAGCGGGAATGTCTGGCCGGAGTTGATCACCGTGGGGACGGCGATGCGGCCAATGGTGTCAGGCATGGGTGGTATCGCGGAAATCGCACTTGGCGGGTGTGTGACTCTCAGGTCCGTCGGCGAGTGGCAGATGCTTTCAGAGCGCAGTGAGTCATAATGTTAAGTCCACATGCCAAATCGGAAGCCTATTGATCCGGCCGTCGAGAAGAGCGTGCTACTACGAAGCGCACGTCGGTGCTGCCTATGCTTCTGCATCGACCACGACTTCCTTGAGAAAGAGGGGCAAATTGCACATCTCGACAGAGACCCACGGAACGGATCAGAAGATAATCTGGCGTTCTTGTGTTTAAGGCATCACAGTCTTTACGATTCCAGAACCAGCCAGCACAAGAACTACACCATCCAGGAGGTCAAGACCGCACGTGATCGCCTGCACCAAAAGGTTGAGCGTTACCAACCGTGCGAGTGGATGCTGGTGATCGACGGCCCGTTCTCGGAGATCGACAAGGCACGCGTTGAGGCAATCGCAGAACACCTCCGCAGAATTCTTAACGACCCGCACGTGACGATCAAGAAAGTCTCGCCGGGATCAATCGTTTTGCTTATAAGCAGCTCGGAGGAAGCGCTCGAACAATTCAATCAGTTGTTCGTCAGCGGCGAAGTAAAGGAATTGCTCGGATATCGGATTCGGGAGATAAAACGGCTTGACGAAGACAGGTTCACGCAGTTCTTCAAAGAGAACTGGGATGAGCTCGTGAAATTCGTTCGGGAGCGCCCCGGTCGACCGCTTGAGGCAGAAGACACTGCATTGTACGCCTTCAGCAAAGCATGGGAGGCAGGAGACCTTTCGAAATGGGCTTTGTTCCGTATCGCAAGGCATGCGGCCCTGGATAGTGCCAGGGCTAGCCAGGCGAGCAAGCGTACTGGGCGCGCACCTGAGATTTCAGAGCTCCTCAAGGCCGTTCCAACGCCAGAGGCCATACTGCTGCACGAAGAATTGTCAACGATCCTTGAAGCGGCTCTTTCGTCGTTGGCTCCCCAGCAGCGCGCGGTTCTGACGCTTCGATACTTGCACGAGTGGTCGTACCGCGAGGTAGCCGATGCGCTTGGGATGAGCGAGAGCGCGGTTCGCATATTGGCCCTCCGTGCTCGGCAACGACTCAAGGAGGCGTTGGCCCACAGATGAGAAAAAGCGAGCGGAGGCTAGGTTACGCCACCTCCACCAGTTCCAGCGCCTGCACGTTCGTCCGCGCGATATCC
>JBAVIH010000006.1:0-4620 GCA_049686695.1 Bryobacteraceae bacterium | reverse complement strand
GCGTGAATCGGCGGGGTATATTAGAGATCGACATCCGAAAGAAGGAGAAGGTTAGTGACTGCATTTCGGTTCGCTCTCTTCGCTTTTGCCGCAGCGGCGTTCGGACAGGAGGCGCGCCTCACGCCGCCGCCCGTCAACGACGCGCACCCGATATTGGCGATCGGCTCGCCAGCGCCGGATTTCGAGCTCCCGGGAATCGACGACAAGATTCACAAGCTGGGTGAGTACCAGGCCCCCATCCTGGTGGTGATGTTCATCTGCAACCACTGCCCGACGTCGCAGCTTTATGAAGGACGCATGAAGAAGCTGGTGGAAGACTACCAGAGCAAGGGCGTGGATTTCGTGGCGATCGAGCCCAACAGTCCCAAGGCCGTCCAACTCGGCGAGCTAGGTTACACGGATGTGAGCGACAGCTTCGAGGAAATGAAGATCCGCGCCGAGTACCGGCACTTCAACTTCCCGTACCTGTACGACGGCGAGATGCAGACCGCGGCGCGGGCCTACGGAGTGCAGGCAACCCCGCACGTATTCATCTTCGATCGGGAGCGGAAACTGCGATACGAGGGGCGGATCGACAATGCGCAACGCGAATCGCTGGTGAAAATCCAGGATACTCGCGCCGCGCTGGATGCGCTGCTGGCGGGAAGGCCGGTGGCAGTGCCGCACACGCCCGCCTTTGGCTGTTCCACCAAATGGCTCTCGAAGGCCGACAACCAGTTGCGGGAGTTGCGGCAAATCGAAGCCGAGCCGGTGACCGTCGAAGCGGCCACCGCCGACGAGCTGAAGAAACTCCGTGCGAACCCCACCGGCAAGGTGCTGCTGGTCAGTTTCTGGGCCACCTGGTGCGGCCCGTGCCTGACCGAGTTTCCCGGCATGGAGACCACCTTCCGCATGTACCGCCATCGCGACTTCACCATGGTGACCGTGGCGGCCAACTATCCCGATGAAAAAGCCGGCGTGCTGAAAGTGCTCCAGCAGGAACACGCCAGCGGCCGCAATTTGTATTTCGCCTCCAATGACACTTACGCCATGCAAGCGGCGTTCGAGGCCAAGTGGGACGCCGGCGTCCCGTTCACCATGTTGATCGCTCCCGGCGGCAAAGTGCTCTTCCAGCAGCAGGGCGAGCTGGATATCATCGCCTTGCGCCGCGTGATTCTGGCCAACCTGGAAAATGAAACATACGTCGGCCACCCGGCCTACTGGGCGACCCGGTAGCGGACGCAGGTTGAGCCTGCATTGGATCCGGCAAAGAACTATGTTGACGCGTTTTCTAACTTCATGCGCGATCGCGTTGGTGGCGTTGCCCGTTTTGGCCTTGTACGTCCGAGCCGGCGCCGAGGAAGGCAGCTTTGCTTTTCAGCCCGCCACCGACAGTTTCGGGGATACCGTGCTGGACTGCAGCCGGTTCGTCGAAGCGCCCACGGGCAAGCACGGTTTTCTTACCGTAAAGGAGGACCGCTTCGTCTTTCAGGACGGCACTCCCGTGCGATTCTGGGGCGCGCAGATGAATGCCGGCGGCTCGAAAGAGCAGCTCGAGTACGCACTGCGACGCATGCGGCGGCAGGGTATCAACATCACGCGGCAGCACGGTCTGGGGGACTTGAACGCCCGCCATGCGAATACCTCGCTCGAATATGACCCTGCGGCCTTCGACCAGTTGGACTATTTGATCGCCAAACTCGGCGAGAACGGCATCTACCTCATCCTCGATCTCGATTACCCGCTGAATTTCCGCTTCCGGCCAGGAGACAACATCCCCGCGCTGCCCGAGGGCGGACCCGCCTCCTACGCGGAATTCTTCGACGACAAAGTCGCGTCCATCCTGCAGCAGCGCATGACGGACGTGTTCACTCACTTCAACCCGTACACCAGAAAACGTTACGCGGACGACCCCACCATCACGATGGTGGAGGTGCTCAACGAGGATTCGCTGTTCTTCGGAGACGTCGCGGGGAGCTTCCGCCCCGAGTTGGAAGACAAGTTCGCGGCCTGGCTGCGAAACAAGTATCGCGACGATGCGACCCTGAGGGGGGCCTGGACCGTGGATGGCAAGTCGCCCCTCGCGGAAGGTCAGGGCATTGAGAACCAGGAACGCGTTCCCCTCTTGCGGAATGGCGACTTTAACGAGAGGTACCTGTCGGCGCACCCCGAACAGAAGTTTCGGGGCGAGGACCAGTTGCGCTTTTGCGAGGATCTTGAGGAGCGTTACTGGATCACCAGCCGCGCTGTGATGCGCAAGGCGGGTTTGCGGGTGCCGGTTTCAGGGACCAACTGGCAGGCACATGGCTTTCCCACCCGCGTTCACACGCTGGGCCAGTCGAAACTCGATTACGTGGACCGTCATGGCTATTGGGACCACCCGCAGGGCGAGGGAAATCTCAAATGGAGAATTGCCACCGCACGGTTCCATAACCTACCGATGATCAAGGCCGTCGATCCCGATCAGGATCGTTTACGGTATCTCGGCGTTGAGAATCTCGTCACGGAGAAGGCCTGGGAGCAAGTGCTTGGGATGCCCATGACCATTAGTGAATGGAATACATGCCTGCCCAACGAGTACTCCCTGGAGGGAGGTGGCCTGATGGCCGCGTACGGACTGTTGCAAGGGTGGGACGGTGCGCTCCAGTTCGGCTACTTCAGCCTTGATTTCCGCCCGAGCCTCAGCGACGGTTCGTTCGATATGCTGGGAAACCACCCGCAGATCCTTCAGTTCCCCGCGCTGGCCGCGATGTGGCACCGGCAGGATGTGAAGGAAGCCCCGGTGGTGGCTGAATCGCAATACGCTGCCGAAAATATCTACCAGTGGACCGAGGACCGCAAGCCGGCGCCGCTGTGGGCCGCCCTGGTGGGGAAGGTGGGCTATCGGCTGGCCGGGCAACCGCGCAAGCCCGTGGCGCAGGACGTCCGGAAGTGTTGGGATGGGCAATCCTTGACGGCGCGCTCCATCACGGGGGAGCTGAGCTGGAATGCCTCGGCGGGTGTGGTCCACATAGACACCCCGCGTACACAGGCGGTGATCGGCTTCCTCTCGGCCGCCCCGCACAAGCTGGAGACGGTGAGCCTCAAGAGCCCCAATCGCTTTGGCGCGGTCTGGGTTACGGCCATGGATGGAATGTCCCCAGTGCGCTCCGCGCGGCATCTGCTCATCACCGCAGTCGGGCCGGCGCGGAATACCGGGATGGACTACGAACGGACCGAACAAATATCCCGGCTTGGCACCCCTCTCTGGCGCTTGAAAAACGAGGGCGCCGGCCCCGCTCTCCTGGAAGCGATCACCGGCGAACTCCGCATCCAGTCCCGGCACGCGGGGCAGATGAAGTGCTGGACGTTGGATGCGGTGGGCAAGAGACTCGATCCGGTACCGTTACGCGTCATCTCCGGCGAAGTGGTGCTCGAGATGCGAGCGGAGCACAAGACCGTCTATTACGAGCTTTCCGCCCAATAGGGCGCGGCACTCACAAGTCAGCGTTCAGCCCGTTCCAGGGTGTCGTAGAGCGGTTGTGCGGGCTTCAACTCGGGGTTGGTTTCGGCCACCGAAATGGCGAGCACGCGGATTTTATCGTTGTCCGTATGCAAATTCACAAGGGTGATCCCTACTTTGCGGCGATCCCAGTCTGAACCTTGATCATGACAACCCCGTGCCGAGGCACTCTCCGCGTGTACTGTCTCGCACACCCTCCGTGGTAGTGTGGCTCCACAGGTCACGCACATCCTGCGCCTGCGAAATCCCGAGATCGGACCAGCGCACGGTCACGTCCGCCTCGGTGAGACCGCGGTTGAACAGGCCCACAGCGAACGCGCCACCCGACAGCGAGCGCGCCCAGATCTCCAGATCACCCTGCTTTGAAATCCGCTTACCTTGGTGCCCGGAGGCGTCCTGGTCCACCGCAATAACTTCGCGGTTGAGCAGAATTTCGCGGGTGGCAGCCGACATCGTACGCACGTCATTCCCAGCCAGCAGAGGTGAGGCAAGCAAAGCCCAAAGGCTCATGTGGGTGCGATACTCATCGTCGGTCATACCGCCATTGCCCACCTCCAGCATGTCCGGATCGTTCCAGTGGCCGGGCGCGGCAAACGGCGCGAGGTCGTTTTGCGCGAACCCGGTATAGTCCAGAGCGCTCCAGTGGTCGGTGATGTCTCCGGTGGTCCGCCAGAGATTCGCCCCCACCGACGGCCCCCACTTCCAGGGGTCGGCCATGCCGTACTCGCACAAACTGTAAACAATTGGCCGGCCAGTGGCCTGCAAGGCATCCCCCATCTTTTGATAGACCGCCTGAAGATCTTTGTTCCGATAGATACGGCCGGCGCTGCACCAGTCGTATTTCAGGTAATCGATCCCCCACTCCGCATAAGTTCTGGCGTCCTGCTGTTCGTGACCATAGCTGCCCTCATAACCTCCACACGTCTTGGGCCCGGGAGAGGAATAGATGCCGAGCTTCATCCCTTTGCCGTGGACGTAGTCTGCCAACGCTTTCATGTCGGGAAACTTCTTGTTAGGCAGAATATTCCCTGCCGCGTCCCGCCTGCCTTCCCAGGTGTCGTCAATGTTGATGTAGACGTACCCGGCGTCTCGCATGCCATTGCTGGCCATGGTATCGGCTATCTCACGAACCACCGCAT
>JBAVIH010000005.1:0-1775 GCA_049686695.1 Bryobacteraceae bacterium | reverse complement strand
GGCGGAACAGGAGCGGGTGCTGCGCTTTTTGCGCGACGCTTCCCTGGCGATGGAGGCGCGCTTGACCGGACCCACGTTAACCGTGCAGGACCTGCTACGGCTCGAAGAAGGCCAATTACTCACCTTCGATCATCCTGTCGGCAGGCCGGTGGATCTGGAAGTCAATGGCGGCAGGAAATTCTCCGGCCACGTGGTGACGACCGGAAGAAAACGGGCGTTTCAGGTCGAGGAAATGCACCCCGCGCCCTATTCGAGCGACACCAGCGGCGTTGAATCCGGCCCGCCTTCCGGAGGTTCGGGTTGAAGCCCGCGGAGCAGATCGAGGAAGGCGCGCCCGCGCGGGCGGCCGTTGTTCCGGTCCAGTTCCAGCCGCTCGAGGAACACGAGCAGGGCCAGCACATCCGCATCTCGAGTCCTGGACAGGCCGAGGCGCTTGGTTTCCTGCCGACGGAATTCGCCTACGCCCTCCTCCACGGCACGGAAGATCTGCGCCGCCAGCGCGTTCTCGGGAAGGGTCTCATAGTAGATCCCGGTTTGCAGGGTGCGATAGGTGCGGATCAGCGCCGCCAGCGCGTCCCGCAGGTCGCTGTCCACCGCGCCGGGCGTTTCGAGCGCCGCCGCAGCCAGAGTCTGGCTGAGGAATTCCAGCAGCTCGGCGTGGTTTTCGAGCAGATCTTCGGAGACCCGGATGTCGCGGTTGGGCATCTGTTCGGCATCGAAGGGCGCGGCCTTCTCGTGTTTGCGCGCGTCCCGCAGGTATTCACAGTCGAGCGGGCACGATACCGTGACCTCTCGCTCGGTGCCGCAACAGATGGTGCATATGTCGCCACGAACGCCCGGGCAATGGCGCCGCTCCCGCCGCGCCTTGCAGATAGCACAAGCCATCCCTCCAGTATATGGGGCCGGCGACGCCTGGGCGCCGCTGGAGGAAATAGGCACGGACACTCGGAAGGAACCGGCGGCAAAGACCGCCGGCGCTACGGCTCGACAGGATCATTGCCGCCGTCGCCGAGGCGGATGATTGCGTCGTCACCGATAACGAGAGAGACTTCGCAGGCGTGCAGATCGCAAATCCCTCGCGGGTTGCTCACTGAAACGGGCTGAAGCGGAGGCCAGGTGCGGACCGGTTGGCGCTCCGGGTCCCGCGCTGCTCGGGAACTCTTTCCCTCTTGTTGGCGCGCCGTGGGGTGAATTTGCCCCGCGGCCGGTTGCTAATTCATTGAAAACAAACGATTCGGCTGGCGACTCGTGGGGCGAATTCGCCCCATATGGCTTTTTTTTCAACGGTACGGCCAAACAAAGACAAGAACAAGAAGCGTCGGCACGAATGCCGACGCGGCACGCGTGGACGCGTGCGCCACGCTGGCTTCCTGTATTTACTGTGGCATGGAAGGGCACGCGGTGAGGAGGTGCGGGGCGCGGGGAGGTGGGGGTAAGTCTTGTGGAACTGGCGGCTTGGAGGGTGCGGGAATATTTGGTGGGTGTGGTGACCGGGTTTTGCGCAATGGGCCCGGCCCGAGACGATGGCTCGCAGAGCGCGTGGCTCCGAGGGGGATGTCCGTATGGGGTGCGGGCGGCGAAGTGCCGCTCTGGCGTCCGGTTTCGACTCTGGGAACGAGGTGGAGTTGGCGGTGCGGAAGCGACGGCGGGGCAGTGTCAAGAGTTTTGTGTAAACGGCTTTCGGTTGGTTGATGGTTTTCGGCTACACTGGTTGCACCTGAGCGGAGGGTAGGGCTCCGCGGGGACGCGACCCGAGCGCCGACTCAGAGGCCGGG
>JBAVIH010000004.1:0-5772 GCA_049686695.1 Bryobacteraceae bacterium | reverse complement strand
CCCCGTCGCTCAACGGCCTGCAGGATCGCCGCCTCTCCCACGGCTCAAATCCACTCCAATGCGCAAAGTCCTGTTTCGCGCCATTTCCGAAACCGCTGTAGTCCGTCAGAGTCTCTTGACTACAGCGGGCGGAGAGGCTATACTTCACAGGCCGCAGTAAGCAAGAACGGAAATCCTGGCGCGTTTAGTGTAAAACGATTGTAACCGGAGCGATCGAGGAACAGGCATGCACATACGACGGATATCGGCTCTGACTGGTTTGGCGTGCGCGAGCAGCCTTCTCGCCGCAGGCGCTCCCGACCGGAACACTGTTTCGAAGTTCCTGGCTCGGGTCCCGCTCTCTTTTGAGAGGAACGCGGGCCAGGCGGCGGACAAATCCGCTGCCTGGGTGGGGCGGGGGTACGGCTATGGCGTGGCGGTCGGCGCCACGGGCGCGACCATCGTTCCTTCGGCGCCGGGCCGTTCGGACGTGGTGCGTATGCAGTTCCTGAACGCCCTGCCGGGAGCCGGCAGCAGGCCGCTCGAGCCGTTGCCGGGCAAGACGAACTACCTGATTGGCGCGGACCCCTCGCGCTGGATCCACAACCTGCCGACCTACGGCCGGATTGAATACCGCAACGTCTACAAGGGAATCGACGTGTCATGGTACGGCAACCAGGGACAGCTCGAGTACGATTTTACAGTCCAGCCGGGGGCCGATGCGAGCCGGGTCCGCATGAGCATCGAGGGTGCGAACAAGCTGGCGCTCACCCCGGATGGCGGCGTGGACATCGAAACGGCGTCCGGAGCCATGAAGCTCCGGCTTCCCCAAATCTATCAGGATGCCGCCGGCGGCCGGCAACCCGTGCAGGGTAGCTACGTTCTAGAAGCCAACAACGTAGTCGGGTTCAAGCTGGCCGGCTACGACAAGACCCGGCCGCTAGTGATCGATCCGACGCTGGTATACGGATCGTTCCTGGAAACCAGCATCAGGGCGATCACCACCGATTCGCTGGGCTACGTTTACCTGGGTGGCAGCGCAGGGGCAGGCATGGCGACGGTGAATGCTCTTCAACCAGGCGACAGGTCAACGGGTACTAATTGCTTCGTAATGAAGCTCGACCCGACCGGAACCACTGTAATCTACTCCACATATATCGGCGGCCCGACGAGCTGGGCCTACATACAGGGCATTGCCGTCGATTCCGCGGGCGAGCTGGCCGGGACCGGCAGCACTGGGGGACCGGGTTTCCCTATGGTCAACGCGACTTGGCCGACGTTCGACGCAACGAATCAACAGAGCGCCATCGCGCTCAAGCTCAGTGCCGATGGAAGTTCGCTGGTCTACTCGACTTATCTGGGGGCTGTGGTCGGCTTTGCGGTCGCCGTAGATGGGTCGGGAAATGCATATCTTGCCGGCGATTCCTATGCGACAACCATGGCGACTTCCGGCGCCTACCAGACCGTCTATGGGGGCGGGATGAACGACGCTTTTGCCGCCAAACTGGGTCCAGCGGGCGCGCTGATCTATTACACGCTCCTCGGCGGACCGGGCTACGACCAGGGTAACGCGATCGCCATCGACTCGCTCGGCAATGCATACGTGGCGGGGTTCACGAACTCCGTTTCGTTTCCAGGGAATCCACCGGGAGCGCAAACCACCAACGCCGGCGGCTATGATGTGTTCGTTGCCAAAGTCTCGCCGGACGGCTCCTCGGTGCCGTGGCTGACGTTCCTCGGCGGAACCGGAGACGAGTCCTCACCCCAACTGGTGCGCGACAGTTCCACCGGCATCCTGTACGTCGCCGGGACAACCACATCCGCGGATCTTCCCACTACCACAGGCGTAATCGAGCATTCGGCGAACGGCCCCGTACAGGGCTTCATCGCAAGCGTGAACCCGGACGGCATGTCCATTGGTTTCATGACTTATCTGGGCGGCGGAAAATTCGACTCGATTAACGCCTTGGCGCTGACCCCCACCGGCCAGCTCGCTGTGGCCGGAACGTCCTCTTCGTATGACCTCGCGTCGGTAAACGCAATTCAGCCCGCATTCGTCGGAAACGGGATTTCGTTGTTTTCGAGCGCCAACTCCGGCGGCAGTTGGACCGCCGACGATGCCGGCCTGCCTGCGGTCGTCGCATTGACGGGCGACCCCTCGAGCGCCAGCACGATGCTCGCCCTTTCCAACGATCCGCAAAGCCTCGCCGTCTTCCGAACAACTAACGGCGGCACCTCGTGGGCCGCGAAACGACTCGGCCAGTTGGCCTGGTGGCTTGGCGAGCCGCCGGTATTCGTCCGCAGCCCGGCCAACCCGGCCGTAGTGTACGTGTATCTCCCGACGTCCGTTGGTCCGCCGCCGAACGACCTCGTGTTTCGCTCCACCGACGGCGGCGCTACCTGGGCAGGCCTCGCGACGCCGCCGGCCAGTTCCGGTGACGACCTGCAGGGAGTGGCGCTCAGCGCTACCGCTGCCAACACGCTGGTCGAAATATATTACAGCGGGAAGGTCTACCGGTCCACCGATGGCGGCGCGACTTTCAGCCCACTTTCGCCGCTGCCAGGGTGGCCTTGCAATGCCGGCACGTGGCAAGGTCCGGTGACAAGCAGTCCGGATGGCTCTTTCTATATCGGCACCTACGGTGGGATCTGCAAGAGCACGGACGGCGGTTCCACATGGGCGCAGCTTGCGGCCACCGGCACGTGGCCAGTAGCGCCGCTGGCTATCGCGGTCAGCCCGATTAACCCACTAGTGCTGTACGCCATCGACAATTCTGGGGTGGTGCACGCGAGTCCCGACGCCGGCGCAACGTGGAGCTCCGGAACCACACCCGGCGGACAAGTCAGCATGCTGGCCATTTCCCCTTCGAATCCGCAAGTCGTTTACGCTGCCGGGAGTGGGGGCGTTTTTGTGTCTACCAATGGGGCAGGTGCGTGGTCGCCCGCAGCGAATCTTCCCTTCTCGCCCAGCGCCATCGCCGTAAACCCCTCCGATCCCACCGCCGTGTACGCGGGCGGCTCACCGTCGACTGATGGCTTTGTGGCGAAACTCAATACCACTGGTACAAGCCTGCTCTGGTCGACCTTCTATTCCGGCAGTAATGGCGCTTATCCAAACGCCATTGCCTCGGTAGCCTCGGGCGATGTGTGGATCGCCGGCAGTACTTCGTCCACGGATTTGCCCATCACGGCCAACGCTTCCAGCAGCCTTGGCAGCACCAACGGAGCCGGATTTCTGGCCCGGATTTCCGATACCACCGCATCCTGCTCCTATTCGCTGAACCCGTCGTCATTGGTTTCCTATGGAGCCCAAAGCCTGACATTTGCGGTAACGGCGCCGAGCGGCTGCGGGTGGACGGCGACGCCGTCCGACAGCAGTTGGATCACCGTCAATACCGCTTCGGGAACTGCCTCCGGCGTGGTTTCGGCCACCCTGAGCGCCAATAACACCGGGTCGTCTCGCACGGGAGGCATTAGCGTCAACGGCCAGACGCTTTCGATTACCCAGGCGGCCTCCAGTTGCACCTATTCGGCTAGCACGCCCGCCAGCGTGTCTTCCGCGGGAGGTACGGTCGAGATCACGGTGACCGCGCCCGCCGGCTGCCCCTGGAGCGTAATTCCGCAAAGCCCTGGGGTCTCCGTGGTCTCGGGCGGAAGTGGCTCGGGGAGCGGAACAGTCGCCCTGGCCTCGGGCGCAACCGGCACGGGGAACGGAACAGTCACCCTTTCGGTGGCGCCGAACCCGAGCGTACAGTCCCTCACCCCGACGGTGCAGGTGGGCCCGCAAACCGTCACCCTTTCCGAAGCGGACATTTGCACCTATTCGCTCTTGCCGCTCACGTTTGGCCAGGCGGCGCAATCCGGTTCGATGACCGTTACGGCCAGCCCTGCCGGGTGCTCCTGGTCTCCCCAGTCGGACGCATGGCTGTGGTTGAGCGTCTCCGGGAGTGGAACCGGATCGGGCACGTTCCCCTACTCGCTCGAGGCAAATTTGAGCGGGGCTCCGCGGACCGCGCATATCACGCTGGACGGCCAGAAGTTCACGGTTACCCAAGCCGGCAGCCCCAATCCGCTGCTGGTTGGCAGCGCCGCAGGCACTTCTTCGTTCGCACTGACCTTCGCCGGCGCCTGGACTGCCACCGCCAACGATCCGTTCCTGCACATATCCGCCGGCAGCGCCGGCGGCACCGGAAACGCGATAGTCGTGTTCACCTACGATTCATTCCCCGGTGTGGGCTCGCGCACCGGCACGCTGACCATTGCGGGGCAAACGGTCACGGTAATACAAGCGGGCACGAACTATGTCGGGCCGATCGGGTCGAGTCGGATCGGGCTGACGTGGCCGAATCAGCCCCGCGGGGTGGCAGTGGACGGCTCGGGCAACGTCTTCATTGCGTTCGTCGGGGGTGCAAATAACAACCCGGTCGAGGTGTGGAACTCCTCAACGCAGCAGGTGACTTCGCTGGGGCAGATAGTGCATCAGCCCTCGGGCGTGGCTGTGGACGGTTCGGACAATGTCTACCTCGCGGAGACCAACAACAACGCGATCGTGGAGTGGCACTTAGCGACGCCGCCTGTGACCACGCTGGTGTCCTCGGGGCTGAGTGGGCCTTATGGAGTGGCGGTGGACAACTCGGACAACGTTTACATCGCGGACACCGGCAACAACGCGATCAAGGAGTGGAACGCCACGACGCTGCTGGTGAACCCGCTCGTGGCCTCGGGTCTGAACCAGCCTCGTGGAGTGGCAGTGGACGGCCTGGGCAACCTTTACATAGCGGATACCGGCAACAGCGCAATCAAGGAGTGGAACGCCGTTACGCAGCAGGTGACACCGCTGGTCTCCTCGGGCCTGAACAACCCTTACGGCGCGGCGGTAGACGGCTCCGGCAATGTGTACATCGCGGATACGGGCAACTCCGCGATCAAAGAATGGAGCGCTGCGACGCAACAGGTGACTCCGCTGGTGTCCTCGGGGTTGAATTCGCCCCAGGGCGTGGCGGTGGACGGCCTGGGCAACATCTATATCGCCGATACCGGCAACAACACGATCTCTGAGATCCCCTACGCTTTTGTCGGCCCGGCCAGCTTGACCGAGCCTGACTCGGCCGGGACGGACTCGCTGCTTCCGGTGATTCCTGCCACCGCGCCTCTGACCGGCGTCTACGCGCCGGCCAGCGATTCGAGCTGGCTCACGATCGGAACCATCGCTAGCGGAGTGGTTGGTTTCTCGTTTACGGCCAACACCAACCCCGGCGCGCGTGTGGCGCACATTGCGATCCTGGGCGAACGGATCGCGGTGACCCAGAACGGGACTCAGGCGCCCCAGACCATTACCTTCGGACCGCTGGCGAACCAGCCGTTGGGCACCTCCCCATTCACCATCGGCGCCACGGCTTCCTCCGGCTTGCCGGTGAGCTTCAATTCGCAGACCACGCCCGTCTGCACTGTCTCCGGTTCGCAGGTGACGCTGGTCGCCGTCGGCACCTGCACCATCCAGGCGACGCAGGCAGGCGACTCCGCATACGCAGCCGCGCCACCGGTCGACCAGAGCTTTCAGGTTACGCAAGGGGCAGTCACAAGCGGCGCTCTCTCGTTCGTTCCCATCACGCCCTGCCGTGTCGCCGACACGCGCAATGCGGCCGGCCCCTTCGGCGGCCCCGGTATCACCGGAGGCGGCTCGCGCAGTTTCGCCATCCCGAACGGGGCCTGCGGGATACCTTCCACCGCCCAGGCCTACTCGCTCAATGCCGCCATGGTGCCCACCGGGCACGGCTGGATCACCTTGTGGCC
>JBAVIH010000003.1:0-36412 GCA_049686695.1 Bryobacteraceae bacterium | reverse complement strand
TAGATAATCCACGTGTTACTCACCCGTACGCCACTTTACTCACCAGGTTGCCCCGGCTTTCTCGTTCGACTTGCATGTGTTAGGCGCGCCGCCAGCGTTGATTCTGAGCCGGGATCAAACTCTCATTTGAATACATGAGAATGGCCGGGGCAAGCCCCGACCTAATTCGCTCCGCTATTTACTCAGAGTTCTCTGACGAGTTTTCCTTACTGCATCCAACCAGATTGTCAAAGATCTGCGCAGCCCGAACCGACATCGATAATACCGGAACTGACTGCAGGCCTCGAAACTCGATATCGACAGCGCCCACCCAAAGGACGGACGCCACCGAAAAAATCAGAAGTTCAAAAAGAGCCAAACAGGAAGGCCGTATTCCACTTTCCCGGTGGCCCGGAAAAGCTTTGTTACCATTCCTTACGGAGGTCTCTCTATTTATACCACGCTTCGCCCGACGGCCGCAAATCGAATCTGCTTACCGGAAGACCTCAAATTGGGCGACTTGATTAGAATACCAGAGATTCCAGACCGGGCGCAACTTTTTTGTCAACAAAATGACAAATATCTTGTAATCAGCTCAAAACAGACCATTTATAAATCCACGTTCGGCCGCATCGCTTGTTACAATGAGAGCCATGCGGCTGGCTTCTGTGGCATTCCTGGCACCGCTGGCGCTCGCCGGGCAAACTTCGCCTTCGGCCGTGGCGGTCGCAACGTCGGGCATGGAAGCGGCCGGTTCACTACTTGCGCGAGTCGCGGAAGAGGCCGACGCGATGGCGGAGAACATCACCAAGACGCTGACCACCGAAACGCTGGAGCAGCGCGGCGTCCGGCCGCCGACGCGCTTCCGGCCGCGCGTGGGAGCGGCCGCCAGTGCGCCCACCGTGCGTTCCACGGTGCGGCAGGTGGTCTCGGAGTATAGCGTGGGCACGCTGAAGGAAACCGATTCCCGCGACCTGCACGAGTTTCGCCAGGTGATTTCGGTGGATGGGCGGCCGGTCCAAACCGAGGAGAGCGCGCGGCACGCCTTATCGCTCGGCATGCAGTCGCCCAGCGACCGGATCCGCAAGCGCATGCTGGAGCAATTCGCCAAGCACGGCCTGGTGGATGTCGCCACCGACTACGGCCTGATTTTGCTCGAATTCACGCGGCGCGGATGGGCGAACCTGGTGTTCGGCCCCCCCACGGAAGCCCGCGTGGGGACGGATACGGCCCTCGTGCTTGGCTGGAAGCAGCTTTCGGCGGCCGGCGGCGAGTTGGAGTTCCACGGGCGGCAGGCGGTGCACCAATCGCTCCAGGGCCGGCTCTGGATGCGCAAGTCCGACGGAGTGCCGCTGCGAGTGGAAGCGTGGGCCGAGTTGCAGGACGGCAGCCACCGGGTGCGCGACCAGGCCAGCGTGGATTACGTAATGTCGATGCACGGCTTTCCGACGCCGGCTTCGGTGGTGCACCGCCATTCGGTGGACGGGCAGTTGATGACGGAGAACCTCTACCGGTACGAGCCCTTCAAAATGTTCAGCGCGGAAGCGGACATCAAATTCACCGAAGAGCCGGAGCCGCCGCAGCAGCCACCGCCGCAACCGGAGAAGCCATGACGCGCATACTATACTTACACGGGTTCGCCTCGGGTCCGGGATCGAGCAAAGCCCGCTTCTTCGAGAGCCGCCTGGCAGCCGCCGGAGCGCAGATGGCGGCGCTCGATCTGGCGCGCGGCGATTTCGAGCACCTCACCATCACCGGCCAACTGCAGGCGGTGCGTGAGGCGGCGGCGGGCGAGCCGGTGGCGCTGATGGGATCCAGCATGGGCGGGTATGTGGCTGCGCTCTATGCCGCGCGTCACGCCGAGGTTACGCGGCTGGTGCTGCTGGCGCCGGCCTTCGGTTTTGCGCGCCGCTGGCCCGAACGGCTGGGACCGGAAGCCGTCGAACACTGGCGCCGCACCGGCTGGATGGAGACGTTCCACTACGCCGACGGCCGCAATCGCAAGATCTCCTATGCGCTGCTGGAAGATGGGGCGCAGTACGAGGACTACCCCGACTTCACGCAGCCGGCTTTGATCTTTCACGGCGCGCAAGACGATGTGGTTCCGGCGGAACTGTCGCGCCGCTTCGTGGCGGGCCATCCCAACGCCGCGCTGGAGATCGTCGACGCGGGCCACGAGATGCTGAACGTGTTGGATTCGATCGGGCCCAGGGTGACGGAGTTTCTGCTGGCGTGACGCGCGGTGGGCCGGGTCCGGGCCGGGCATGCCCGGCCCCTACGCCGGGTGGATTTCGGTCAACTCCACTTCGAGCACGGCTCCGCATCGGGCGCACACGGCGGCGTTCCCGGCGTCCAGATAAACCTCGGTGGATTCGCAGCGCGCGCAGGCTACGGTTGGGTCGGAGGCATCGGGGAGCGGATCGGGCGGCACGATGCCGGCCACGGTGCGATCCGTCGCTCGTGTTACCGGCTCAAACGTGGCGCCGCAAGCCGCGCATACGTGATTAAAACAGCAGTTCGGCGTACACGTGTAGGCCACCTCCGCCGAACCGCACTGCGGGCAGGAGATCTCTAGTCTCCGCGTCCGCATCTTACTGCTTCGGCGGAGCCGGCGGAGTGGACGGAGCCGGCGGCGCGGACAGCGTCGGCGGGGCGGCCGGCTTCGGTGCGGCATCCGGCTTCGGCAGACTGAAGAATTCCGGATCGTAGAACGCGCCCTTGGTCATGTCATCCAGGGTCTTTTGCGTTTTCTGCGGAACCAGGATCTTCTCGATTTGCGGGCGGACTTCCTCGAAGGTCTTGGTGCCATGCGCTTCGACCTTGATGATGTGGTATCCGAACTGGCTCTTCACCGGCTCGCTGACTTCGCCGACCTTGAGCTTGAAAGCCGCTTGATCGAACGACGGCACCATCCGCCCGTGCGAGAAAGGCGGCAGCAGCCCGCCGTTGGAGGCCGTCGTATCGTCCGACTCCGTCTTGGCGAGCGCGGCGAAGTCCTCGCCGGCCAGGATGCGCTTGTGGATCTCGTTGGCCTTGGCCAGAGCTTCTTCGTCGGTCAGCTCTTTAGCTCCCGGCTTGACCGGCGTCGGGGCGCCCTTCGTGCGGATCAGGATGTGGCGGGCGGTAACTTCTTCGTAGGTGTCCTTGTGATCGTCGTAGTACTTGCGCGCTTCGGCTTCGTCAACCTTTACTTCCCCTTTGACCTGGTCCGCTACCAGACCGGCCAGCACCTGATCGTTGTTGAGCGTGGACTGGACCTTATAGGCGTGGGTTTCATCCAGCTTGCGACGCCGCCCTTCTTCGGACAGAATGTACAACTTGACCAGCGTATCGGCGAACTGCTTGCGGCCCGGGCCGCGGAACCTCGGCTTATACGCCTCGGGAAGCCCCTCGATCAACTCGTCGAATTGCGCCGCGGTGAGGGTCACGGAGCCTGCTTTGAGGACCACGCGGTCGGGAGGCACCACCACCGGCTTCGACGGCACGGGGGGCATTCCGGGGAGCACCCCGGGAGGAATCGGCGTAGCGAGCTTCGGGGCGGTCGCCGGAGGGGCCGCCGGGGCCGGCGTCGGGGCCGGCGGAGTCTGCGCCAGCAGGCAAGCGGCTGGAGCAATCATCAGGAATTTGTGCAGAAAACTCATAGTCACCATAATACCAGCGCTGGCGGCGCAACTTGGCACGCCGTTTCATAAACGTAAGATGCCGCAGGGGCTGGGTCCGGGCCGGGTATGCCGGGCCCCTATCGACGGCTAAGAGGTACCGGAGGTTCGTATCATGCCGGGACGGGGTCTTCGTCCCGGTATCCCTGGCTGGCGATGAAGTCGTGAATCTGCCGGTGCACGTCCGCCAGAGGCTGGGATAGCCCGAAAACGGACCAGGCGACGGAAAGGGGAATCAACACGGAACGGCCGTTGATGTCGAAGGTTCGTTCGATGGGCTTCTCCAGAAAACGCTTCAATCGGGCGCGGACCCGGTCGAACGAGTCCGTGCCGGCCAGCAAAGCGACTATGGCCGGGCCTGGCCAGCGGAACATGCGGTCGCCGGGCGCCAAATGCCCTGCGAGGTACTCTTTGAGCGCACGAACCACGTCGTCGCCGGCCGCACGGCCGAAGCGCAGGTTGATGTGGCGGGCCGAACCCAGCACGAACACGGCGACGTGCTTCTGCTCGCCGGTGCGAAGAGCGGATAGGAACTGTGCCTGAGCCGCGAGTTCGGAGGGTAGGAGTGTAACCGGGTCGAGGCCGGCATTGCGCGCCGCTTCCTGCCTGTACGAAAGTTCCTGCCGCAGCGCCTGGACCATCTGGTCCGGCTCGGCTTTTTGTGGTTTGGCTGCATCGCGGACATCGCCCGCATGCTCCTGCAGGCGCGTCTTGAAGGTGGAAGCATCCTCCACAGCGGCGCCCCGTCCCAGGCCGTCGCCGATCTTCTGCAGTCGCGCCACTGCCGGTCTTCCGACCCTTCCATCATCGGCTGACCCGCCAGCCAGCATGGCGATCACGTTCTGCATCTCGATGCCCTGAGCATGCATGCGGCGGTTTGTCTCTCGCGCGTAATCCCCAATCGCCTGCACGGCTGCCCCAGCGTCCACCAGCAAGGCTTCCACGGTAGTTTCCGAGGCCATGCCCTGGCGAATCTCGACGATCCGCTCGCGAAAGCTCCGGCAGGCTTCGCTATCGAGTTCCAGAGCGTGCGCGGCAACTCCATCCAGCAGCGTGGAGATCACCTTCCGGTAGGCGGCTTCCTCTTCCAACTGCGTCAGGAACCGTTTGACGCTCAGCAGTGCCATCGGCTACAAACCTCGCTCGCACCAGTTATCGGCGGAATCGGGCGGACTCTTTATGCCCAGCGACACAGACCTTACGAGCGTGCCGTGGGAAGGGTCCAAACTGATACACTCAAAGGAAACCCTATGGCGAATGAAAAAACTGAAAAGGCGCCCGTGAGCATTCGCGTCTGGGCGCCCGCGGTGGCGCTGGGCTGGCTCGTGCCCGGCGGCGGCCATCTGCTGCTGAAGCGGACCGGCCGCGGCGTGCTGCTGCTGGTCGCCATCACCGCCATGTTCTTATGCGGGTTGATGATGCGGGGAACCATGTTCACGCCGCAAGGCGAGGACCTGCTGAGCGTGCTGATCAACTGGGGCGGCTGGGTGGGCGACGCGTGCGGCGGCATCCTCTACCTGATGTCGATATGGCTGGGCTACGCGCAGCCCGATGTGCCCGGGCAGGTTCACGATTACGGCACCAAGTTCCTGGTGACCGCCGGCCTGCTGAACCTGCTGGCCATGGTGGACGCTTTCGAAATCGCCCGCGGGAGGAAAAGCTGATGCCTAAAATGACCCTCTCTCATTTCGAGGCGGCGTTCCTGTTTTCGGTGCTGGTATCGGTGGTGCTGGGCGTGGTCACCAAGAATACCGACCGCGAACGCCTCCATTACGGCGTCTACACTTTCGTCTGCTTCCTGCTGGCGCTGTTCGGTATCGGCTGGCTGATGTACCTTGGCCACGGCTGAGCGGGGTGCGGCGCCGGCCATGATTGAAAAATGGGGACACCGCCGCTCACCCTTCGCCTCAAAGTATAGACGAGCCTGAGTGGCGCTCAAGCCGGGCATCGAGCCGGCAGCGACGGACCGCCAGCTTATGCAGTCTCCGCGGGAGCCGCGGGTTTCGTGACCGCAGCTTTCTTGACAGCTTTCTTGGCCGCCTTTTTGACGGCCTTCTTGACAGCCGCCTTCTTGGCGGCGGGCTTCTTCGCTGCCGCCGGTTTCGGCGTCTCGGCGACTTTTGCGGCTTTGATTGCCGCCCACCGCTTGCGGGCCGCTTCGGCTATGGCCCGCCTGCCGGCGGCGCTCAACTTGCGTTTCCGTTTCGCCGGTTCGGGCGGAGCGGCGCTTTCGACGGGGCCCCCCTTCAGCGTTTGGCGAAGTTCCGCGATTTGCTCGTCTATCTTTTTCTTCTGCGCTTCAAACCCCGCAATAGCGGCGGCGATGATCTCATTCGTGATTTTGCGTGCCATACGTTTTCTTTAGGTTCACTTTCTGGTATCATTCTGCCACATATTGTTGGAGTCCGATACCAAATAATATCCGCGAGGGGCATTTCACCGGGCGAAGGGTCCGGTATTACTCGGGTAACTCAGTCCCGCGACAGACTGCGGTGTCGGAACGACCAGACCGCCAGTAGAAAACACACCAGCGCATAGTCCAGGCCATAACTCAACGTGATGGCGTGGACCTCCCAAGTGATCTTCTGAAGTGAGGCTTGCGTGATCGTGAGAAACCTGCTCTCCGAGAGCAATTCCGTCGATGGGAGCAGCGTGTATACGATCGCCCGCAGCGGACCGGGCAGGAACGCGGGCGTGCGCGATCCGGGCTGCACCATGAACGCCAGCATCGAGGTCACCAGCACCAGTCCAAACGCCATCACCGGGTGCATCGCGGTCACCAGAAACATCGAAATCGCGCTGTAAATCGCGTACCGCACGAGCGGATATGCGATCAACACCCAGGGCGTGGTCTGGATGCGCTCGCCGCCAATCCAGGTCAACAGATAGCTGAACCCGAACATGAAGAGAACGTAGACCGCCATCAGGAGTTGCACGCCGAGATACTTGCCCAGCAGGAACTCCCAGCGGCGCACCGGCCGGGCCATCACCGCCAGAATCGTGCCGGACTTCATTTCGTCGGCCACCGTGTCCGCCGCCGACCACGCCGCCAGAAGGCTGCCGAATCCGCTGATCATCGCCATCAGCGTGCCCACCAGGGTAAGCACCGGCGACTGCATCTGCGCGGCGGTCTGCCCACTCATCCCTTTCATCACCAGCAGCGGCGTCAGAAACAGCAGCAGGAGACAGACGAAGATGGCAAGGAACAGAATGATCAGCTTGTTGCGCAGGAAACCGGCGAAGGTGTTGAGCGCGATTACTCGAACTTTCATTCGCCTCCCTCCCTATGTTCCACCACTTTCAGAAAAACCTCTTCGAGCGAGCTCTTCACCGGGTTGATGCTCACCACGTCGCATCCGCCGTTCCACAGCGTCTCCGCCATCTCGCGCTTCCGGGCGGCATCGAGAACCACACGCACGCCGTGCGGCCCGTGCTCCACCATGGCTCCGCCGGCCGCGGCTGCCTGCTCGATCTCTTCCGTGATCCGGTCCGCCACAATCTCCACGCGGTCTCCCAAATCGAGCATCTCCTGGAGACGGCCCTCCCGCAGCAACCGGCCGCGGTCGATAATCACGATCCGGTCGCAGATCTGCTCCACTTCCGGCAGAATATGCGAGCTCAGAAAAATCGTCTTCCCCTGCCCTTTCAACGCCACCAGCAATTCCAGGATTTCCTTCCGGCCGGCCGGGTCCAGACCCGAGGTTGGCTCGTCGAGAATCAGCAATTGGGGGTCGCCGAGAAACGCCTGCGCCAGTCCCAGGCGCTGCACCATCCCGCGCGAATACTTGCCGATCTTCATCGCCTCGTAGCCATGGAGCCTCACCTTCGCGAGCAATTCCGGAATCTTCGCCGCGTCCTCGGCGGACCGGTTCCCAGCCAGGGCAAGGTGAAGGCGCAGCAGCTTAGGCGCCGTGAGGTACTTGTAGAACGCGAAGTTCTCCGGCAGGAATCCGATCTTCTCCTTGGCGCGGACGTCGCCCGGTGCGCAGCCGAGCACGCGGATCTCACCCGAATCGGCGAACTGAAAGCCCATTAACAGGCTGATGCTGGTGGTCTTGCCGGCTCCGTTCGGCCCCAGGAATGCGCACACTTCGCCGGCGCCCGCCTCGAACGAGACGCACGAAAGCGCCGTGACCTGTTCTTCCCGGAACATGCGGCGGTACACCTTGGTCACGTTTTGAAACTCAATGGCTGCCGCTGTCATCCGTCGCTCCCACCATGGGGCTGTAGTCCTTGATTCCGAGTTCCTGTGCCAGGATAAATTCGAAGCCCGGCGCGAAGCCCACCTGCCCGTGCAGCACTTTGCCGTCCTTGTCGATTACGAACAGCGCCGGAATCGCGTCCACGCCGTACGTCGCCAGGGTCTTCGACGCGGGATCCAGCAGCACTGGGAACGGCACCTTCAACTGGGTGGCCGCAGTCTCGGCTGCCGCACGGTCGTCGTCGATGCTGATGGACACAATCTCATAATCGGCATGGCCCTTGTGAGTTTGCCTATAGAACTTCTCGAGCGCCGGCAGCTCCATGCGGCAGGGACCGCACCAGCTAGCCCAGAAAGTGACCACCAGCTTCTTGCCGCGAAAGTCCGCCGGCGACACCGTTCGGCCATCGAGCGCGGTCAGATGAAAATCCGGCGCCGGCTTGCCGTCGAGCTCCGTCACCCGGCCGCCCTGCCCGCCATGCCCGGTTTCAATCGCCTTGGCCCGCCAGGTAATCCAAACCGTAAACGCCGCCAGAGCCGCAAGAGCCGCCGTAGCACGAAGGGAAGGCCACGCACGCATTTCAGACAGTATAACCCGATTCGGCGGGGCCCTCGCCTTTACTTCTGCACGGTAACGCTGGCCGAACCAGTGTCGGGAGGGCTGGCGGAATCCGTGGCCGTAACTGTTATCGTGTGAGACCCGGCGGCCAGCGTGGCTGTGTTCAGAGAGTATGAAAACCCCACGTTGGGGCAACCGGGACGGCCCGGGTAAGCCGCGCATACATCCGGCCGGTTGATTCCGTACGTGGCTGCGCCCGCCTCCGCTCCGTCCACCAGCACCTGCACGCCGCTGACCGCAGTCCCCACCGTCGCAGCATTGTCGATCGCCCAGCCGGAGACCGACACCGTGCCCGACACGGTCGCACCCGGGATTGGTGAGTCGATGTGGACGGACGGTATCACGGCAGCGGAGCCCGCCGTGACCGTGACCGTCACGCTGGACGAACCGGCGTCCGGAGGGCTGGCGGAATCCGTGGCCGTGACCGTGATGGTGTGAGACCCGGCCGTCAGCGTCGCCACGTTCAGCGAGTACGTGAATCCCACGTTCGGACAACCGGGACGGCCCGGGTAAACCGCGCATACATCCGGCCGGTTGATTCCGTATGTGGCCGCGCCCGCCTCCGCTCCGTCCACCAGCACCTGCACGCCGCTAATCGCAGTTCCCACGGTCGAGGCATTGTCGATGGCCCAGCCGGATACCGACACGGTACCCGAAACGGTCGCACCTGGCGCCGGCCCATCGATGTCCACCGACGGTATCACGGCAGCGGTGCCCGCCGTGACCGTGACCGTAACGCTGGCCGAACCCGTGTCCGGAGGGCTGGCGGAATCCGTGGCCGTAACTGTTATAGTGTGAGACCCGAGCGTGAGCCCCGCCGCATTCAGAGAATATGTGAACCCCACATTCGGGCAACCGGCACGGCCCGGATAAACCGCGCACACATCCGGCCGGCTGATTCCGTATGTCGCCGCGCCCACCAGCGTGCCGTCCACCAGCACCTTGACGCCGCTGATTGCGGTCCCCACTGTCGAGGCATTGTCAATCGCCCAGCCGGAGACTGACGCCGTGCCCGAAACGGTCGCGCCCGCGGCCGGCCCATCGATGTGTACCGACGGTATCGCGACAGGGGCGGTGACCGTTACCGTCATGCTGGCTGAACCGGTGTCGGGAGGGTTGTCGGAGTCCGTGGCCTTAACCGTGATGGTGTGCGACCCAGCCGTCAGCGTCGCCGTGTTCCAGGAATAGGAGAACCCCACGTTGGGGCAGCCGGCACGGCCCGGGTAAGCCGCGCACACATCCGGCCGGCTGATGCCGTAGGTGGCGGTTCCCGCCGCCGCTCCGTCCACCAGCACCTGCACACCGCTAATCGCGCTCCCGACTCCCGAAGCGTTGTCGATCGCCCAACCGGCGACCGTCACTGTGCCCGACACTGCTCCGCCCGGGGCCGGCATGTCGATGTGCACCGTCGGTGGTCCGCTCAGCGCGGTTACTTGCGGCGTAGCCGACACCTCACTGGATAGCGCGCCGGTTCCCCCCGCGTTCACCGCGGCCACTTTGTAGTAATATTGTGTCCCGTTGGTCACCCCGGAATCGGAATAGCTTGTCGCTGGCACTCCCGAGGCAATCGGCGTCGCGCTCTCGCCCCCAGCCGTTGTCCCGCGGTAGACCTTGTAGGAAGTCGCGCCGGCGCTCGCCGTCCAGCTCAGGGTCACCTGGGCGTTCCCCGCCCTTGCCGCCAGGCCCGTCGGTGGGGGCGTGACGGTACCCGGCGGAATGACGAACAGCGTGATACTTTGCGATGGAACGGTGGTGCTGATCGCGTTACTCGTCACCGGGACGCTGCCCAGGCTGGTGATCGAAGTCTGGCTTGCCGAAGCGATCTGATAAGTCCGCGCCGTACCGGAGGTGGTAAAGTTCGCCAGGTTGACCGTCACCGGCGTGCTGCCGTGCTGCTTGTTGATCACCATTACGGTCAGCGCGCCATCCGAGGACCGCAGCGCGGCAAACGCGGATAAGTAGTCCGGATCGGCTACCGTGGCCGACACGCTGGTGTCGCCAAACGCCGAAAGATTGCCGTCATAGTTGCGGTAGATCTGCATTGCGAGATAGGTGGGTTTGGCGGGAACGGTCCAGCGGGTCGCCAGGTCGAAACCGTAGACCCCGTAGATACCCAACACATCGGCCTGCGCGGTCGCACCGTTCAATTCCGACTCGTCTCCCCAGTTATACTCTGTGCAGCCGATCTCGAGCCCCGGGTAATACTGGTTCACCCAACTCCTCATGAGGGGAATCCAGTCCCAGATTCTTCCATTGAGGCCGGAGTCGATTTCCCAGGAGGAATCGACGAAGTTCGGATCCCAGAGGATGCGCGTCTCGCTGTTACGGGTCGCCTGGGAGCCGGCATCGTCGCCGTCGCCTGGGATGGCATTGTAGCAATGCACGCTCAACACGTCGATCGGCTTGGTGCCGGTGGTCTGCTGATAGTTATAAAGTTGCTGAAGCAGCCAGGGGTAGTAGTAAGTATTGCCATGAGTGGCGTAATCGGAGCCCGTTCCGGTTCCGTTCGCCTGGTCGAACCCGCTCTCCCACATCGCCCACCAGGTCCACTCTTCGGGGGCGACGATCTTCGCGTTCGGATCGGCTGCGCGGATGGCGCTCGCGTAACCGACTATGTCGTTGTACAGGTCCCGGTAAGTCTCGGGATTGGGGTAGACATCGACATGCGTCGAGTTCCAGAGCGATGGCTCGTTATCCAGAATGTAGTACTTGATCCCGGTGGCAGCCGTCGACATCCCCCACGTGCTGAGCAGGTGCTGCAACCAGGCTTGCTGAATGGCAACGCTGTTCGGCACATACGCGTCGCTCGGATCGTTGACAATGGGAGGATTTCCCGCCGCTGCGCTGATGCCATTGCCCGCGTCCGGTTGCCACGGATCGGCGCCCGTTTGCGCGCCGTACTTGGCAACCGAGAAGGACCAAAGCGAAGCCGAGCCGGAGCTGGGATTGGGGCCGAGCTTGGCGATGTAGGGGAGCATCGGAATCGTGATCATCGGCTCGGAACCTACGTTGGCGGCGTAAGTGTTTTGAATATAATCGTCGGCGAATTTGCCGGATTGACCCGCCGGGTCGTCCTGAAGGTAGCTCTCGTAATACCAGTCGTGGTCGAGATTCAACGCGTCGATTTGCCAGTTGTAAGTACTGACGTTATTGCCCCCGACGCGATTGAGCGGGGCGTTCAGAGCGGCAATATCGCCAGTGCCGGCCATGCACACCCCGTAGATATTCGGATTGATGGCGCGATGGTTCGCGCTGGCGTCCACGCTTACGGACGTGGCTGCGTTCTGCGCGCTCAGTTGCACCGCGCACACCGGCGCCAGAAGGGCCGTTGCCAGCAGACTCAGGCCGGACTGCACGCGCAGCCTCCTCATCGATTTTCGCTTGCTCTTCAAAAACGACATCGGTGACTCCTCATGGCGCGCCGCCCATAGCATATCGAGCCCACGGGGGAGCAAAGCCAAGCACCAACAAACTAAAGTACTATTAGTACTACAATATATAATATCCCTGCCCGTTTTTTTGTCAATATGGATTTTTGTATGTGTTTTTAAAATATTGATATATATTACACTTATATGGCACTGCCGGGTGGAAGTGCGGCTCCATAGTATTTATAGTACTGTTGGCGCACAGTCACCGGGCTGGGGCTCGCGCCCTCCGCAGCTACGGCCGAAACCGGCCGGCGGCGAGGCTGCTACTGCTATGTATATGCCGGACTTTGCCTGATATTCCCGATGCCAACCCTGTGCGTCGAGAATGTTCGCACTGTACAGTGCGTTCAAAGCGCGCGCGAAGCAGAACAGCTCTTCGATCGCGGCTGAAGTGATCGGGTTGCTGGCTGAACATCTGCATACAGTTTCAATCCAGTTATGTGGCGCAGATCCGGCAATAAATCCAAGATTACTGACGGTCTAACGCGCCTATACTTATGGCATGAAGCCCGCACACGTGTTTAAGGTGGTTCCCTCGCTGCCCGTCCCGCTCGAAGGGCTGCGCACCCTGGCGTACAATCTGCGGTGGTCGTGGGATCACACTACCGTCGAGCTGTTCCGGCGGCTGGATAGCGATCTATGGGAGTCCACCGGCCACAACCCGGTGCGGATGCTGGGGCTGATCGGCCAGGCGCAACTGGAGGCCGCCGCCCGCGATGAAGCCTTTCTGGCTTATCTGCACCACACGCAAATCGCGCTTGGATCGTACCTGACCGGCGAGTCGAGCTGGTACCGGCGCTCGTGTGGGCAGAACGATGGCGTGCTGGTAGCTTACTTCTCGGCCGAATTCGGGATTACCGAATGCCTGACGATTTTCGCCGGGGGACTGGGCATATTGGCCGGCGATCACCTGAAGGCCGCCAGCGATCTGGGCGTGCCGCTGGTGGGCGTCGGGCTGCTTTACCAGCAGGGCTACTTTCGACAATATCTCAACGCCGCCGGCTGGCAGCAGGAAACATACGAGGACAACGACTTTCAGACCCTGCCGATCGCGCTGGAGCGGCGCGCCGACGGGCGCCCGCTGACGGTGGAGGTGGACTACAACGGCAATCGAATCGCCGCCCAGATCTGGCGGGCGGTGGTGGGCCGCGTTTCGCTCTACCTGCTGGACACCAACGTGGTGCAGAACCGGCCCGAGGACCGCGTCGTCACCGACCAGCTTTACGGCGGCGGAACCGAGATGCGCCTCAGGCAGGAAATCATGCTGGGGATCGGCGGCTACCGAGCGCTGGAGGCGCTCGGCCTGGAGCCCACCGTCTACCACATGAACGAAGGACACTCGGCGTTTCTGTCGCTGGAGCGGGTGCGGCGGCTGATGGAACGTCACAGCCTCAGCTTCGTGGAGGCGCGCGAAGTGGCGTGCGCCGGCCTGGTGTTCACCACCCATACGCCGGTTCCGGCCGGGCACGACTACTTCTCCGCCGGCCTGCTCGATCGTTACCTGGGCGACTACGCCCGCGGCCTGGGTCTTTCCCGTCAGGAATTCTACGGGCTGGGCCGCCAGAACCCCGCCAACGACTCCGAGGAGTTCTGCATGACCGTGCTGGCGCTGCGCATGGCGGCCTCTTCCAACGGCGTCAGCCAGTTGCATGGCGTGGTGAGCCGCAGGATGTGGAAGACGCTGTGGCCGGGCGTGCCGGAGGACGAAATCCCCATTGGTTCGGTGACCAACGGAGTGCACTTCCGCTCCTGGATTTCCGCCGAAATGAACCAGCTCTACGACCGCTACCTGAGTCCCAAGTGGCGCGAGGAGGGAGCCGACACGGAGCTTTGGAAGCGCGCCGAAACCATCCCCGCCGAGGAGTTGTGGCGCACCCACGAGCGCCGGCGCGAGCGCCTGGTGGGCTTCGCGCGGCGGCGGTTGCGCGAGCAACTGGAGCGGCGCGGCGCGCCCCAGGCGGAAATCGACGGCGCCGACGAAGCGCTTAATCCAGATGCGCTCACGATCGGCTTCGCGCGCCGTTTCGCCACTTACAAACGGGCCACCCTGCTGCTGCGCGACCCGGACCGGCTGGCGCGCATACTCAACGATCCGCAGCGGCCGGTGCAGATTGTGTACGCCGGCAAGGCGCACCCGCGCGACGACGCCGGCAAGGTCTTCATCCAGCAGATCGTCAAACTCGCGCAGCGCCCCGAGTTCCGCCGCCGCATTGTCTTTCTGGAGAACTACGATCCGGGCGTGGCCCGTTACCTGGTGCAGGGTTCCGACGTCTGGTTGAACACGCCGCTGCGGCCGCTGGAAGCCAGCGGCACCAGTGGCATGAAAGCCCTTGCCAATGGCGGATTGAACCTCAGCATCCTGGACGGCTGGTGGGATGAAGCCTGGCGCGCGCCGACCGCGGGCCGGCCGTTCGTGGGCTGGGCGATCGGCCGCGGCGAAAAGTACGACAACCAGGACTATCAGGACCAGGTGGAATCGCTGGCGCTATACGAGATCCTGGAGCACGACGTGATCCCGGCCTTTTACGAGCGCGGCGCCGATGGCCTGCCGCGCCGCTGGATCGCCCGCATGAAGTCCTCCATCGCCACGCTGTGTCCGGAGTTCAACATGCAGCGCATGGTGACCGAGTACGCCACCGATTTTTACCTGCGCGGCCATGAAAGGCAACAGCACCTGATGGCCGGCAATGCCGCGGCGGCGCGCGCGCTGGCCGCCTGGAACCAGCGCATCTGCGACAACTGGGGACAAGTGGCCATCGAGAGCGTGGATGCGCTGCCGGAGATCGAGCTGCGCAGCGGCGGCCAGGTGGAAGTGCGGGCGCGCGTCCGCCTGGGCGCCCTGAATTGCGACGAAGTTTCGGTGGAGCTCTATCTCGGCATGCTGAACGCCGATTTCGAGATCTGCGATGCAGCCGCGGTGCCGATGGAACAGGTGAGCCAGGCCGGCCACGGCGTGTACGTCTTCGCCGCCCATTCCGCCGCCTGCCGCGAAAGCGGCCTCCACGGCTACACGGTCCGTGTTCTTCCCTACCATGTCGACGAACCGCAGCAGTTCCTGCCCGGCCTGATTCGCTGGGCGAATGCGTAGGGCGCGAGAAACTGCGAAGAAAACACTTGTTAAGATGGCTTCTGCCGGGGACGGGCCGATGGGCGCTGGCGTTCGAAATGAACCTTGGCGATGGGCTGCGCGGATTGGCGAGGAGGAATCGACGGATGAGGCTTGGAGGTGTGGCGCCGCGCCGGTTGTTGCGGATCGGACTGGCGGTGATAGGTCTGGGCTTCGCTGCGGCGGCCGCTGAGGCGCCTGCGGCGTTCCGGTGGTCCGTGCCGGTGGCGGACACCCTGATCGCGCGATTCCCCGACCCGGACGCGATTCACTGGCAGGGGCAGACGAACCACTTTAGCTGGCAGGCCGGCTACGCGATGTTCACGATGGAGAAACTGTGGAGGCTGACCGGTGAGCGGCGCTACTTCGACTACATCCGGCGTTACGTCGATCAGCAGGTGGACGGCCAGGGCCGCATCCCGGACTTCCAACCCACGGCGCTCGACAACTTCCTGCCGGGCTACGCAATCCTGTTCCTGTACGAACAGACCAAGCTGGAGAAGTACAGGATCGCCGCCGCCACCATCCACAATGCGTTCGCGCACTATCCGCGGAACGCGGACGGCGGCTTCTGGCACGCTGACTGGGCCAGGCACCAGATGTGGGTGGATGGCGTGTTCATGGGCGAGATGTTTGAGGCGCGCTATGGCGCCGTGATGCACGACCGGGCGGCGTTCGACCAGGTCACCGGGCAGATGAAGCTCGTGCTCGGCCATTGCCGCAAGCCGAACGGTTTGCTGCTGCACGGCTGGGACGAGTCGCGTGCCGCTTCCTGGGCCGACAAGCGGACGGGCCTGGCGCCGGAGGTCTGGAGTGAGGGCCTGGGGTGGTTCGCGGTGTTGCTGGCCGACGTGTTCGACTATCTGCCGCAGGATCATCCCGACCGGGCCGCCCTGCTCGGTGCATTACGCAGCCTGTGCGCGGGGCTCAAGGAGGTACAGGACCCGAGAACGGGAATGTGGTGCCAGGTGGTCGACAAGCCGCGCGAAGGCGGCAACTGGAACGAAACATCGGGCACCGGGATGTTCACGTACCTGATCCGCAATTCGATCGATAAAGGCTACATCGGGCGCGCGGAGTACATGCCGGTGGTGCGCAAGGCCTACGCGGGGATCGTAACCAAAGCCGTGCCGGCCGCCGATGGCCGGCTCGACATCGTCGATTGCAGCAGCATCGGGATCATGGACAGCTTCGAAGCGTACATTCGTTGCCCGAAGGAGACCAATACGTTCGCGGGGGTCGCCTCCTTCATCCTGGGGACGAGCATCATGGAGGCGCGCTGAGCCGCTCGTGGGGCAAGTCGCCCCACGCGGGGCCGGGGCCGGGGTCGTGCCCGGCCCCTACCTTTCCGGATTTTTACGGATACAAACCGCGGATCTTCACCGCTTCGGCCACGCGGCCGATGCCTAAGACGTTGGCCGCCAGCCGCATGCTCACCTTGCGCTCCATCTGAACTTTGAGCACCTCGCGGAAAGCGCGCGTCATCACCTTCTCCAACCGCAGGTTGACGTCCTGCTCGTCCCAGAACAGGTGGTTTTCGTCCTGCACCCATTCGAAGTACGACACGGTGACGCCGCCCGCATTGCAGAGAATGTCGGGAATCAGAAATACCCCGCGCCCGTCGAGGATGCGGTCCGCGTCCGGCGTCACCGGGCCGTTGGCGGCCTCGGCGACGATGCGGGTGCGAATCGTCTCCGCGTTCTCTTCGGTGATGGCGCCTTCGAGCGCCGCCGGCACCAGCACTTCGCACTCCAGCGCCAGCATCTCGGCCGGCCTCACCGCCTCCGAGCCGGGGAAGCCCATCACGCTGCCGCTCTTCTCCTTGAACGCCATCACGGCCGGGATGTCCAACCCTTTGGCATTGTATACAGCCCCGCGCGTGTCGTTCACCGCAATCACCTTCATGCCAGCCCTGTCGAGCAGCATGGCGGCGATGGATCCGGCATTGCCGAAGCCTTGCACCACCGCACGCGCGCCGGCGACCGGAATGCCCAGGTGCTCGCAGCTCGCCAGCACGGTGTAGTACACGCCGCGTCCGGTGGCCTCATTGCGCCCCAGCGATCCGCCCAGGCTGATCGGCTTGCCGGTCACCACGCCTGGAACCGGGTACCCCATGTTCATGCTGTAAGTGTCCATGATCCACGCCATGATCTGCGGCGTGGTGTAGACGTCCGGCGCCGGAATGTCCTTGTCCGGTCCGATCAGCGGCAGGATGGCGCTGGCATAACGCCGCGTCAGCCGCTCCAATTCGCCCAGCGACAGGATCTTCGGGTTGCAGGTCACGCCGCCCTTGCCGCCACCGAACGGAATATTCACCACCGCGCACTTCCACGTCATCCACGTGGCCAGCGCCTTTACTTCGTCCACCGTCACATCGGGGTGGTAACGAATGCCGCCCTTGGCCGGGCCGCGCGTGGTGTTGTGCTGCACCCGGAACCCTTCGAAGCGGACAATCCGTCCGGTATCCATGCGCACCGGCACGCTCACCGTCAGGACGCGTTCCGGATACTTGATCATCGATCTCACACTGTCGTCGAGCTCCAGCGCATCCGCCGCCAACTCGAAATTCTCCAGTGCGACTTCGTATGCGTTCTTCTCTGCCACCGCGGTAGCTAACATGGCAGACCTCCTTTCCAGTCCGGCGGGCCCGGTAAGACCCACCGCCTGCATCATATTCCCGATAGAGCACCACGTCAATGGGGTGCTCTTTGGAATGTCGCTAGTATGTGAGTTGTCCGGTCCAATTCACGCGTGATCTGTCCGCTTGGGTCGGGGCGGTTGAAGTGGACGAAACCCAGCAGTACTCAGCCGCCGAGATGGAGCGGATGATGAAAGTGCAAGACGTGCTGCTGAAGGCCATGGCGAAGAAGATCGCCTGGTGGGCGGCGGCGGAAATTATCGGGGTGACGGATCGGACGATGCGCCGCTGGCGGGAGCGGCTGGAAGAGGGCGGCTACGCTGGATTGGCGGATCGGCGTAAGGGGAAGCCAAGTGCGCAACGCATTCCGCTGGCGACGGTGGAAAAGGTGCTCGGGCTAGGAACCAAGCAGGATCTCGCGAACGCGCCAAATGACGGAATCAAGCTGAAGGTGGCGGTGTAGCCACATCCGTCGGTGTTGCGCTACCAAAAGCGAGTTTCCCGCATCTCACGGCACGGACGGGGTGCTCCCCGGAGGCTTCGGCTCGCTGCGGACAACCACGATAGTGAACTTGGCGACCAGGGCAGAGATCGCGCCCATGGCGGCGAGGAGCGGAGCCACGATGACGCCAACGGCAGCGATGGTCACGGGAATCTCGACGAACGTGTTGCCATGCTCGTCTTTTACCACGATGCGCCGGACGTTGCCCTCGTGGATCAAGTCGCGGATCGTATCGACGAGGTCGCGGCCCAAGACATGAACTTCTTCCTTAAGACTCTCGATGCTCATAGCAAAGAGTACGTTGCTGCCTGTCGGTAAGTTCCCTCGCGAAACAGTCCAAGCGGACCGAGAATCGCCTGCGCGAAGTCGTGCCACGCGGCTGGCGGCGAACCGGAGCAGCTTCAACTGCTGCTGGGCCATGCCTCCGTCCAGACGGCGGAGCGATACCTCGGACACATCGATACGTCGAAATCCGGTCTTGCGCATCGAAAATTAATGCCAAGGGCATTCTCCCGTCGAAATCAATTGCCGCCAAGCGCCACGTACCACGCCTGCTCAGCTCAAATCCGACTTCCGTGTCCCGCACGCTACACCTGGTACACGCCGTCGAAATCGAGAAAATAGCATTCGACGGCGAGCGAAGGTTGCGCGGCGCGAATCACCTCGGCGGCACGCGTTATGCCGGCGATCACCTCTTCCGCCGGTTGGCCGAGGTAACCGCCGCAGTTTTTGTGGCCGGTGAGGATCATCCGCTCCGAGCCGTGCCGCGCCATCGAAGTGGCCACCATGCGCAGCACGAAGTCGCGGTCGCCTTCGCTGGCCGGATCGGCGAGCGCCCTGACGGAGCCAGGTATCTTGATCTGGTCGTAGATCTCGACGCCCCGGCGGCGGAGAAACTTCCGCGCCGCCAGGTCGAAGCGCGCGTCGAAACAAGTCAGCACGCACGCGTCGGCCTTATATTCCCCGGCCGGGGAATCGAAGTGAAACAGCTTCTGCATGACTTTATACCCACGCTTTCATTAGCCGCCCCGGTAGCGCCGGCGGTCTTGCCGCCGGTGTCTCTGGCTTCTAGTCTTTTACGCGGCCTTGACCACGACCGCGTTGTCGTTCACTATCGGAAAACACCGGCGGCAAAGACCGCCGGCGCTACGGGACGCCACTATACCCACGCTTTCGTCAGCGCCTGCCCGCGCCGCCGCAAATGCGGCGTGTGCCGCGCCATATCCTGGAAAAACGTCGATGGATCTTCCGGCGCCAGCCAGATCTCGCAATTCGGCCCGCACTCGATTTTGACCGTTTCGGCCGAAAGCGGCAGCGGCGCCGGGTCTTCCACATTCTCGCCGATGTAAGTGATCGCCCGGTAGGGGATCAGCCGGTTGGCCAGGCCGGCGCGGATCAGTAGCCCGTCCGGCGTGGTGACATATCGCTGCGGATACGCGCGGATGAGCAAAACCAGGGTCACCGATCCGGCAATCCAGTGGTTGCCTCCCACCAGAATCACGACCAGGCCGAGGCCGATCGCGGCCAGAATCCACCACTCGAACTTCGCATCATGAGTCATAAAGTAAGATTCCTGTTTTGGCTCGGCGGAATGGACACACTACCGGCTTTCGCCTGCCCGGCGCCGCCATTACGGGCGCCGGGGTGCGTGTCCACTCACGCCCTGAGATTAGCGGTTAACCGGCCTTGCGCTTGGCCTTCAACTCGGCCAGCAGCCGGTCGATTTCGTCGCGCTTTTCCATGGCCTTGAACTGGTCATCCACGTCGTCGGCCATCAGCTCGGCGGTAGCCTGCGCGGCCGCTTCGCTGTGCTGCACCTTGTTCTTCATGCGGTCAAAGGCAGCGGTCTTGGATTGATCGCCCATGTTCAGCCCGGCCTGGGTGGCCTTGCCGAGCGCACGCGAGCGCCGGTGCTGCGCGATCAGCATGTCGCTCTTGGCTTGCGCCTCGACCAGTTTCTGCTGGAGCTTGACCAACGCGCTTTTCAGATTCTCCACCTGCGTCTTCTGGTCCTCGACCTGCTGCCCGAAGCTTTCGGCCGTGGTGCGGTAGGTCATGGCGCGCTCGACGGCGGAGCGGGCCAGCCCGTCGTCCTGGCTGTCGAGCGCCATATCGGCGCGCCGCATCCATTGATGGTCGTTGTCCTGGTTTTCCTTGAGCTTCTTCTCCAGCACGTGCTGGTCGGCGATCGAAATCGCCACCTGGGTCTTCACCTGGAGCAGTTGATTCTCCATATCGAGGATCACCTGCTTGATCATTTTTTCGGGGTCCTCGGCCTTGTCGACCAGATCGTTGAGGTTGGCCCGGATCAACGTCGAAACTCGCTCTAAGAGTGCCACTGGATTTCTCCTTTCCCTGTGGGCCGCGCGCTTGCCGCACGCGGCCCGGTTACCCAATTCCCCTACCCCGCCGCCGGACCCTTGTCGTCCGCCTTCGGCGCCTTGTCTCCAAGCGCCCGCACTTTGCCAAACAGCTCGCTGATTGGCATGCCCGAGAGCGTCTCGAACAGTGCCGGAACCTGCGCTACTATCTTCGTGATGTCGCCGGTGATCTTGTTCAGGCCGGCCGAATCGCCGTTGCCGGTGGAAACCACCGTGATGCGGTCCACGTTGGCCAGCGGCGCGGCCAGCGCTCTCACCACCTCCGGCAAACCGGTAATCAGCTTGTCGATAATCGCCGCCTGGTTGAATTCCTGGTACGCCTCGGCCCTCACGTTCATGGCCCTGGCTTCCGCGTCGCCCTTCTTGAAAATGATCTCCGCTTCGGCTTCGCCCTGCGCGCGGATGGCCGAGGCATGGCCTTCGGCTTCGATGATGAGGCGCTGCTTTTCGGCCTCCGCCAGGGTCTCGATGCGCTGCCGCTCGGCCTGGGCCGGCTTCAGCACGGTGGCCGTCAACTCGCGCTCGCGGCGCATGATTTCGGCTTCCTGCACCTTGACTTCGTGCTCTTTCTCGACCTGGTGAATCGTGACTTCCTCGCCGCGCACCTGCTGCTGCATGATGTTGGTCTGGATCTCGTAGGCCTTGTCGGCCTGGGCCTGTTGCTTCTTGACGGTCTCCAGGTAGACGGCCTTCTTGGTCTCGAGGTCGCGCTGCGCCTCGGCCTGCTTGGTCTGGGAGAGCGTCTCGGCCAGCACGCGTTCCTGGTCGGCCTGCGCTTTGGCGATGGCGGCTTCGCGCGCGGCGTTCGCCCGTTTGATGGCGGTATCGCGCTCGGCTTCGGCCGTCGCTACGTCCGCGTCGCGCTTGATCCGCGCCACGTCCGGCCGGCCCATGTTGGTGATGTATTCGTTCTTGTCGCGGACTTCCTTAATGGTGAAGGAAATCACTTCCAGTCCCATCTTGGTCAGGTCGTCGGCGCAGGTGGAGCGCATCCGCTCGCCCACCATCTCCGGCTGCTTGACGATCTCTTCCACCGTCAACTGGCCGATGATGCCGCGCAGGTGGCCTTCCATCACCAGCCGGATCAGCCCGTCGCGTTCATCCGGCTCCTTGGTCAGGAACTGCTCGGCCGCCGTGAGGATCGATTCCGGATCCGACTTCACCTTGATCTGCGCCACCGCTTCCACCATCACCGCGACGCCCTGCCGGGTGTACAGGTCCTGCTTGGGCGCCACGTCGAACGACATCAACTCCAGCGATAGCGAGCGCGCGGTCTCCACCATCGGAAAGATAAACGCGCCGCCGCGATTCACCACGCGCGTGCCACCCAAGCCGTATACGATGATGGCTTCGTGCGGACCGGCTTTGCGGAACAGCTTGGCAAACGCGGTCAGGATGAAAAGAATAACCAGGACGCCCAAAAGGACGAAGATCACAATCGGGTTTTGGATGATTTGCTGCATTTAGCTCTTCAACTCCGTTTCTCCGGCGAAGTCTTCCCAACGCCGGACGTAGGCAATGCCTTTCTCGTAGCGCGTGACCACCACCTCCGCGCCCTTGGGGATGGCCGCGCCATCCTCGCTGCGCGCGCCAGCGACGTGGCGCGTGCCCTCCTGCGAATAAATCAACTCGCCGGTTCCGCCGTCGCGGATGCGGATGCTCAGTTTCCCGAGCACGCCGACCATTTCGTAATCCGCCGGATCGAGCGGCGCTTCGTGCGCCATGAGCACCTTGGCGAGAAACACCAACACCACGGCCGCGGCGCCCAGCCCGCAGAATGTCGCCACCACGAAGGCCAGGAAATACCAGACATGGTAGTAATGCTCGAGCAGGTAACCGGCGCCGCCGAACCAGGCCAGAAACGCCGAGACCGTGCCGAAATTCAGCCACGGCAGCTCGCCATGCTGGCCGCCGCCGCGCGGCACGTGGCCGCGCGGGATGTGCAAGCCATGGTGCACGTGCACGTGCAGATGCGGGATGTGTGCGTGCCCCGTTCCCGCCAAAAACGACAACGCGCTAAAAAGGAAACCCACCAGAAAACACGCGAGGTAGAAATCCGCCCAATTCATTTACTGCCTCCTCGTCTTGCGGGCGGCGGGCGTCTTCAAGACTTCCATCAGCCGCTCCGCCAGGCCCGGGTTCTCCAGAATCTCACCCAGCAGGATAATGCACATCCGCGAATCCGCGTGCCGCGCCAGGGCCACCAGTGCCTGTTGCAGCTCCGGATCGCGGCGAAACCGCTCCGCGCCGCTCACCAGCCACAGGTCCAGCTTGTCCTCGAGCGCCCCCACATCCGATACCAGCTCGTTCTCGAACCCCTCCGGATCGTCCACCAGGTAGCCCGGATGCACTTTGAAAAACCGCGCCAGCAGCATCCGCGTGGCGTTGGTCAGGTGCGGCCGCGCCCCGCTCTCGATCTGCGAGAGGTAACTCTGGCTGATGGACTTGCCATGCTCGCGCTCGATCAGCCGCGCCATCTCCTGTTGCGAGAGTTCGCGGTTGAGGCCGCGCAGGGTTCCTTCCACCTCGCGCAGGTACCGGAGTTTTTCTCCAAGCTTCATATAGCAATTTGTAATTATACTATTGCAATCTGCGATTGCCTGTCAAGAGGAGAATTAGGCCCGTTTTCAATCGGATAGCGAGGGCGGTTTTGGCGCCGCCGGAAAAGCCCGGACGACCCTCGGCTCGGCAAGCTCGATAGCTTGCGCCACAATTAAGCTAAGCTCTTGGTCTGGGAGGCTTTCCTATGCGCCGTAGAGATTTTCTGCCCGCGATGGCGTTGACGGCGGCGGCCGCGCAGACGCCCGCGCCGTCGCCCGGCAAGGGCCGCTTGAAACAAGGCGTGACGCGCGGAGTGTTCGCGCGCGACATGAGCTTCGAAGACACCTGCCGGACAGCCGCGCGGCTGGGGCTGAAGGGGTACGACCTGGAGGGGCCCGAACAATGGCCGACGCTGAAGAAGTATGGCCTGGTGCCCACCATGTGGCCGCCGGGGCCGGGCGGCACGATCTCGAACGCGCTGAACCGCACCGAGAATCACGCGGCGCTCGAAAAGGCGATGCACCAGGCGCTCGACGAGGCCGCGGCAAACGGCGTCCCCGGCATCATCACTTTTAGCGGCAACCGCAAAGGCATGGCCGACGCCGAGGGCGCGGACAACTGCGTGGCCTTCCTGAACCGCGTCAAAGCGCACGCCGAAGACAAGGGCGTCGACATCAGCATGGAGTACCTGAACAGCAAGGTCAACCACAAGGACTACATGTTCGACCACATCGCCTGGGGCGTGGACGTGATGAAGAGGGTCAATTCGCCGCGGGTGAATATCCTGTTCGACATCTACCACGCGCAGATCATGGATGGCGACATCGTGCGCAACATCCGCGACTACTACCGGTGGATCGGCCACTTCCATACCGGGGGCAATCCGGGCCGGCACGAAATCGACGAAACCCAGGAACTCAATTACCGGTTCATCGCGCAGGCCATCGCGGACCTGGGCTTCCAGGGTTACATCGCCCACGAGTATTCGCCGGCGCCGGGACGCGACGCCGTCGCCAGCCTGCAGCAGGCGGTGCGCATTTTCGACGTGTAACAACGAACTCCACGGCCAGCCGCGATGCGGTATAAACTTGTGCGTGTGAAATACTCCCGCAGAGATGTTGCCCTCCTGCTGCCGGCGCTGGCCGCCGCTCAGGCCCAAGACAAAACCAACGCCAAAAAGGAAGACCGGAAGCTCGTCGAGTCGCGCGTCTACCCTTACGGCGAACTACCGGTGAAGACCAACGGGCAGAACCATGCGCGCCAGGTTTTCGATGGCGCGACGCACCTGGGCTATCACGTCGATCTGCACCTGACCGATCTGGGCCCCGGCATGGCGCCGCACCCTCCGCACAAGCACGCGCACGAAGAAGTGGTGATGCTCCAATCCGGCCAGCTCGATGTGACGTTGGGCTCGGCCACCACGCGCGTGGAAGCCGGTTCGGTGGTGTGGGCCGCCTCCAACCTGGAACACGGCTGGCGCAACCCCGGACCCGGCCGGGCGCAATACTTCGTGATGGCGCTGGGCCGCGAAGGAGAGTAAGGGCTGGGTTCACTCCGGCGTGTTTTCCGGCTCACGCCGTGGACCGGCACCTTTCGCTCCTTTGCAGATCGAGTCGCACGCTACGTTGGAACGCGGGATTCGCTTCTGTGTCGCGCGCCCAAACTCCAAGCTGCGAGAACACGCAGCACGACCGGCCATCCTCCCGCACCGCGCAGAATTGGCTTGACACCAACTATATAATAGGCGATATATATATTATCATGACCCGAGATCCTGCGGACTTCCTTCCGCTTCACAACAACTGGTTCCACATACTGCTCTCGCTGGTCGGGGCCGATCAGCACGGCTACGGCATCATGCAGGAAGTCCTCGAGCGGACCAACGGCACGGTGCGTCTTTGGCCCGCCACTCTTTATGGCTCGCTGAAGCGCCTGATCGGCGACGGGCTGATCGAGGAATCCGACGAGCGGCCGGTGGCGGAGCTGGATGACGCGCGCCGCCGCTATTACCGGTTGACGCCGCTGGGACGAACCGTGCTCGACCTGGAATGCGAGCGGCTGCAGGCGATGGTCCGCATGATGCAACGGAAACGCAAGCAGGAGGCTTGGTGATGAACCCCCGATGGAGCATCTGCCTGGCCCTGTACCGGCGCTTGGCCAGCGCATATCCGCACGAGTTTCGAATGCTGTACGGAGAGGATCTGGACCGGTTGGGCGAAGATGCCATTCCGGAAGTCCGGCGGCGGTACGGCGTGCCGGGCCTCGTCAGGCTCCTCGCCGACATCGCTATCCGGTTGCCCGCCACCTATCTCACCGAGATCCGGCAGGACGTTGTTTACGCGCTGCGGACGCTGGCCAAGTCGCCCGGGTTCACCGCCGTGGCCGTGCTTTCGCTCGCTATCGGGATTGGCATGTGCAGCGTGGTCCTCAGCGAATGCCAGTCGATGGAAGGGCCGCCGCCGGGCGTGCGCGACCCCGCGACGCTGGCGACCTTCGTTTGGACGACTGTCTCCTACCCGTATTTCGAGCGCTATCGCGATCAACACCAGGTGGTGGCGAGTGCAACCGCATGTTTGGGGTTGGTCCCGTTCGCCGTGGCATTCCAAGCGGACAAGAGCGCCCATGCGGAACGCTTCTACGGGCACCTGGTTTCTCCCGAGTATTTCACCACCTTAGGTGTGACGCCGGCCGGCGGCCGTTTTTTCGCGCCGGAAACCGAGAAGCCCGGGATGGCTCCGGTGGTTGTAATCAGCGACCGCTTCTGGCGCAAGCACCTGGGTGCGGATCCGCTGGCGGTGGGGCGCACATTGCGGCTGAATGGTTCGATGGCGACCATTATCGGCATCGGTCCGAAGGACTTCTTGGGTGTCTGGCCAGGTAATCCGGCGGATCTGTTCGTGCCGGTGACGTGCGCCGGCTCCCTGGCTCCGGAACTGAGCGGCGACCCACTCCACCGCCCCGACCGCGACATCTTCCGCGTCGTGTTCCGGCTCGCCGCCGGTGTGAAGATGGCCACGGCGGAAGCCGCCCTCGACGCGGTCACCCGCAATCTCGACCGGGAAAACGGACTCCAGCACAATCGCGATCGCAAGGGCCGCCTGGTGCGGCTGATGCCGGCCGGCACCGTGATGTACATCACGCCCGAGCAGAGCGCCCTCATCGACACCTTCGATGTCGTTCTGTGGGCGTTGGTCCTCTCGCTGGTGTGCGCGAACCTGGCCAGTCTGCTGCTGGCTCGCGGCAGCCAAAGGAGGCGTGAAATCGCCATCCGGCTTTCGGTGGGCGCCAGCCGGCCGCGCCTGGTGCGCCAGTTCCTGACCGAAAGCGTGATGCTCTCGTTCGCCGGCGGCCTCGCTGGCATCGCGCTGGCTTACGGGTTGGCGGACGCGATCTCGTCCGTGTCGGTGCCTTCTCCTACGCCGATGGTACTGAATTGCCGGCCCGATCTCCACGTGCTCGCAATCACGCTGGCGATTGCGCTCGCGGCGGGCATAGGCTTCGGCCTGACGCCGGCGCTATCTTCGGTGCGCGCCGATATTGGCCTGACCTTGAAGGAGGGCGCGCTATCGCCGCTGCGCGGCTATCGCCGCTTTGGTTTACGCAATCTCTTCGTGGTGGGCCAGATGGCGGCATCGTTGATGCTTCTGCTGGTCACCTGGTATGTCGTCGCGGGCTTCCTGCATACGGAGGGCCTCGACCCTGGTTTCGAGACCGCCCATCTCAACCTGATTTCACTGGACCCGGTGCGCGACGGTTATTCCGTCGAGGCCACGGCGGCGCTGCTTACCGGGCTGCCGGACGAGCTGTCGCGTGTCAACGGAGTGCGCGCGGCGGCTCTGACCGACAGCGAACCGTTTGCCGGCCTGGCCGGGGTCCGGGCCAACACCCGCGTCTCGGCCCCCTCGGGCGACCGGAAAAGCGGCGAGGTGCTGCACTCCGCCTTCCGTGAGCGCATCGGGGCCGGTTACTTCGCCGCACTGGGCGTACCCCTTTTGGCCGGCCGCGAGTTCGATCGGCGGGACCGGCAATCGGACGAGCCGCCAGCGAAAACGGGCATTCCGGCTATCCTCAATCAGACCGCCGCGCGGGAGTTGTTCGGCGGCGACGACCCGATTGGCCGCCCGATTCGCGACGGCGAACTCAACTGCACGGTGGTTGGCCTGACGCGTGACATGCCGCCCGGGTTTCTGACGGCCAAGACCGTGGCGACGGTGTTTGTGCCTCTTACAACGTCGGCGTTTCGCGGGAACCCGGCGCAACGCTCCACCATCCTGGTGCGCGGCACGCCGGGCCGGGACACGCTGGCGGCCGTGCGGCGGCAACTCGAGTCGCTCCATCCCGATCTCACGGTTTTCAACGTGCACACCATGCGTGAGGATCTCGATCGGATGAACGCGTTCATCGAGTGGGATTCCGCGATCTACGTGATCCTCGGTCTTTTCGCGCTGCTGCTGGCCTCCATCGGCCTGGGCGGAGTCACGGCTTACGCGGTGGTCCGCCGGCGGAAGGAGATCGGCATCCGCATGGCGCTCGGCGCCGGCAGCCGCCAGGTGCAGGGATTGGTGATGCGGGAAGGGACGGCGTTGGTGGTGGTGGGCTCGGTCCTTGGACTGGGCGGCGGATTTGCCCTATGGCGTGCCCTTTCCGCTTTCAGCGATGTGTTGGCGCGGAGCTTCGCGAAGCCCGCCGAAGATGCAGTCTTTTTTGTTGGCGCGCCGCTGGTGCTGGCCGGTTTGGCGATGCTGGCCTGCTACCTGCCGGCACGCCGCGCCACCGAGATCGATCCGGTGTCCGCGCTGCGGGAAGAGTGAGTGGAAATCGAGGCTGAGACACCGGCGGCAATGACCGCCGGCGCACGGCTACGACGCTGCGTTCGTTGTAACGCCGGCGGTCTTGCCGCGGGTTGCCTGCGGGAGTTCTTGGGCACATTACGGCCGAAAGCTGTGGATGGAGAAAGATAGGAGTGCGTTGCGGGTGGCCGGGCTCGCGGACTTATCGCCGTGCGTATCGGCCACCCGATGATTCGAGTAGGAACTTCGATGATCTAGGCCCGCTGTATGGCGGACATATCGTTGCCGATTCGTTCCTTCACTCTCTGTTATCCGAGCGGGCGGCAATAAAAGCTATCCGTAATCCGCCGGCGGTTATGAATTCCGGAATCCAAAGTCTTCCGTCGAGAGTCCAGCCCATGGGGGACCCCGCATGCCGTTAACGGGCGCCGGAAGTTCAGTATCACTTGAAATCAACGCTTGCTGGCCAGCAAGAACAGACTAGCAGCGGAGCCTGGCGCCACAGTCCTGACTTAAGTATGCAGGATATGTCAAGGGTTTCGAGGGCTAAGTGATTGAGTTAGTGGGAAAGAAAGGTTGTGACCGGGGTAGGACGGACGATCCGTTTCGGTCGTCTGTCGGGGTGCGGGTTTCGCGGTGGTTGACAGACGACAAAAACCGATCGTCTGTCCCACTTTGCAACCTGCCCCACTACGGTACAATCGAAGTCACGCATTCATTCCGATTCGGGAGCGCCATCCACATGAACATTCAATTCGACGAGACGAACCTGCTGGCCGAAATGGTGGGCAAGACCCACGGAGTAACACGTACGGAGGTCGAACGCGCGCAATCCAGAGCGCAGAAAGCGCTGGCGGGCTTCCGCAAGCTGAGCGAAGCCGGGACGTACGGTTTCCCTCACCTGCCGTTTCAAAGCAAGGTGATTCGGGCGATCGGCCGCTTCGCCGCGGAAGTTCGCGGCAGCTACGACACGGTGTGCGTGGTGGGGATTGGCGGCAGCGCGCTGGGGGCGTGGGCGCTCGATTGCGGCATTCGCGGGCCGCATCCCATCCAGGGAGCTTTCACGAGCGAGCACCCGCGGTTGGTGATCCTCGACAACGTGGACCCGGACTTCACGGCCGCGGCGCTGGCGTCGATGGACCCGCAGAAGACGCTGGTGGTGGTGATTGCCAAATCGGGCGGCACGGCCGAGACGGTGGGGACCTTCCTGATTGTGCGCGAGTGGTTGCATCAGGCGCTGAGCGCAACGGCCGGCCGCATCGTGGCGGTGACCACCGAAGGCAAGGGAGATTTGTACGCGCTGGCGCAGGCCGAGGGCTACCAGGTATTCGGCATTCCCGAGAACGTGGGCGGCCGGTTCAGCGTGTTGACGCCGGCGGGGCTGGTCCCGGCGGCGCTGATCGGCATCGATATCGCCAAACTCTGCCGCGGCGCTGCGCGCATGACCGCCGACTGCTGGGAAGCGGACCTCGAGAAGAACATCGCGCTGCGGGCCGCGCTGTACCACTGGCTGATTTGGACCCGCAAGGCGAAGCCCATCCAGGTGGCATTTCCATACTCGAATCATTTGTGGGGAACCGCGTTTTGGTTCCGGCAGTTGTGGGCGGAGTCGCTGGGCAAGGCGCAGAACCGCAAGGGCGAGCGAATCAACACGGGGCAAACGCCGGTGGCCGCGCTGGGTACCACCGACCAGCATTCGCAGGTGCAGTTGTACATCGAAGGGCCGAACGACAAAGTGTTCACCTTCTGGGCGGTGAAGCGATTCCACTCGACGGGCCAGATTCCCGACACGCACACCGGCCTCGCGGCGTTCGATTCGTTGGCCGGCCAGTCGCTGGGCAAGCTGATCGACGCCGAGAGGCGCGCCACGGCGGCGGCGATGGTGGAATGCGGCCGGCCCAATTGCACGGTAACCCTCGACCGCGTGGACGAAGAACACCTGGGCGCGTTTCTCCAGATGATGGAGTTCCAGACGGCGTTCATGGGCGAGCTGATGAACATCAACGCGTTCAACCAGGAAGGCGTGGAACTGGGCAAGAAGCTCACCTACGGGCTGATGGGCCGCGCCGGCTACGAGCCGTATCGCGCCCAGTTCGACGCGTACGAGAAGAAGCGCGCGGCGGCGAAACTGTAAGGCAGGGCAGGCTGTCGCATTCGTGCGGCGTCGTGCAGCGGTTCCGAAAAGGCGCGCCCGCAAGCGGGCGTTGGCAGGTTGAAACCTGCCCCACCTATTTGGCGTCGCGCCAATTGTCGCCGACGCCGATATCGACTACCAGCGGGACGGCCAATTCGCGGACGCCCTCCATCTCGCGCCTGGCCAGCCTTGAAACGGCGTCCACTTCTTCGGGCGGGCATTCGAAGACCAGCTCGTCGTGAACCTGGAGCAGCATGGCGGACTGATACTTGCCTGCTTCAAGCGCGGTCTGCACGCGGACCATGGCCAGCTTGATGAGGTCGGCGGCACTGCCTTGCAGCGGCGAGTTGACGGCGGTGCGTTCGGCGAAACCACGGGCATTCGGGTTGCGGCTGTTCATTTCGGGGATGGGCCGCTCGCGGCCGAACAGGGTGCGCGTGACGCCGGACTGGCGGACCGCGGCGATGGTTTCATCGAGGAAGCGGCGCACGCCGGCATAGCGCGCGAAATAGCCGCGAATGTAACGCTCGGCCTCGCCACGCGAGATGCCCAACTGGCCGGCGAGGCCGAACGCGCTGATGCCGTACACGATGCCGAAGTTGACGGCTTTGGCGTCGCGGCGCGCCTCGGGGGCGACCATCAGCGGCGGCACGCCCATCACTTCGGACGCGGTGCGGGTGTGGATATCTTCGCCCTCGCGGAAGGCCCGCACCAGCAGCGGGTCGCCCGAGAAATGGGCGAGGAGACGCAGCTCGATTTGCGAGTAATCCGCGGTGACGAGTTTCCAGCCGGGGCGGGGAACGAAGGCGGCGCGAATTTCGCGGCCGAGTTCGGTGCGGACCGGAATGTTCTGCAGGTTGGGATTGGAGGACGACAGGCGCCCGGTGGCCGCGCCCGCCTGATTGAAGCTGGTGTGCAAGCGGCCGTCGCGCGGACCAACCAGCAGCGGCAGCGCGTCCACGTATGTCCCTTTGAGCTTGGTGAGCTGGCGGTATTCGAGCACCAGGCGCACGATTTCGTGATCGGCTGCGAGCGTCTCCAGCACGTCGGCGGCGGTTGACTGAACTTTGCCTTTGCCGTATTTCGCCGGTGCGGGTAAATGCAAATCTTCGAACAGCACGCGGCCCAACTGCTGGGGCGAAGCGATGTTGAACGGCTTGTCCGCCAGCGCGTGAATCTGGCCGGTGAGCCGCGCGATTTCGCCTTCCATCATAGTCGAAAGGCGCTGCAATTCGGTCCGGTCAATCAGGATGCCTGAGCGTTCCATGCGCGCCAGCACGCGCGCGAGCGGCAATTCGATGGTGGAGTACAGTTCGCGCAAGCCGCGCGCGTCGATGGCCGGCTCGAGTTGGCGGTCGAGTTCGAGGATGATATCGGCGTGCTGCTCGGGCGCGGCGCCGAGCTTAAGATCGAGCCGGCGGCGGGCCTGCTCCTCGAGCGAGCACGTTCCCGGATCGGCATCCAAAAGAAACGCGTAGAGCATCACGTCGTGCTCGAAACCGGCCCCGGCGATTCCCATCTCCTGGAGCGTCAGAAGCGCCGCTTTCACGTCGCAGGCGATTTTGGGAGCGGTGGCGTCTTCGAGCCACGGCTTGAGCGCGCCGATCAGGTCGCCGCTTGCCGTGCGCGCTTCGCCCGGCTTGGCGGCCAGGCCGATGGAATCTAGCGCCAGTTCGCCCTCGCCCGATCTGGCGATGGCTACCGCAACCGGCGCGCCGCTGGGCACCTGTGCGAGCCATGCGCGCAGCTCGGCCGAGTCCGCGAACGCGGCGTAGTCGTGGGAACGAGTGTCTTCGGAAGGGCCGAGCTCCTTGAGCAGGCTGTGAAACTCCATGGCCTGGTAGACGGCTTTGAGGAGGGCCGGATCGGGGGCGTGCGCGGCGGCCGATTCGAGCGAGAATTCGACCGGCACATCGGTCGCTATCGTCGCCAGGCGCTTGCTCATCCGGATGCGGTCCCCGTTGTTCTGCAAGCTCTCACGGTACATCTTCCGCTCGACCTCGCCCGCATGCGCGATGGCGGCTTCCACCGAGCCGAATTGCGCGATCAGGTCGCGCGCGCCCTTGTCGCCGATGCCGGGCGCGCCGGGGATGTTATCGACCGCGTCGCCCTTGAGCGCCAGCAGATCGGCCACCTGCGAAGGCTCGACGCCGAGGAATTCCTTCACCTTGGCCGGATCGTACCATTCGTCGTCCTTGGCGGGGTTGAGCATCGAGACGCGGCCGGTGACCAGTTGCATCATGTCCTTGTCGCTGGAGACGATCACCACTTCCACGCCGACCGCTTCGGCGCGCCGCGCCAGGGCGCCAATCACGTCGTCGGCCTCATAGCCGGGATATTCGAGCACCGGGATACGCATGGCTTCAAGCAGGCGGCGCACGTGAGGGATCTGCTCGATCAGGTCGGGCGGGGTTTCCGCGCGGTTGGCCTTGTACTCGGCGAATTCTTCCAGGCGATGGGTGGGTTCGCCGCTCTCGAACACGGCGGCGATGTGGGTCGGCTGGTATTCGCGGGTCAGCTTGCGCACCATGTTGTTGAAGATGTAAACCGCCTCGGTGGAAAGCCCGCTGGAGGTGCGCATGGGAGGGGCGCCGCTGCGCGCGCGGGCGTGGTAGGCGCGAAAGATGAAGCCGAATGCGTCGATGAGGAAAAGCCGCTCGCCTGGCACTTGGCCCATCATACTATCTCGGCGGACCTGTTTTTTCCGTAGCGCCGGCGGTCTTCGCCGCCGGTGGCTTTTGATTTCTTCGCATTCCGGACACAAGACACCGGCGGCAAGACCGCCGGCGTTACCGGGCCCGGTGGGGCGTTTGCGCTACAAGGTGCTGGGCAAAGTGTCGCGAATATGACACGGTGTAACTTAGTCGGGGCTTTTGGAATCAATCATATATGGTTCGGGTTTCAGCTTGCTCATGCCAGGTTCCGGTTTTATTCATGAGGCCTATGCGCGAGAGGATATCGCTTGCGGTTTGAGACGACCATTCGCCGCCCGGTAGAAGCACGGGGAGTGGGGCTGCACAGCGGGGTCGCGGTGCAAATCCGGATGGTGCCGGCGCCTGCTGGCACGGGAATTGTTTTTCTGCGCACGGATCTCGAGAATTTCGCGATCCCGGCGAGCTGGCGGCACGTCGCGCGCGTCAGTTACGCCACCAGCCTGATGCGTCACGGCGTTCTCATCTCCACCACCGAACACTTGTTGAGCGTGCTCTATGCGATGGGGATCGACAACGCCTATGTGGAGATCGACAACCTGGAGGTGCCGATCCTGGATGGCAGCGGGCTGCCATTCGTGCGGCTGATCGAGGAGGCGGGAATCCAGCACTATCGCCGCCGGCGCAAATACCTGCGAATCCGCCGGCCGATTTCGGTGGAAGACAAGGGAAAGCGGATCAGCATCCTGCCCGCCGACAGCTTCCGGCTGACGTGCGACACCAGCTATCCGGCGCCGGTGGGCCGGCAATCGCTGGAGATGGAAGTGACGCCGGCGCGCTTCTCGTCCGAGCTGGCGTTTGCGCGCACATTCGGCTGGGAAGCGGACCTGGCGCAGATGCGGGACATGGGGTTGATTCGCGGGGCGTCGCTCGATAACGCGGTATGCTTCTCGAATGGCGGCGTGATGAACCAGGGGGGAATGCGCGCGGTGGACGAATGCTGCCGCCACAAAGCGCTCGACCTGATTGGCGACCTGGCGTTGCTGGGCAAGCCGCTGCTGGGCCACGTGATCGCCGAGCGCGCCGGCCACGCCATGCACGCCGCGCTGGTGGCGCGCATCATGTCGGACCCGACCGTTTACGAGATTCTCACCTTCGACCAGTTGGCCTCGCGGGTGGCCCAGACGCTCGTGCGTTGAGGGCCGACGCAAGAACACAGCTTCCATTGCTTCGCGGCTCGCAGGCCGGGCATGCCCGGCCCCTACGGCGGACGAGTTGGCGCATTTCGCGAAATGATGTACTAAGCTCAAGAAGAGTCCTCTTTATGCTTCGACGCTCGTTTTTCCCCGCTCTACTCCTGGTCGTCTGCACCTCGCTGCACGCCGACGTCACAATGCGAATGACATTGGACATGAAGATCAACGTGGCGCTGCCTGGTGCGGCTCCGCAGTTGCCCTTCCACGAGATGCTGACCCGCATCAAAGGCACACAAGGGTACGCGGCGATGGGGCCGATCGTCGCCATCACGGATATCGGTGCCGGCAAGGTTACGCTCCTCGACGTCAAGGGCCAGCGCTTTGCGACCATCCCCATGGCGGATTACTTGTCGACGGTCACCGGGGGCAAAGCCGGCCAGAACATGCAGGGCCTGCCTGAGGAAGCCAAGCAGATTCTGGCGCAGATGAAATTCGACACCGAATCGCACGACACCGGCCGCACCGAACGCATCCAGGGAATCGAGGCCTACGAGCGCGAGGTGGTGGTTAGCGTCTCGATTCCGATCCCGATTCCGGGACAGGAGCAGGGCTTGCATATCAGGATGAAATTCCAGATCTGGAAGCCTAAGGCGTCTGAGTTTGAACGGGTGCCCGCGCTGCGGGAATTGGCTGCCTACAACGACCGCAACAAAGGCTTCGGCGACCCGGCTACGGTCATGCGCCAGGCGTTCGGCGATTTGCCGGGCATCGGTGACCACATCGGCCAGATGGCGGGGGACATCACCAAGGGTGGCAACGTGATGCTGGGCATGCGCGTAGGCGTGTTCATTCCGGGCCTGGCGAAGATGGTGGAACAGATGGCCAATGCGCAGGGCGGGTCTGCCCAAGCCTTGCCCGCATTGCCGGGAGACGACCAGCCGCTGGCGGAGGTGAACTTCGACTTGAAGGAACTCTCCAGCGACGCGGTGCCGGACGCGGTTTTCGCCATCCCCGCCGGGTACAAAGAGGCCCCCATGGAAGACCTGCTGAAAGGGATGATGGCGGCTTTTACCGGCGGCAAGCAATAGGGAAAGACGCTCCGCGCCCAGGCCCGCCCACATTCCTGCATTCGCTCGCACCTAGCCAGCGTATACAGGAATGAGAGGTTGATATGAAGCTTCTGATTCTGGCGGGTGCGGCGGCGGGGTGGTTGGCGGCGCAGACTCCCGACGTGAACGCGATCATGAGCCAGGTTGGCATCAACCAGGCCAAGAGCCGGGAGCAGCGCGGGCAGTGGATTTACCAGCAGAAGCAGGTTCTGCGCATGGTTCGCGGCGGCGGCAAGATCGCCCGCGAGGAGCACCGGGAATACCTGGTGCTACCGGACCGCCGCGGGGTCAAGAAAAAGCTCACAAAATTCGATGGAAGATGCGCACAACACGGCACTTATGTCACCTACGACAAGCTTGGCTACCGATACAAGGGGTTCGATCTAGACGGCGATCTGATCGACGGGCTGTCGAACGGTATGACGGACCAAAAAGAGTCTGTGGATGGCATCGAATCGGATTTATTTCCATTAACTTACCATCAGCAGCTCCAGTATTCGTTTCGGCTTGAGGGCGGCCTTGAGGAATACCGCGGGCACCAGGTCTGGCGGGTCGCGTTCGAACCAAAGACGCGAACCAGCCTGCTCGATGCGGATGAGGGCGGCGGCGGTATCTGGAAGGGCGAAGCGCTCATCGACGCCCAGGAGTTCCAGCCGGTGGCGATCGCGACCAGCCTGGCGGCCAAGATTCCTAAGGCCGTCCGCATCCTGCTGGGCACCAACATCAAGGGGCTCGGGTTCAGCCTGAGCTACCAGAAGGTCGCCGATGGCGTTTGGTTTCCAGTTAGTTACGGTGGGGAATTTGAAGTAACGGGTTTGTTTTTCTACAGGCGCACGATGAGCATTTCGCTGGTGAACAGCGACTTCCGGCATACGGACGTCACCAGCCAGATCGCTTTTGCGAAGGACGAGAAATAGGCGTGCTGACCGAGGCGGTGGAAACGGGGTGCGATTTCAGAACGCTGGTGCGGCAGCACCAGGCCACCGTGTTTTCGATCGCGCTGCATTTTCTGCGCGACCGGGCGGTTGCCGAGGAGGTGGCGCAGGAAGTGTTCTTCAGCTTGCACCGCAATCTGGGGCAGATCGAAACGCCGGCGCACGCCGCGGCCTGGCTGCGGAAGGTGGCTGTGCAGCGCGCGATCGACGAAGGACGGCGCCGCAGCCGCAGACCGCAGGTGGCGCTGGAAGATGTGGCCGAGCCGGCGGCCGGCGAGAAGCCGGGCGACCCGCTGCTCAGCGAGTTGCTGCGCAAGCTGATTTCGACCTTGCCGGAAGCGCCGCGGATGGTGATGGTGCTGCGCTACCAGGAGGACCTGGAGCCGGCCGAGATCGCCGCCGCTTTGGAGATGCCGGTGGCCACGGTGAAAAGTCATTTGCAGCGTTCGCTGGCGATGTTGCGGGGGAAGCTGGCGCGGCGCGGCATAGGAGAAAGTGGATGGACTGGTTAGAAGACGAGTTGCGGCGGGCGCTGGCGCG
>JBAVIH010000002.1:0-11872 GCA_049686695.1 Bryobacteraceae bacterium | reverse complement strand
CCCCCGTTTTAGTTTCCGAAAGGCCCGGTTGCCGAAAAGGCGATAAGAGTCCACCATTGCTCGCCTAAATCGCTTTTCCAGGTCTTGGATGCCAGCGTCCGGGAGTCGATTGAGATCAAACATGCATTGGTTTAGGAACGAATCGATATCGTTGGCTCTATACTCCCGATAGGAGGTCCGCATGAATGCCAATAGCCGCAGGATGCATTCTCTGTCTCCCATGCGGTCGTCACGAATGCCATTGTCTATAGCCGTCTTGAACGCCTCGCAATCCGATAGATCTTTCAGCAGGCTACAAGCCTTCCCCTGGTTCAGAGCATGACGAATTTCCTGGCTCGACAACGGCAACCCACCCGTATTGATTCTTTTGAAGATGTTGAACTTGACCTCAGGCGGCGTGTTCTCCTGAATCAAAAACACTGTGACTTGCGTCTCCAGTATTCTGCGCCGGAGATTGCGGGGTAACTCGTCGAATTTCCTGCCATTGCACGCTTTACCCAGAAATTCCAGCCCTGTGAGTTGAAGGTTCATGTCGATCACAAAGCTCTTCAGCGTGGAAAGACGTTGGAGTCCATCCACCACGAGCCATTTGCTCTCATCGCTGCCATCCATATAGAACGCGGGCAGGGGAATTCGAATCAACAGGGATTCGATCAACTGACTCTTCGCTTTGGGGCTCCAGATCCCACCCTTGCGTTGGAAGCCCGGGGTCAAATCGATCTCATGGTTCTTGATGCGATCCATGAGGAGCGAGATCACCATCGGCTTGGTTTCTACTCGAATTCGCGCAGGATCGAAGGGTTGCGTGATTTCAAAACCGCTTCCTGTATCCTCTTCTTCGATTCCGGTGCCACCCTCTTCGCCAATTTCCTCTCCGTCGGAGTCTTCCGTAACTGTTTCCGCCCGTAAGTCAGTGTCGAGTGGATCTATGTCCCTGTGTTCTTGATCGAGAGTATTCTCATCCGGTGAAATGCGCGCGATCGGCTGAGATTCCCCTGCGGCGGCCCGCCCGACACTTGTCAGCCCCGCGCTCCATACGAAACGCGATGGCCACCCGCGCCGGCCCTCGACGAATTGACCACACCCCTGCTCCTGAAGTGCTCTGAAGAGAGCGATGATGTCGCGCCGCGGGAATGCATGCCCCTCGGCTCTGAGAAGAATCAAGATGCGGTCGACCTTTGTTTCCGACTGATCGCGCTCGCGCCTCGCGGCATGGTCAAGAAACGCTTGGGCAACCGGGCTCTGTCGATAGAGTTGCCGAAGCATATCAATATTTGGCGATGTGGAATCCATTCACGGCTCTCCAACCAAACGCCCATCCTAACAGGATTTCGGATCTCCGGATGCTGTCATCCCCACGAATATGGCTTACCTACGGTGTAAAGCGGTACAGCAGGGGGCGCAGTTCATCTCGGCGATGATCGAACGCTTGCCGGCCGGACGCCGTAATTGGCGGCGGCCGAGGCCAGAACGCTCGCGACGTGATCGCGAAGATCGGTCGGCGCCAACACTTCGGCGGCGTCGCCCCAGCCCAGGATCCAGCGGACGATCTCAAACCAGCCTCCGGCGCGGAACCGGAGGATGAGGCCGCCATCGGTCTGAGGCTCGACAGTTTGACTGGGATGCCAGAGGCGTTCGGCAACGTAAGGTGCCTGATCGCGCTGGAACCGGATCGCGACGTTCATCGGCTCATCCCAAATCACCCCGAAGGCCTCCCGTTCGTACCGTTGCGGGTCGAATTCCGACGCCACCTTGAACGGGGTATCCGTCAACCGAATCGAGACGACCCGGTCGACGGCCAGCATTGTGACGTCCGCGTGCGTGGATGTCTTCCCCAGGCAGTACAGGCCGTCCTGCACGCTCAGCATCCGGTAAGGATCGTATTCGAACGACTTGGGCGCCGCGGCGGCCGGGGAGCGGTAGCGAATTCGACATCGCCGGCGGCGTAAAATGCCTTCTACCAGCACCTTGATCGTTGCCTGATGAGTGGAGTAGTCCTTCTCACCCCTTTGCTGCCAGAGCATGACGGAATCCGCGACTGGACTCGCGGCATCAGGCTGGGCCGCGAGCATCCCGCGCAGCTTTGTCGTAGCTGCCGCAAACTCGGCCTGGAATGGATGCTGAGCACCGACCTGCCCGGCGGCCCACAGCAAAGCATCGATTTCGGGCCCATTCAAGCGAATGGCGGGACGGGCTTGTCTCGGCCGGTCAAATAGCCGCGGATGGCTGAGCAGTCCGCCCTCACCGGTAATTGGATAACCAGCATCCTGCAAGGTCTTGAGATCGCGATAGATGGTTTCCCGCGTGGTGTTGAACCGAGCGGCGAACTGGTGGACAGTGGGCAGACCGCCCTCCAGCAGAATTCCCAATTCCGCCAGAATGCGGACCATCTGGGCGTCCCTGCGTTTGGCTGGCTTCCGGGTCATTTCGGTCGATTCTTGTGCGTCCTTTGGCGCCTCTTCTCCGCGGCGACCTTGATCCAGTACCGGAGCGGAATCGGCCGCGGCGAAATGTCCCTGACGGTATCCCCGCCGCCCCAGACCACTCTGCCGGTTCGGCCGGAGAGCACGCATTCCTTCGGTGGTGCTCCAACGGGTTCCGCGTGAATGAGGTCCCGGCCGAAAAGCCTCCGTCGAACAACCTTGAGGAATATTTCATCCGAGTCGCGTGGGATATCGTCTTCGTCGAATTCAGGATCGTCGACCAGGATGAACTCCATGCTCGAACCGGTGGCCGTCAGGACCATGTCCTCATCGTCGATGAGATTAACACTCAGTCTATCCCGGTGCCGCGGGCGAATCAGATAGCCCATTCCTTCCAAGGGGTTGTCGATGGTCCCTTCCCAGGCCAGGTAGACCCGGTACTGCTTCGATTTCGTCTTGCCATCTGTCGTTCCCTTACGGTCCTTCCCGTACCCAACAACTTCAGCTCCCTTGCGGTGGATCTTCGGTTTGACGGCCATGGTCTTTCCTCAATTCTAGTCGGCCAAACGGGTTGGCGTTAGGCTATACATCAAGGAATAGGGTCGATTCGGACTCAGCCGCCGGGATGCTCTTCCTAACGTCACACGGGTCGCAGCCGGTGTTGTGACGTTAGATCACACAGCCGCGACGTAGACTCGTTTCATGCCACAATCGCCGCACTTTTCCAAGCCAGTCAGCCTGCTGCTCGCGCCGCCAGCCGCGGCCATCGACGAATTCGTTCGCCGTTATCAAACGTGGATCGAGTCCGTTGCCGGGTGTTCGCTCGCCGATGCCATCATCTTTGAATTCCATCTGCCCTTTGACCATCTGGCTCTGACCGACATCTTCACGGACTTGCCGGTCGACAGCCGATCGGTCTCTTACATCGCAGCCCTCCGCCCGGTGATTACGAAATGGGAGATCCCCCCGGAAACCCCTCCCCGCATCGAGCTTTGCATGTCGCGTAATCGCGCAGCCGGGGTTGCAGCCGGCAAGTTCGGGTGGGACCCGCATTGGAGAGACACGCCTCTGGCACTCTGGCCCAAGGGATGCGCCAACGGATTGATTTTCGCCATGGTCCCATACAATCCGCACAAGGACGCCGGTCCTACGTCCCATTCCCTGCTGGTTGTCAACAGACAGGAAATGCCCGCGGCGCTTCGCATGCTGGAGGCGATTGAGCCGCCGAAGAGGATCTCCATGATGGCGGGGCGTGATGTCCTGCTGCCGCCCGACGGCTATTGCTGGGACTCGCTGGTGCTGAACGCCGATCTCGATCAGTTCGTCCGCCGGGATTTTGAGTCGTTCTTCCAGCGGGAAGATTGGTTTCGGCGGCACAATCTTCCCTACCGTCGTGGGTACCTCTTCTACGGGCCGCCTGGAAATGGCAAGACATCGGCCGCTCGAATCATGGCATCTCATCCCGCAGTTCGCGCTTTCGGAATCGATTTCAGGACCCGGAGCGAGAGTCCGTACAGCCCTGATCAACTCAGCGATCTGTTTGAGGCTGCAGCAGCGCAGGCCCCGTCCCTGGTGATTCTCGAAGACATCGACAAGGTAGGCGCAGGCGAACCCGACGAGATGCGCCAAGCCATCAACGGGCTCCTGTCTTGCCTGGATGGATTGTCCACGGAAGACGGCGTGATCATAGTCGCCACCGCTAATAATCTGGCGCCCCTGAGCAGCGCTCTCGTGAAACGGCCCGGCCGCTTCGACCGCGTCGCCCAGTTTCCAACGCCCACGGCGGACCTGCGGCAACGATACCTGGCGCACCTGAGCGCCGGGACAATCGACGGAGTCGCGACCGCCGAAGCATCGATGGCAATGGACCGTTTCTCTTACGCACAGATCCGTGAGACGTACATTTTGGCCGGTCAATTCGCGTTCGACCGGGCGGATGACCCGACCGCGGCCGACCTCGTACAGGCTGCGAGGCAGATCCGGCGCGAAGGCAAACGCATCCACGTGAACGGTCACGGCGCCGCGGTGGGTTTCTCCGTCGGCGAGGATCAACCCCAAACGCCCCTCCTGGCGCCGTGCGCAGGCGTGTGACAATCGCTAAAGAGAGGCGGCCCATGGCATCGAACCAGATCACGACGATCTACCTTCTTCACGGCAGGGGCGGCTGGCCCGGAGGGTCAGTTCTGCTGCTGGAGGAACTCCTGCGGAAGTCCTATCCGGAGGTGCGCTATGTGCGCCCGTCGCTTCCTCATGGGCGGGAGAACGGCGTGCAGCCGGCCGAGCGCTCGCTCGATTATCTGCGGGCACTCCCAATCGAGCCGGGTGCGCTGGTGATCGGCGTCAGCATGGGCGGCCTGGTCGCTGCCAGGCTGCAGGAGGAAGGGCGGGAGGATCTGTGGGTGATCTGTATCAGCTCGCCGACCTGGGCCGATGGCGTCACCGTCGAACGAAACGTGCCGAACCGTTTGGCCCTCTATTCGTCCGAGGACTCAGTTATCGCCGGAAGAACGGACCGATGGCCGCTCCTTGCCGAGGCCTACGACCTCCGTTGGCTGACCCACGACACGGACGCGCACCGGGAATGCCTAAATCGCTTGATCGTGGCTTACTTCAGTGGACCCGGCGTCGCCGCCGTTCTCGCCGCCGGTCGAGCTGCCGGCTGATTGACATTAGCCCAGACCCACCAAAGTTAGCAGTACTGTCTCGGATCCGACCGAGATAATATCAGACATAGTCGCCCGATTTGGTGGAGTTGAGTCGGGCATACCGGGAGGTTGAGAGCGTGCTTTCACCGATCGACGCGGCAGCGGCAGTTGACGGGTTCTTCCAGAGAGCCGGTATTCAGCCGCTACTCAGCGTTTGGACCGCACTTGACTCGCATGCCACGGTGGTCACCGCTACCAGTCGGTTGGCGCGGACCATTTCGCAGGAGTACAGCGTCCGTCAACAATCCCGGGGGCTGGTATCGTGGCAATCTCCAGATGTTTTGCCTTGGGGAGCGTGGCTTTCCACCCTATGGGAGGAGTTTCTCTATTCCACACCCAATCCGCCGGTGCGGCTCACCACCTGGCAGGAGTATGTGGCTTGGGAGAGCCTCGTTCGCGAGCACCCCGCATCGGACCAATTGCTGCAGGTCGGTGCGACTGCAGCAGCAGCACTCGAAGCATGGATGCTGGCGGCGGGGTGGCGGCTGGACGTTTCCGCCATCGAGAGCATCGGCAACGATGATGCACGCGTATTCGCGGTGTGGGCCGCTTCGTTTCGGCGGCGATGTCAGGAGCACAACTGGGTTGATGCAGCGCGCGTCCCCGACATACTACGGGAACATCTGAAGCAGCTTCACCTTCCGGAACGCATTCTGCTGGTCGGGTTTGACGAATACACGCCCCAACAACGTGAACTGATCACGGCATTGCAAGTGGCCGGAGTCGCGGTAGAGGAACTGCGCACCACCATGCCGCATGAGACCGAACGCAAAGTGCGAATCCCGTTCCAGGACGTCAGGCAAGAAATCGAAATCGCGGCTCGATGGGCCCGGTGGTTGATTGAAACCGGGCAGCCAGGCATGATCGGGGTCGTGGTTCCAGACTTGGCCGCGAGAAAGCGGCAGGTGGAGCGAATTTTCCAATCGATTCTCGAACCGGCCTCTCTGCTCCCCGGGCGCCACAGGACACGTTCGCTGGTGAACCTCTCGGCCGGCGAACCTCTCAGCAGTTACGCGCCGATCCGAAGCGCCCTAGCGATCCTTGCTCTCAACCCGCAAGAAAATGACTGGCAGGCCCTCAGCAGCTTCGTCCGCGATCGGTATATCTCTGGAGCGGAGACGGAGCGGAGCGCACGTGGAGCGCTGGATGTTGCGATGCGGCGAGCAGGCGCAATGCGGGTTCCGATGGCCGATCTGCACGCACGCGCGCGCGGCCAGCACTCGCCCTGTCCACTACTCGGACGCTGCCTGGAAGGGTGGGTGCAAACGCGTCAGGCGGGGCCGTCCTACCAAACGGCCGCCCAGTGGAGCCGAGGCTTTTCCGCCGAGTTGACGGCGCTCGGATGGCCGGGGGAGCGGGTCTTGGACAGCACCGAGTACCAGGCGGTGGAAGCGTGGAAGGATGCCCTTTCCGACCTCGCCGGGACGGATTTCATCGCCGGCAGCCTGGACCGGGCTAGGGCGCTTTCGCTGCTGCGGCGCATTGCCGAGGAAACGATGTTCCAGCCCCAAGGCGGCGAGACTCCTGTCCAGGTTTTGGGCGCTCTTGAAGCGTCCGGCCTCCAGTTCGATCACCTCTGGGTGATGGGCCTCCATGACGAAGCGTGGCCGGGGCCGCCGGCGCCGAACCCGTTCCTGCCGATCCGGATGCAGCGCGAAGCCGGTATCCCACGCTGCTCCCCGGAAAGAGAGCTGGCATTCGCGCGTTTGATCACGGATCGTTTGCTGGCCAGTGCACCCGATGTTGTAATCAGTTACCCGACTCGCGAGGAGGACCGCGAACTGGCACCGAGCCCGCTGATTCTGCGGATCACCAAAGGCGAGGCGGCCGATCTGCAACTCTGGGCCGGCGAGCTGTACGCCAAGACTATCCACCAATCGCGTGCCGTCGAGCGAATCGTCGATGACCAAGGCCCTCCGATCAATGACGAGGCGTGGCAGCGAGGTGGCACCAAAGTATTCAAGTATCAGGCCGCGTGTCCGTTCCGTGCGTACGCCGAACTGCGGTTGGGTGCCGAAGATCTGAAGGAGCCGACGCCCGGTCTGGACGACCGCCAGCGGGGCAACGCAATCCATCATGCTCTGGAAGAGGTCTGGAAAGAGATCCGCACGTTCGACGCCCTGTGTCAAAGGACCGATGTTGCGGAAGTAATTCGGAAGGCGGCCGCCTCGGCAATCGCCCGTATTGAGGATGAGCGGGGCGCACCCTTGCCGGCTCGCTTCTTAGCGCTCGAACAGCAGCGCATCGAGCGCGTCGTCGTCGAGTGGCTCGAACTCGAGAAGACGCGCCCGCCGTTCGAGGTAATCCAGCCGGAAGGCGAGTGTCGCGGCGAGTTGAAGGGCGTTCGATTCAAGGTGCGGATCGATCGCATCGACCGGCTGGCGGATGGCCGCGAAGTGGTCATCGACTATAAATCCGGTTCGCCGAGCGTGCAAAGTTGGGATACGGAACGCCCGGAGGAGCCGCAATTGCCGCTCTATAGCACGATGCACGCGACTCCACTGGGCGGCGTTCTGTTCGGTCAGGTTAAAACCGGGCAATGCCGTTTCATGGGGCTCGTCGATGAAGGGGTAATGATTCCCGGTGCGGAGGCGACCGACTTGCGGGCGCGGATCGACGCGTGGCGCGTCGTGCTCGAAACCCTGGCAGAAAACTTCCGGGCTGGTCATGCGGAAACGGATCCCATGGACCCTGATGATAGCTGCCGGTACTGCACGCTTGCGCCCCTCTGTCGTGTCGCGGAGGCGGATTCTTGATGGAATCGGGAACTGGTGGAAACATGAGCATTCCGGACGCGGAAGAACGAGGGCGCGCACTCGACCCGCAGCGGTCGTTTATCGTGCAGGCTCCGGCCGGCTCCGGCAAAACCGAGCTTCTGATCCAGCGTTATCTGAACTTGCTGGCCCACGTCGATCAACCGGAGGCGGTGGTCGCCATCACGTTTACGAAGAAAGCGGCGGGGGAGATGTTGCGGCGCGTACTGGGCGCGTTACGCGATTCCGCGGGGCTGCAGCCTGAAAAGGAACACGAGCGGCATACCTGGAAACTGGCGAAGGCGGTGCGCGAGCGCAGCGATTCTCTGAGGTGGGATCTGTTTAGCAACCCGAACCGGCTGCGTATCCGCACTATCGATTCCTTGTGCACCTCGCTGGCGATGCAGATGCCATGGGTATCGCGGTTGGGAGCGCCGCCGGCGATTTCCGAGGCTGCCGCGCCGATTTATGCCGAAGCTGCCCGGCAGACCATCGAGTTGCTGGAATCGGAAGAGTGGACCGCTCCAGTGCAGGTGCTGCTCGCCCATTTGGACAATGATTTCCAGCTCATACAGGGCCTGATTGCGGACATGTTGGCGCGCCGCGATCAATGGCTTCGCCTCCTGGCGGGCGGCGGAAACCCGCGCGCAATCCGGGCCGCTCTCGAAACCGCGCTTCGCAACGTAATCCGCGACCAGGCGGAAAAGGCTCGGTCATTTATTCCACCCGAGTTGGCCACCGAAGTTGTCATGGTTGCGGCGGAAGCCGGGAGGAATCTCGCGCGTGCGGGCCGGCAGGGTTGCGCTCTCGCCTGTGCAAACCTGACGCGGCTCCCGGGCGACGACGATCCCGACGCGTGGCTCGGGATAGCCGACACGCTGCTGAAGAAGGACGGCGATTGGAGGCAAAAGCTGACCGTCGCCAATGGGTTCCCGCCGGATGCGAAGGAGGCAAAGCAGCGTTGCCTGAATCTGATCGCCCGCTTGAGCGGGAACGATCTGCTGCGTCTGGCCTTGGCGGAGTTTCGGGTGCTCCCCGATGGTCAGTTCGCGGAACCACAGTGGCTGGCACTGGAAGCGCTGGTGAAATTACTGCCGCTCGCGGCTGCCCAACTTCAGGTGCAGTTCCGGCAGAGCGGCAAGGCCGATCACGCCGAAGTGGCGATGGCGGCGCAACGCGCGCTCGGCCACGCCGATGAGCCGACTGACCTCGCATTGGCGCTGGATTACCAGATCCGCCACTTGCTTGTCGATGAGTTCCAGGACACCTCAGTCGGCCAATACGATCTCCTGGAGAAGCTCATTGCCGGGTGGGAACCCGGTGACGGCCGGACTGTTTTCGCCGTGGGCGACCCGATGCAGTCGATTTACCGCTTCCGCGAGGCCGAAGTCGGCCTCTTCTTGAAGACTGCCCGCGATGGTATTGGCGCGGTTCGCCTGGAACTGCTTCGGCTCACGGCAAATTTCCGATCAGACAAAGGAATAGTCGAGTGGGTCAACCGCACGTTTCCGTCGGTTCTGCCGGGCGAAGAAGACGTGACCACAGGCGCAATCCCGTTCTTTCCATCCGAAACGCAAAACCCCGAAGGACTCACGCCCGCGGTATCGCTTCACGCGTTTGTGGGGCGCCGCGATGCCAGGGAAGCGGCGCGAATCGTCGAACTGGTAACGAGCGCACAGGAGCGGCACGCGACCAAGATCGCCATTCTGGTGCGCGCCCGCAGCCACCTCAGCGCCATTCTGCCGGCGCTGCGCGACGCGAACCTGCGGTTTCGCGCGGTGGAACTCGAATTCCTTGCCGAACGGCCGGTCGTCCGCGATCTCACTGCGTTGACCCGCGCCATTCTGCACCCCGCGGATCGCATCGCCTGGCTGGCGGTGCTGAGAGCGCCGTGGTGCGGTTTGAGTTTGGCGGATCTCCACGTGCTCGCCGGCGGCGACCTTCGTGCGGCGATGTGGGACCTGATCTCGGATGAAGGGAAGACAGCCGCCATGAGCCCGGATGGGTGGGCACGGGTGGCGCGGATCCGAACCATTCTTCAAAATGCCATCGAGACCCGTCCGGCATCTCTTCGTAACTGCATCGAAGGGACTTGGATGGCCCTCGGCGGACCGGCGTGCGCGGAGAAAGCTTCCGATCTCGATGATGCCCAGGCTTTCCTTGACCTGATCGAGGAGATGGAGGACGGCGGCACCCTGGATCTCGCAGCACTCACGCAACGTATAGAGAAGCTCGACGCCAACCCCGACCCGGCCGCCGGCGACGGACTGCAGGTGATGACGATTCACAAGGCGAAGGGCCTGCAGTTCGACGTCGTCATTATTCCGGGACTCGGACGCAAGAGCAGATCCGACGATTCGCGCCTGATGATGTGGCTCGTAAGACCCCGGCTCGGAGCGGAGCCGGACCTCCTGCTGGCGCCCATCCATGCCACCGGAGCCGATCACGACCGCACGTTCGATTATCTGAAGTACATAGAGGCGCGCAAGTCGGAGTACGAATCCGGACGCATGTTGTACGTCGCTGCGACCCGCGCAAAATCTGAACTGCACCTGCTGGGGCATGTGGCTTACACGGAAGAAGACGGGGTCGTCAAATTGAAAAAGCCCGAATCGAGCTCCCTGCTCGCAAGGATGTGGTCCGTAGCCGAACCCGAGTTCCAGCGGAAGGCGGACGAAATGGAACCAACCGTTGAGGCTGAAACGCAGAATACGCGTACTCCACTGTCGCTCCAGCGGTTGCGGCAGGATTGGTCCCTCCCCGCTCCGCCGCCTTCGATTTCGCCGGTGGAACCTGTAGCAGCCGAGCACGCCAGCGGCCCGGCGGTCAGCTTCCGATGGGTGGGCGACACCCTACGGCACGTGGGAACGGTAGTCCACCAAATGCTGCGGAAAATCGCAGTGGACGGCGTGGCCCTGTGGGATAGCGAGAGAATCGAGGAGCATCGTCCCGGATTCATCTCGGCCCTGACGGCGCTCGGTGTGCCGGCCGCCGAGATAACGGCCGCAACCGACAAGGTGGTGGACGCGCTGGTCAGGACCCTTGGGGACGAGAGAGGCAGGTGGCTGCTAGGCGGGGACCATCTCGCGTCTGCTTGTGAATACCCGATCACCGGGTTCGTGAACGGAGAGTTGGTGAGCGGGCGCCTGGATCGAACCTTCATCGACCGCCGGGGCACCCGCTGGATCGTCGACTACAAGACCAGCGCACACGGAGGTGGCGGACTTGAGGATTTCCTGAACAACGAGTGCGAGCGGTACCGCCCCCAGTTGGAGCGCTACCGCAAGCTGTTCGCCGGGCTCGAAGACCGTCCCATTCAGGCCGGGCTCTATTTCCCGCTGCTACAAAGGTGGTGTGAAATCGCAGGCACCGAGGCAGCAAGGTTTGTTGGATAACCGAAGCGTGCAGCTAGTTCGGGCGAGAGGACGATAGCCATATGAAGAAGAAAACGCAAGAGCCAACAGTGAGCCAAGAGCCAACAGTGGAGATTGTCAACCTTGGGTTGGGGTATTCTTTCGACAGGTTCTTTTGCCCCGCTTGCGGCGCATCCATTCTCGAGTCGGGCGAGCCATTTGAACCGGAATGCCCGCATGTGGAGTGGGCCATTTTTGAAGGCGAGTTTGAATATATGAATTTGCCTGCCGCCGTCGAGGCTCAACTCGAAGAACTGGAGGAAAAGAGACAGGAGGACGGTGACGACTTCGACAGGTTTGATGAGCTGCTTAAGATTTGGAGGGGCAATACGAGAATGGTCTTTAACATCACCAGCGAAGGAATGGCTTGTGGACCGGTCAGCGAGACGTTGAGTGTCGGCCTGAATTTCGTTCCAGACGAAAACGCTGAGATGGGAACCGAGACCCCAAGTGAACCCGGCGAGATGATCGAAGAGGACTTCTCGGAAGTTCTTGAAGCCCACGACATCGTTAAGGTCGGCATCCCGCGCATGACGTTCGCGGAGTTCTGCGCTACGCGCAAGCCGTGCGACGCCTCC
>JBAVIH010000001.1:0-15024 GCA_049686695.1 Bryobacteraceae bacterium | reverse complement strand
GTCCAGGCCGGTGCGCGCCAGCCACTCGGTGGCGGCCTTGCGCGGCTCCCGCAGGCCGTAGAGGCGGGCGAACAGCGTGAGATTCTCGATCGCCGACAGCTCGTCGTAGACAGAAATGCCGTGGCCGATGAAGCCGATGCGGCGGCGCGTGGCTGTGTCGCGCGGCGCGGCGCCGCAGATGCGCACGCTCCCGCGGCCGGGCCGCGAGAAACCGCCGAGGATGCGAAGGAGCGTGGTCTTCCCCGCCCCGTTGCGCCCGATCAACGCCAGGCAGGTTCCCGCCGCCGCCTCCAGCCGGATGTCGCGCAACGCGGGGTAGTCGCCGTAGAACTTCCAGACGCCATCAACCGCGACCGCGCTCATCGCTCTCCTTGACGGCAGGCGCCTGCGCGCGATACAAGAGCGCGAAGCCCAGCCCCAGAATCGCCAGCGCCAGCCCGACGATCAGTTTGGCCTTGGCATTCACGCGCGGCAAGATGACTTCGATCCGCGAACCGGAATCCTGATCCGCGGAGGCATCGGCGGCCGGCCCGGCGGCGGGTTCGGCAGCGGCCGCGGCGCCGGTCAGCTTGATCTTGTAGGCGTTGGCGGCCAAGCCGAAAATGTGCGCGTGGGTTCGCGGCTCTTCGCCCAGATCCTGCAGGCCCGCGCCTTCGAGAGTCACGCCTTGGGGCGCGACCAGATAAGTGTTCTCATCCGTGCTCACAATCTTTCCCAAGTACCCCGCGCCGGCGGTATAGGGCACCGCGTAGCTGAGATCGAAACGGGTCTCGCCGGGCTTGATCTCGAATTTGGCGGCGTAGACTTGGGACGCGGCGGTCTTGGACGTAGGAATGGGGACGGCCAGACCGTCAGGCGCCGCGGCAGTGGCCTCGACCTTCCCCTGCGCCGCGGCCGGCAGATAAAAACGCAGCGTGCCATTCACGGGATCGACCCAGGTGGACTTACCGGCGTTGTCGACCAGAAACGTCTCTTCCACCGTCATCGGGCCGCCGGACGACGGCTGAAACAGCAGCATGTGCTTGGAGATCTTCACGGCCTGCGGTTGCCGGGTGGCGTTGTACACGTCGAGCGTGATGCCGGTAGTGGGCGTTCCGGGCGGCAACATGTGGTTGTAGGTGACGTTGTCGATCTCCACCCGCAACATGGCCGGCCCGGCGCCCGAGGGATCCTGGTTGATTATGAATTGGCCTTGCGTGTCGGTCTTGGTTTGGGTTACCGGCTCCATGCCGCCCTGGCCGAACTTGTAAAGGGCCACCGTGGCCGCAGCCTGCGGCGCACCAGTGGTGCGATTGATGACAGTGCCGGTGACGGCGGCCGAAAGCGGGAGGGCCAGCAGGATAAGGGAAAGAAACAGTTGGCAGGCGAAAGCGCCTGCCCCACCTTCCGGCGGGCGCTGCGGCGTTTTCAGGATGTAAGACGGAGTCCTCATGCCCGCCCCGCTTTCATGGGCTTGCCGCACTCACCGCAGAACTTCAACTTTTTCTCGAATTTAGCTCCGCAGGATGGACAAATCAAACCAGTTGGCTTTTCCTTAACGGGTTCCACTGAAGATCGCTTTGGGGAGCTCGCCGCCGGGACGGTCAATCCTGCGCGCACGCGGTCGACTTCGGCCAGCACGCCGGCCAGCTCGCTTTGCAGATCCTGCTTGGTTTTCTGGTAATCGGTCTCCGAGAGCTTGCCAACCCGGTATTCGAACTGCAAATCGCGCAGGTTTTCGTAAATGGCGGCTTTGCGTTCGTCCAGGTGTGCGAAAGGATCTTCCGCCTCCGGCGGCGGCAAGTCCTTGGGTCTGACAATCAGGATGAACGCGATGACGGCGACCGCGAGCACGGAAGCGATAGAAATAATCACGCCAGAATTTTACTCCAGGTTGGCCAAATCCTTTTCGATCTGGTCCTTATACTTCTCAAGCGCGGGATCCTCGGGAGGCGCCGGGCCAAGTTCAACCAATGGTTTCGGTTTTCGATACTTCTTGATGAAAAACCAGATTGCTACCAGACCGATGCCGACCGAAACATAAGGCACCGTCCAGCCGAAGGCGCTGGGCTGCGCCAGGTAAATGCCGGGGCCGTAATCGCGGACGAAGGCGTCGATAATCTGTTGATCGGAATAACCGGCCGCCTGCATGCGGGCGATGCGCTCCTTGGCTGGTTTGGAAAAGCCGCACTCGAGCATAGCGCAGGTGGCCACCGAATCTTTGCAGCCGCATTTGCAGGCCAGCCGCTGGCCGACCCGCCGCACATCCGCGTTGGGCTTCTCCGAAGCCGTCTGGGCCGAGGCCAAGCCGGCAAGGGCCAGCATCAAAACCAGGACCTTGGCCACAGATAAACACAGATAAACACAGATAGGACAAGACGGAGAACGAAAATCCGATCTGTGTTCATCGGTGTTCATCTGTGGCTCCAAATGGTGCTTACTGTTTTGCCGGCAAGTCCACATGTTGTCTGGCGATGGCCGCCACCTGCGTACGTGCGTATTGCATTTTAACCTTACTCGGGACCAGGCACACCAGCGTGCCGCCGATCAGCACCAGGCCGCCCACCCAGACCCATGTTACCAGCGGGTTGACGAAGGCCTGAATCACGGCGCGCTGGCTATCGTCCGACATGCCGCCGAAATTGACATACAGGTCCTCGTTCGGCCGCATGCGGATGGCAACTTCGGAGGTGCTTTCCTTGCTGGCCTTGAACAGGCGCTTTTCGGGCTGCAACGTGCCCAGCGGCTGGCCGTCCTTGGAAACCTGGAAGGTGCCGCGATACCACATGTAGTTGGGGTTTTCGCCCTGCTCCAGGCTGGCCATGCGCAGTTCGTAGTGGCCGATGCGCATGGTGTCGCCCTGGCTCATTTCCTTGACCTCGCTCTGATTGAATGCATGGCCGGTGAAGCCGATGAAGATCAGGACCACGCCCATGTGCACCAGGTAGCCGCCGTAGCGGCGCGTGTTGCGGTGGGTCAACTCGACCGTGGCGCGCAGCAGGTTCATGCCGGTGCGGCCGGCGATGGAATGCGCGCCTTTGTAAAACTCGACGATCACCGTGATCGCCACGAACAGGCAGAAGCCGAAAGAGATCAGCGGATAGGGCTTGTGGATTCCGGCGGCGAAGAGCACCGCGACCAATCCCAGCGAGGCGATGCCGGGCCACTGGAAATTGCGGCGCAGGCGATCGAGCGAGGTGCGCCGCCAGGCGAACAGCGGGCCGACGCCCGTCAGGAAGAGCAGAAACAGGCCAATCGGCACCATCAGCCGGTTGTACCAATCGGCATCGAGCGAGATCTGGTCGCCGGAAATCCACTCGGAGATCTTCGGAAACAGGGTGCCCCACAGCACCGCGAAACAGCTCGCCAGCAGAATCAGGTTATTGAACAGGAAGCTGGATTCGCGCGAGATCACCGATTCCAGTTGCGACTCGCTCTTCAAATAATCCAGGCGGTCGAGGATCAGGTAAGCGGTGGCGGCGATACCCACTGCGAGAAAGGTGACGAAGTATTTGCCGATCTCGGACTGCGCAAACGCGTGCACGGATTGCACCAGGCCGCCGCGCGTCATCGAGGTGCCGAGGATGCAGAGGAAGAACGTGGTCGCGATGAGGACCATGTTCCACACCTTCATCATGCCCTTCTTTTCCTGCATCATCACCGAATGGAGGAAAGCGGTCCCGCTGAGCCAGGGCAGCAGCGAAGCGTTCTCCACCGGGTCCCATCCCCAGTAGCCGCCCCAGCCGAGAACGTGGTACGCCCAGGCCGCGCCGAGCATCACGCCGGTGCCCTGGAACAGCCACGTCACCAGCGTCCAGCGGCGCGTGGTGTGGATCCAGCCATCGCCCGGCTGCCGCGTGATCAACGAGCCCATGGCAAACGCGAACGGCACCGCGAAGCCGACGTACCCCAGGTACAGCATGGGCGGGTGAATGGCCATGGCCGGGTATTGCAGCACAGGGCTCAGGCCGCTGCCATCCGGCGGCTTGACGATGAGGCCTTCGTTCGCCAGCAGTTTGAATGGGTTGGCGACGAAGTTGTTGAGCGTGAGAAAGAAGACTTCGATGGTGGTGAGGATGGCGATCACCCACGGCATCATGTCGCGATGCCGGCGGCGATTGGTGAAGGCCACCACCGCGGTGTACGAGCTCAGCAGCCACATCCAGAACAGCAGCGAGCCTTCCTGCCCGCTCCACCAGGCGGCGAATTTGTAGAGCACCGGCAGCGCGTTGTTGCTGTGCTCGGCCACATAGGCGAGGCGGAAATCGCCGGTCAGCAGCGCGTGAACCAGAATGGCGGAAGCGACCGTAACCAGCACCCAGACGGCGTAGACCGCGCGGCGTCCGCTCTCCACCAGGAATGGTTTGCGGCGCACGCGGCCCACCACCGAAGCCACGGTGGCATACAGCGCGACAGCGAAGGCCAGCAAAATGGCCAGTGAACCCAGATTCTCCATGACCCCTCTCTACGTCTCTTTAAACGCTGGGCTTTCCGCTGTGCACGTCGGGCTGTCCCGGAGCCTGCACGTTCGGTTTGGCCTCGTATTTCGACGCGCACTTGGCGGAGATTTTGGAAGCGTGGAAGGTGCCGTCCCGGTCCATTCTGCCATCCGCCAGCGCCTGCGCGCCGTCGCGGAAGGTGTCGGGCAGCGGATCGATACCGGCGTAGGCCACTTGCAGCGTGCGCGTGTCCTGCTTGAGCGTGAACAGCACCTTGCCGTCAACATGCTGGATGGAACCTGCCGCCACATCGCCGCCGACGCGCAGCCGCGTGCCATACGCGCGATCGCCCATCTGGCTCAATTCGTCAATCGATTTGTAGTAGGTCTTGCTGTCCCCAGACCCAGCAAAGGCCAGCCACACCAGCGTCCCGATGACAACGGCAATCAACGCCGCGAATTTGCCGTACTTCCGCATATTTTCCCTCTGAATCTAAAGTATAGCGCCAAAGGACGCAGAGGACATTCGAGTAGCCATAGGTCTTTTGTGGGAAATCTCCATACCCGCAGAGGAGGGGGGTAGACGATCTTGAGACTAGGGGCGGGCGTCACCTCCGCCTTCGGGGGCCGACACCACTTTTGAGACGGATGCGGCGCAAATCTCACTTGTACAATGAAGGGAAACCATGCGACCGTCTTCGAAAGCTTTCAACGCAATTGTGATGGCCGCCGCCCTGGTTTCTCTGGCGGCGATTTTGGGCTCGCAACCGGCCCGGAAGGAACAGGTGGGGCCGCTCGCCGGAGGCGGCTTCCTGCTGAACAGCGGCTGGAAGGTGGACCCGGCTGGAAAACAGGTGGCGCTCGATACGCTGCCCATGGCCACGGCGCTCTCGCTGGACGGCCGCTACCTGCTGGTGCTGCACTGCGGCTACCGGCCGCCATCGGTTGCCGTGCTCGACGCCGGAACCGGCGCAGTCGTCAGCTCGACGCCGGTGCCCGACGCCTGGCTGGGGCTGGCCTTCGCGCCGCATAGCAACCGGGTCTATGTGGGCGGCGGCGCGCGCGCAGCGGTGTTCGAGTTCACTTTGGCCGATGGCAAGCTGGCGGCGGGGCGCACTTTCGAACTGGCCGAGCGAAACCGCACTACCGAGGACTTTGTCGGCGACGTCGCGTTCTCGCCCGATGGCCGTCTGCTTTACGCAGCGGAGCTGAATCGCGACACCATCGCGGTGGTCAATCCTCAATCGGGCATGGTGATCGACCACATCCGCACAGGAAGAAGGCCGTATCGCATCCTGTTCCATCCCGACGGCAAGTCTTTCTTCGTCACCCACTGGGCCGATGGCACGCTCGGTCACTACGATGTGTCGGGCGGCAGCCAGCTCGCGCGAGTGGCGATTGGCGCGCATCCCACCGACATGGTGTGGCGCGCCGGCGGCAACACGGAAGACGTGGAGGGCGAGCCCCGCTGGAAGGCCCGCATCTTCGTGGCGGCCACCAATACCAACAGCGTGTATGCGGTGGGCGTGACCGAGAGCAAGGAGCTGAGCGTGGTGGAGAACATTAATATCTCGATGACCCCGCGCCAGCCGCTCGGCATGTCGCCTTCGGGCTTGGGGCTGAGCGCCGACGGCCACCGGCTGTACGTGGCCTGCTCCGACGCGAACGCAGTCGCGGTGGTGGATCTGACGGGCGACCGCAGCTACGTCAAAGGGTTCATCCCCGCCGGCTGGTATCCAACGGCGGCGCGCGCGCTGCCCTCCGGAACGCTGGTGGTGCTTAACGGAAAAGGCCTGCGCTCGTACCCCAATCCGCACGGGCCCAGTCCCGCGCGCCGGCCCGAGCCGGTGAATGCCGGCGTGGCGTCGGAAGAGTTTGTGGCGAGCATGCAAACCGGGACGGCTTCGTGGATCTCGCCGTTCACTGAAGGCCAGCTCGAAAAGTGGACAGCGGCCGCATTGGCCGATTCGCCCTACCGCGACAGCAAGCTGGACGAAACCAGCCCCCTGCCGCACATCGAGCACGTCATCTACATCGTCAAGGAAAACCGCACCTACGACCAGGTGTTGGGAGACATGAAGGAGGGCAACGGCGATCCATCGCTCGAGCTGTTCGACGAAAACTCGACGCCCAACCTGCACAAGCTGGCGCGCGAGTTCGTGTTGCTGGATAATTTCTACGTCAACGCCGACGTCAGCGCCGACGGCCACAACTGGTCCACCGCGGCCATCGCGCCCGACTACGTGGTCAAGCTCTGGCCGAGCGAGTACGGGAACCGCCGCAAGGAATACGATTTCGAAGAGCAGGACCCGGCCTCGCTGCCGCCGGCCGGATACCTGTGGACCAATGCCAGCCTGGCCGGGCGCAGCATCCGCAATTTCGGCTACATGGTGGACGAGAAGAAGGGCGCGGCCGCGGGCGCCGACCAGATCACCGGAGTGCGCGACCCGGTGCTGGCTAAGGTGACCAACTGGAAGTATCCGGGGTTCGACCTGAGCACTCCGGACGTCGAGCGGGCGAAGGTTTTCCTGGAGGAATTCTCCGGGTACGAAAAGAGCGGAAACATGCCGGAGCTGATCGTGATGCGCCTCCCCAACGATCACACCTCGGGGGCCAGGCCCGGCGCGCTCAGTCCGCTTTCCATGGCCGCCGACAACGATTACGCGCTGGGCATGATTGCGGAGGCGGTGTCCAAATCCAAGTTCTGGACCAGCACGGCGATTTTCGTGGTGGAGGACGACGCGCAGAACGGCCCGGACCACGTGGATTCGCACCGCTCGCCCGCCTTCGTGATTTCGTCCTACGTGAAGCGCCACCAGGTGGACAGCACCATGTACAACACGGCCTCGGTGTTGCGTACCATGGAGTTTCTGCTGGGGGTGAAGCCGATGACTCATTTCGATGCCGGCGCACGGCCGATGACGTCGGTGTTTCAACCCCTGCCGGACGCGGCCCCGTACACGGCCGAGAAGCCGCGCATTTCGCTCACCACCAGGAACCCCGCCAAAGGGCCCGGGGCCGAGGCTTCGCTGCACATGGATTTCGACGAGGCCGACCGGAACGACGACGACGAATTGAACGACGTGCTGTGGCGCGCCATCCGCCAAAGCGATCCTCCGCCGCCGGCGCGGAGCTTTTTCGGGAAGTAGAACGCGCGTGGCGTGCGCGCCGTGGCGCGCTGCTCCAGCGCCCCGTCCGCGCACGGTTGTTCGCCGCAGGACTTTCGACAATGCCGCAAATCTATCTGTGCTTTCTCTGGCACATGCACCAGCCGTTTTATAAGGACCTGGCCTCGGGCGAGTACAAGCTGCCCTGGACGCGCATGCACGCGCTCAAGGACTACTACGGCATGGTGCGCATCCTGGAGGAGTTTCCGCGCATCCACCAGACCTTCAATCTGGTGCCTTCGATGATGGCCCAGGTTGCCGAGTACGCCTCGGGCGCGGCCCGCGATCCCTTTCTCGAGGCCGCCCTGAAGCCCGCCGAATCCCTCACCGAAGCGGATCGCGCATTCCTGCTGCGCCATTCCTTCTATTCCGATCCGCAGCACATGATCTATCGTTACCCGCGCTACGGCGAGTTGTTCGACGCCTGGCAATCGCAGAAGAACGCCGGAGCGCGGCCCATGTTCGGGCCGCAGGATTTTCGCGATCTACAGATGTGGTCGCAACTGGCGTGGTTCGACGAGGAGTCTCAGGCGCACGACCAGGAAGTAATCGAGTGGCTGCGCCGCGGGCGCAACTTCTCGCCCGCCGACCAGGCGCGCATGGGAGCCAAGCAGCGCGAGATCGTGGCCCAGGTGGCGCCGGAGTACCGCAAGCTGGCGGCGTCGGGCCAGATCGAAATCTCCACTACCCCTTACTATCACCCGATTCTGCCGCTGGTGTGCGATTCCGCGATCGCCGGCGTTTCCCATCCCGGGGTGCCCCTGCCGCCGCGTTTCCGCTATCCCGGCGACGCGCGCAAACAGCTCGAAATGGCACGCGAGTATACCGCGCAGACGTTCGGCGCCGCGCCGGCGGGGCTGTGGCCGTCGGAGGGTTCGGTCTCCGACGAGGCCTTCGCTATCGCCGCCGAGCTCGGCTACCGCTGGGCCGCCACCGATAGCGGAGTGCTCAACCGCACGCTGGGGCGCGCCGTGGGCGTGGACGGGCTGTACCGGCCTTACCGCTGGCAGCAGGCCGGGCATTCCCTGGAAGTGATTTTCCGCGATCATTACCTGAGCGACCTGATCGGTTTCGTCTACTCGAAGATGGACGCTGCCACGGCGGCCGACGATTTTCTGAAACGCATCTACGACAACTGCGCCGGCATTCTGGGCGCCGGCCGCGACGCGCTGGTCCCCATTATTCTCGATGGCGAAAATGCCTGGGAGTATTTCGACCGCAACGGGCGCCCGTTTCTGCGTGAGCTCTACCGGCGCATTCAGGACGACTTGCGCCTGAGCGCGGTGACCGTCAGCGAAGGCCTCGCGCGCCTGGCGCCGGAACCGCTCGGCGGCATCTTCCCCGGCTCCTGGATCAACGCCAACTTCGACGTGTGGATCGGCGCCGAAGAGGACAACCAGGCGTGGACGCAATTGCTGCGCGCCCGCGAGACCTTCGATTCCGCGCCCGCGGGGAATGGCGACAAACGAAAGATGGCCTATGAAGAGCTGCTGATCGCCGAGGGCAGCGACTGGTGCTGGTGGTACGGGCCGGAGCACGAATCCGCCAACCGCCCCGAGTTCGACCAGCTCTACCGCAGCCACCTCGCCAACGTCTACCGCTTCCTCAACCTGATGCCGCCCGAAGAGCTTTCGCGTCCCATCCTGCGCATGGCGCTACCCGCCGTGCTGGTGGCGCCCTCGGCCCCGATCCGGCCGGTCATCGACGGGGAGGTCACTTCCTATTTCGAGTGGATGGGCGCCGGCGTTTATCACGTCGACGAACGAAGCGGCTCCATGCACGGCAAGAAGTTCGTGGTCAAGGAAGTGTACTTCGGCTCCGACGGCCGGAACTTCTACCTGCGCATCGACGTCAACCCGGACTACGAGCGCGAACTGGGCGGAATGGAAGCGCGCTTCACCGGCCAGACGCTGGACGGCGCGCACACGAGCCAGGTCACCATCGGCTTCACCCACGGCGCCGCCAAACCAACCGAAGCGAAGATGGCCGTTCCGGCCGAAGGCGCCGTCGAATGCGCCTTTGCCCGCGTGCTGGAGGTGCGGATCTCGCTCGAGGCTCTGGGGATCGCCGCCGGCCAGGGATTGCGCTTTCAATCCTCGCTGTGGGAAGGCGGCCTCCCCGTCGATGCCATCCCGCACCAGGGTTGGCTGGAGATGAAGATCACCGACCCGGACCGCTTCGAAGACTGAGAAGCGAACGTGGCGCTCGCACTCGCGCTTGCCGCGTCGAGATTCCGGACGGCGCGGTCGCGGATTGGCTCTTGGAACGCCGTCTATTTGAGCTCAGGAAGGAGGGAAGGATCTGATGCCCACTCGTAGTTTTCGTGAGTTGCTGGAAGCGATGCCGGCTGACCGGCAGCGGAGGATCGAGGAACGGTTCCAGAAGAGCCTGGCCGCTATGCCGCTCGGCCAGTTGCGAAAGTCGCAAGAGATGACGCAGTTGCAGCTCGCCGGAATCCTCGGCGTCCGCCAGGCAGAGGTTTCGAAGATCGAGCACCGCTCCGACATCTGTATCAGCACGTTGGCCGAGTACATCGAAGCCATGGGCGGTCGCCTGGATATCCGCGCCGTCTTCGAAGACCGCGAAGTGCGAATTACGCAGTTCGAGAAATTGGCAAGTTAGGCGGCGCCTCGGAAGGGTCCGCGGAATTTCGGGGTTTCCTAGCCGTCCGCGATATCTTCCCGGCGCGGTAGCCGTCCACGAGGACCTTACATTGTGACGAGCGGCGGAACGTATCCGTTGCCGTTGCCACGCCGGCTCCCCTCCACCCGTTTGCTACAATCCAAGGTCTATGCGCGCACCGCGCCTTCCACGGTGGATTGTTTTGCTGACGCTGGGCGCGGTTGCCGCCAGTGCCGCTCAACCGCCCATTGAGGATAAGCGCTCGAAAAAGGAAGAGCGGACGCAGGTGCTGCAACTGCCCGCCGAGTTGCCGGCGGTCACCACGGGCAATCCGCGGCGGCTGACGTTTTACGTAACGCCGCTGATCGGCAAAGGGTTGCTGACGCACCAGGTGCGGGAGGCGCTGAAGTCCCTCTGGCGGGACTCGGGCGGCGAAACCGTGCTCAAAATTCGCGCGTTCGTGGCGGGCTCGGGCGACGTCCGGCGCGTGCGCGAACTGGTGAGCGAGGAATTCACTTCACGCAGACGGCCACTGCCCGCGCTGACCCTGCTGCGCGCCGGCGGGCTGCCGATGGAGGGCGCGCAAGTGGTGCTGGAGGCGATCGGGGAAGCGCACAGGGACGCGAACCCGCACGGGCTTGGGTTCTTCTCGGCCCAGGCCGCAACGTCCGCGAGCCCGCTCGATCCGGCCGCGCCGCTGGTCCGCCAAGCGCTCGGGCAACTCGGCCAGGCCATCCGCGCCGCCGGCGCGACCCCACAGAACGTGCTGCGGGTGACCTGCTTCGTGAGCACGCTGGCCGACATTGCCGCGACGCGGAGCCTGCTGGAAGCCGCATACCCGCGCGCGGCGCTGAACTACGTGCAGACCCAACGCTCGCCGGGCAGCGCGCTGGCCGCCTGCGAAGCCGTGGCGCGGCTGAGCGCCGATCCGGCTGGGCCGCTCCAGTTTCTCGATCCGGACGGCCTGCCGCGCGAATCCGGAATCGCATCGGTCGCGCTGGTTAATTCCGCCGAAGTGGTGCTGACCGGCGCGCAGGTTTCCTTCGGCTACCAGCCGCGCGATACGCAACTGGCTTTCGAGCGTCTGCAAAAGGAGCTGACGAAGGCGGGGATTTCGCCGGGAAAAGTGGCGTTCGCCGATTATTATCCGCTCTCGCTCGATATCGCGGCGCAAGCGCGCCAGATCCGCGCGCAAGTCTTCGATGCCGAGCGGCCGCCCGCCGGAACGCTGCTGCAGTTCGAAGGCCTGCCCTCGATGGATGCCGGCTTCGCGGTGGATGCCGTGGCCGTGAAGTGACGGAAGTAGGACAGACGATCGTTTTTTGTCGTCTGTCGAGGCGCCGCGCATTGGTGAGCGATGACAGACCACAAAAGGCGATGGTCTGTCCTACCTGCGCCACGGCGGGGTGTACAATAACGGTCTTATGAAAACGGGTCTGGCTGTAGTGCTTGGTTTGTGTCTTGCGTCACCGATGGCGATTCCGCAGGAGCTTGCGCCCCTCGAGGGATTCACTGCCGATTCGGCGCGTGCGGAGCGCGATTGGGAAGCCAAGTTCCGCGCGATTCCGGATCCGGCTCTGATGCGCTCGTACATGGAGCGCCTCTCGGCGCGGCCGCATCACGTGGGGTCTGCCTACGACCGCAACAACGCGGAGTGGCTGCTTGAGAGGTTCCTCGAGTGGGGTCTGGACGCGCACATCGAAACCTTCGACGTGCTTTTTCCCACCCCGAAAGAGCGGCTGTTGGAGATGGTCGAGCCGGTGCGCTTCGTGGCGAAGATCGAGGAGCCGGCGGTGGCCGTGGATCCAACCTCCTCGCAGCACGACGAGCAGCTTCCCACCTACAACGCGTACTCGATCGATGGCGACGTGACCGGGCCGCTGGTGTACGTCAACTACGGCGTGCCGGATGACTACGAAACCTTGGACCGGCAGGGCGTGTCGGTGAAAGGCGCGATCGTGATCGCGCGCTATGGGGGCAGTTGGCGCGGCATCAAGCCGAAGGTTGCGGCGGAACACGGCGCCATCGGATGCCTGATTTACTCCGATCCGCGCGACGACGGTTACGCGCCCGGCCAGACTTTTCCTGCCGGGCCTTACCGCCCCAAGGACGGCGTGCAGCGCGGCAGCGTGATGGATATGCCGGTCTATCCGGGCGACCCGCTGACGCCGGGCGTGGGCGCGACGCCGGAAGCCAAGCGGCTGCCGCTCGACCAGGCGGCAACGCTGACCAGGATACCGGTGATGCCGATTTCTTATGCGGACGCGCAGCCGCTGCTGGCGGCCTTGGAGGGGCGCGTGGCGCCGGCGGCGTGGCGCGGCGGCCTCGCGATTACGTACCGGCTCGGGCCGGGCCCCGCTAAAGTCCATCTGAAGTTGAAATTCAACTGGGACCGCAAGCCGATCTACGACGTGATCGCGCGCATTCCAGGCTCGGCGTATCCGGACCAATGGATCCTGCGCGGCAATCACCATGACGCCTGGGTGAACGGCGCGGAAGATCCGATCTCGGGTACGATTGCGGTGCTCGAAGAGGCGCGCGCGATGGCGTCGCTGCTGAAGCAGGGATGGAAGCCCAAGCGCACCATCCTGTTCTGCCTCTGGGACGGCGAAGAGCCGGGACTGCTGGGATCGACGGAATGGGTCGAAGAGCACGCCAAGGAACTGGGGCGCAAGGCGGCGGTGTATATCAACTCGGACAGCAACGGCCGCGGCTATCTGGGCGTGGAGGGGTCGCATTCGCTGGAGCACTTCATCAATGGCGTGGCGCGCGATATCGTCGACCCGGAGAGCAACGTGACCGTGTGGAAGCGGGCGCAAATGCAGCGCATCGCGGGAGACAATCGGATGACGCCGCAAGCGGAGCGCGAGGAGGCGCGAACGCGGCCGGACTTGCGCATCGGCGCGCTGGGCTCGGGCTCGGACTACACGGCGTTTATCGACCATGCGGGCATCGCGTCATTGAACCTGGGGTTCGGCGGCGAAGACGGCGGCGGTATTTATCATTCCATCTACGACGATTTTTATTGGTTCACCCACTTTTCCGACACGACCTTCGTGTACGGCCGAGCACTGGCGCAGACCGCCGGGACGGCTGTGATGCGGCTGGCCGGGGCGGAACTGCTGCCGTTCGATTTCCATGGCTTGGCCGACACCCTGCACCGGTACGTGGATGAAGTGGAGAAACTGGCGCGCGAGAAGCGCGAGCAGGCCATCGAGCGCAACCGGCAGATCGACGACGGAGTGTTTACCGCGCTGGAGGATCCTCGCGCGCGGACCGTGCCGCCGTCGAAAGAACCGGTGCCGCCGTTTCTGAATTTCGCGCCGCTCGAAAACGGGCTCGCCGGCCTGGAGCGGGCCACGCAGGCCTTCGACCAGGCGGCTGCGCACGCCGCCGCCAATGGCGGATCGGTACTGGCCCGCGCGGATCTGAAGGAGGTAAACGACCGGCTGGTGGTGGTGGAGCGCGCCTTTCTTTCGAGCCAGGGCCTGCCCAACCGGCCGTGGTTCCAGCACCAGATCTATGCTCCGGGGTTCTACACCGGCTACGCCGTGAAGACGCTGCCGGCCGTGCGCGAGAGCATCGAACAGAAGCAGTGGAAGCTGGCCGACGAACAGATTGTGCGCGTGGGCAAGGTGCTCGAAAATGCCGGCCAAACGATTGAAGGGGCGGCGAGCGCGCTGAACCAGGCGGCGAAGTAGCCGTGGGTTTGTTGCCTTCAGGCCGCCAGGCCGCCGGAGACGATCAGCGCGGCGACGGCGGCGACTTCGTATTCCATGAAACGGTCGGCGGACTGGAACTCGGCCAGGCGGCGCACGCTAGCATACACGCGCCGCGAACCCTGGCCCAACTTGGCTTGCCCGCCCCGCAGGTCCACGGCCTGGGTGACGGCCAGCAGCAGCATCGCGGTTTCGTTGCGCAGGCATTCGAGAGCATCCATGGCGGTGACCGCGGCGTGCATTCCCAGGCTCACCACGTCCTGGTTATACTGCTCGGTTGGCAGCGAGTGGATGGAACTGGGCCCGGCCATCTGCCGCACCGCGCAGGCCAGGCTGGTCATGCTCAACTGCATCCCTTTGAAGCCGGAATTGACGCCGGGCTCGGGCGTCAGGTTGGCGGGCAAGCCGTGGTTGAAACGGTCGTCCACCAGCACCGCAATCAGTGCATTGGCCCAATTGGCCATGGAGGCAAAATCGATCTTCCAGGTGTCCAGCAGGCGTGCGATGTGGCCGCCGTAAAAATTGCCGGCTTTATGCATGGCGCCGGTTTCCGGATCGATCAGCGGATTATCGTTGGCGGAATTGATCTCGCGCTCGATCACGGCGCGGCCATCCTGGTTGCCTTCCCAGACCTGACCCAGGCCTTGCGGAATGCAGCGCAGGGAATAACAACTCTGGCCGCCCGATGGGTGGGTATAACCGGAGCCGGCCAGCATTTCGCGCATAAACGCGGCCACGGCGATCTGGCCGGGATGCCCTTTCTGCTCTTGCACCCAGGCATCGAAGGGCTGCGCCGGAGCCTGCATGGCCTCGACTGCCAAGGCTGCGGCGGAGAGCAGCGCTTCGAGCACGCGCCGCGCGTCCAGCCACAAAAGCGTGGCGCAGGCGGTCATCACGGTGGTGCCGTTGATCAGCGCCAGGCCTTCCTTGGGCGCGAACGGGATGGGCTGCAAACCGGCGGCTTCGAGCGCGTCCGCGGCGGCCATACGGCGCCCGTCGAATTCGGCTTCGCCCATTCCGACCAGCACGCGCGCGATATAGGCGGAAGGCATCAGGTCGCCGGACGCGCCAACCGATCCGTAGCGCGGCACCACCGGCG